>JBPCXN010000190.1:0-26230 GCA_051008495.1 Endozoicomonas sp. | reverse complement strand
GCACCGATCTGCAGAAGGTTCTGGCGTCCTTGATCTTGACAGGGCGCTGGCCATTCGGTGTGACCAATTATATGAAGCGATCCAGAAAGAGCCTCGCAGCCTGTCGGACTAACGACAATTTCGGCCTAAATTCCAGAAAGAACGGCCACTTTTCGTTAGAAAGCGGATGAGAGTCTCGATGAATTCGATTAAATAGGTCAACTATTCGCACGAATCCATCGAAAAATTTGACTCGTTCTACTGACTCTTACCATGAAGAGTATGCTCGAAAGCATAAGTCCGACAGGCTGCTAGATAAAAGGCCGTGTGTGATTGAATAATTGAAGGTGCCGGGCATAATGATTTAACTTCAACTTGAACCTTCAGTCAGGCTGCTCACATACGGTTGATGAAGAATCTATAAAGAGAGGCGGTCACATTGGCCCAGGCAGCAGGTCTTCAGATAGACACTCAGAGGGGGGGGCAGCGCATCTCTCATAAGCTCTAGACGTCGTGTATAGCTGACCAAACCAGGGCAGAATAAACAAAGCAATGACATGAGAGGCTCTGCTGATGCTGAGCTGTTGTGATTAACTGAATTTAACTATCAGTAGGCTCTCATGTCAGGTTTCGATTGAGCTGACGTTAATATTTCGGCCTTTCTGAACGAACTTCCCGAACGGCCCGTTCTACGATAGCTTCTGCAACACCCAGGTAGTTAGCCGGATTCATGGCCTCCCGAATCTCCTTCGAAGTCAGGTGCTGCTTGATGGCTGGTGTCTTCTTCACAATATCATCAAGGCTGCTGCCTTCTGGCGCCTTAGCGATAGCATCCTTCACTACGTCGTAGGCTCTGGCACGACCAATTTTTTCCGCCAGTACGTTCATCACTGCTTCAGACATGACAAAGTTCCGGGAAGCATTGAAGTTCTCCAGCATACGGTCTTTATTGACGATCAGTTTGGCAAACAGCCGTTCAGCCCGGCTGATGGACTGGGAAGTCACCATGAATGAATCTGGAATCACTGACCACTCAAGAATCCATGGTGCGCCCTGGCGGGTGTCGGTGTGACCCATCATATCCAGTGCAGCTGAGTTATACATCTTGCCCATGCGACTCAGGCCGCCCATAAATTCGGCTGCACGCGGGTTACGTTTCTGAGGCATGGTGCTGCTGGCGCCGCCTTCGCCTTCCTGGACTTCCAGAATCTGGGTACGACCCAGGGTATTCACATCATCAGCGATGCGCCCAAAGGTGGCGTTAACCAGCCCGAGCGTCTGAACTATTTCTGCAAAGGTATCGCGGCTTGGGTTCCAGGGGGCAGAAGGCGTTTTCAGGCCAAGGTTTTTTGCTACACTGGCCTGCAGCTCCAGACCCTGTTCACCATAGCCTGACAGGGTGCCAACCGTACCGCCAATCTGTACTGCCAGGCGTGAGCCCGCTTCTTCCAGGCGGGTGATATGACGGCTCAGTTCCATCATGTACGTGGTTAAATGCAGGCCAAAGGTGGTAGGGATGGCGTCCTGACCATTGGTGCGCGAGATCATCACTGTGGTTTTGTGTTGTTCCGCCAGGTCTGCAAGGTTGAGTACCAGTTGCTTCAGATCCTGCTGAATCAGCTCAAGTGCCTGGCTGACCTGCAGAACCGTTGCCGTATCCATGATGTCCTGGGTAGTGCTGCCAAAATGCAGGTAAACAGCGACATTCTCATCACCCGCTGCACGCAACTGTCCCAACAATGGGCTGATACCTCGTCCAACCCTGTTGGTGTCTGCCCGTAAGGCGTCGAAATCAATCTCGACAGTTTCTGCCGCTTTTCTGATGGACTCGTAGGCATCCTGCGGAATCATGCCCATGTCTGCCTGGGCTTTAGCCAGGGCCATTTCCACTTCGATCCAGCGGTTGACCAGAGCCTCATCGCTGAAAACACCGCGCATTTGGTCGGTACCAAACAGGTCACGGTAGACACGGGAGTCGAACACGCTGACAGCAGCATTCTGGTCATTATTGGCAGGTTCTGCGTGGGCAGACAGAGTAGCCAGGGAACAAGCGGTCGCCAGAACCAGTTTTTTCAGTTTCATAGCTCAGAGCTTCTTCAATAAGAATGAGAGGGGAGGAGTCGCCTGAAACAGGCGACTATCAGTATGTATTATGGACGGGATCAGGCGCCGATGATCTTCCACCACAGCATGCCAACAGACATAAACACCACCATGCCGACAATGGAAATCACCAGGCCGATTCTCATCCACTCGCTGTCGGTGTGATACCCGTAGCCCATCAGGAGAGGGTTTCGGGCATGGCTGTAGGTGGTCAGGTTACAGCCAACATTGGTAATGCCTGCCACAGACAACACCGCCATCATCGGGTCAACTCCAAGGGAAACCAATGCCCCGAGGATCACCGGAGCCAGGGCCACAGTTTTGGCAGTGGCGGAGGCAAAGAAATAGCCGGTGAACAGATAAAAAGTCATCATGGCCAGCAGGAAGGCTGTCGGGCCTGCACCACCCATGGATGAAGACAGGAATCCAGAGACCAGGTCACCCACCCAGCCGGTAAAACCCAGGTCTTTCAGGTGACCAGCCATGCCCATCAGTACCGAGAACCAGATCAGGGTATCCCAGGCGCCTTTTTCAGACTTTATATCGTTCCAGCTCAAAACACCGGTCAACAATAAGATCGAAAGACCGATGAAGGCGGCAGCCGTTGCATGCAAGCCGAGTGCAGAACCTCCCACCCACATAACGATCAGGGCTATAAATACAGCAATCAGTTTCAACTCTGAACGGGTGACCGTTCCCAGCTTAGCCAATTCATTTCTGGCAAATTCAGGCGCCTCTGGTGTCTCTTTCGTTTCCGGAGAGATCAATCTGTAAAGCACAAGCGGCACAATGACCAGCAAGGCCAGGGCGGGTACCAGTAGATACAGCATCCAGTCAGTAAACGACAATGTAATGCCGGCAACGGTGGTGGCAATGCCGACCAGCGCCAGATTACCGGCAAAGCCCGTCTGAAAACCGGCGGCAGAAGCATCGTTCATGGCGCTGGAGCAGGAGATCAGGAATTGTCCGAGCTTTTTATCCGACTTGTTGACAGTCTGTGCCAGGGAATGGGCGATAGGGGAGACAATGGCGGAACGGGCGGTATTGCTGGGTGTGGCTGGAGCAATCAGGAAGTCCGCTACACCCAGGCAGTAGGAAATGCGCAGCGAAGACTGGCCGAAACGACTCAGCAGCAGCAGGGCTATACGACGCCCCAGACCGGTTTTGGAGAATGCTCTGGCCACCATAAAGGCAATCACGATCAACCAGATCAAAGCGTTGTTGAAATTTCCGATGGCATTGTTGATGGCTAGCGCCGGTGCCTGTTCACCACCCGGTCGCAGAACCGCATAACAGGCTACCGCAATAATCGCTATAGCCCCTGTCGGCATAACATTGGTGACAATCGCAGCAATCGTCGCAATAAAGACAATAGCTGTCTGGTAAGCATGAATATCCAGCCCTGCAGGCGGTGTCATTCCCCAGATCAGGGAAGCAACAAGGATAATCAGTATCAGCGGAATCATACGCGCGACAAACCAGGGTTCTTTGTGGTTGTTGTCACTTTTGCCGCTGGCAGGCAAGGCGGTGGAGGTGGGCATGGCTGTATTTTGACCAATTGATTAACAGATTAATTATCGGTCGGGAAAGTAATAGAGAAAAACACTTTAGACAATCGCAAAATATTCAACAATATTTGCACTTTATGCAAGAGAATTGCCTGTCATGAGTCTTAATTTTAACTTTAATTTGAAGTCCCTGCAGATTTTTGCGGCTATCATGGATTTGGGGACTCTGAGCAAGGCTTCCGAAGCACACTTTATCAGCGAGTCGGCCGCCAGTCGCCAGATCTCTGCACTGGAAAGTCAATTGGGTTTCAAGCTGTTCTCCCGAGAAAAACGACAACTTTTACCTACCTCGCAGGGGCGTGAATTTTATCGAGAAGCCCGGCGTTTGATTCAGGGTTTGCAGGAGCTGCCAGATATTGTTGAGAACATTAAGCAGCGCCACCATACTCAACTCAGAATCATCACTGTGCCAAGGCTTATCCGTAATATCGTTTCTCCCGCTATAGCGCGTATCTGTTCCGGGAAACCCAGGCTCAAGATCAGTGTGGATGTGCAGCCTATGCGCTACCTGCAACGCTGGCTGGCTGGATTTCAGTTTCATCTCGGGCTTGGGCGCTTACCCGCCGAGCATCCAGACATTACTACACGACGCTTTTGCAGTTTGCCTGCTGTTGCTGTGCTGCCAGCCGGTCACAGACTGTCCCGAAAATCCGAGCTGACTCTGGATGATTTGCAGGGTGAAACCCTGGTTGCCACATTCCTGAGGCAAACCCTGCTGGGGCGAAACATCGTCAGTATTTATCAGCAGCAGGGCATGCAGCCGAATCCGCTGGTGGAAACCGCCAGTGCTTTCCATGCCTGCAGCATCGTTGCGTCAGGCTATGGTTTCACCATCGCCGATCCACTGGCCGGGCACGATTTTGGTGACCAGATAGCAATGGTGCCGTTGAAAACGGACTTCCGTTATGACTTTGCCTTCTTCGAACCCGTCAAGAGTACTGGGTCCGGGATGGTCAGTCTGTTTACCAGGCAGGTTGAAGCAGTCACCGCCGAATATATGCAGAAATGTTACCTTGCCGAGCTGATCACCCTGGGGTAGTGGTTTATTGCTGTCTTTGAGGTATTGGATAAAAAATATCAGAAGCGGACCCACAGGTTTGCTGATGCTTTCCCCGGTGACAACCTGACAGCCTCAAAATAACTTTAAAAACACTGTCGTTATTCCCAGTGACAGCCCAGTGTAGTTAATATAATAATTATTTTTCAGGGGAGGCCCTGTCAATTCTGTTCTATCTTGCCTGTGAGGTCCTATCAGTGAGTTGTAAAGGGTGTACATCACCATGCACAGGGAGCCAGTTCTGCAAGCCGGTGCGCTGGATGTGACGGTTGATCAGTCTGATATCCAGGTCACTGAACTGGAATTGCCCCTGGAGCTGGTAGAAAACAGAGCCCTGCATAATCCGATGTCGGTTGGCATACAGGCGCACAGGCTGGTGTTCAAGATTGATTCGGAGCATCCCTTCAACTACCAGGTGGGTGAACTGATTGGTATAACCCCTCCGGGGGAGCAGCGGCCATATTTGTTTTGAACTCTTCTGATTGATTCTGTCTATTAGATGCAGGTCGGGGCTCGTTTCAAGCGTCCAAACCTGCAAACTACTCACATCTGCAGCGTCTTGCTGTATTCTCAGAGCCATTCCTTTATTCACTGCTTTCGGGAGATGGGCTGAGTGTCCCCTGAAGAAAATTTCACTGAGAAGCTGTCTGAACTAATGAAAGCTTCGATAATATCCAATCATAGGTCGTTGCTGGTACTGTCTGGAAGCATGGGCTGGTGCCATTCCCGGGTTAAACAGGTTCTGACCGGAAGTCTGGCAGGGTCCAGGCTCTGGGTTGGTGAAAGCCCAGAGTCTGATATTCCTGTGTCTAAGGCTGGCAAAGCCCGGCAGTGGCTCGGCAGAGAACTGGATCTCCTGGTGTTTGATGCCCACTGTGGCTTTGATGTGGATGCCTTTGGCGCCCTGAGTGGTACTGTTCGTGGTGGTGGGCTGCTCGTTTTATTGACTCCGGATCTTAAAGACTGGAAAGGTTTCGATGACCCGGAGCATCGCCGAATGGCTGTTTACCCGGAGCCGGAAAATGTCGTTACTGGGCGATATCTTGCCCGTCTGTCCAGTTTGATTCGAGAGTACAAAGAACTCACTTTTATTTCCGAAAACGGAAACTCTGACTGGCAGAAAGTTTCTCCATCAACAGAGTCATCTTCTATCGATGACCGCATTTGCCGAACTGCAGATCAACTCAGTGCCGTGAATGCGGTTAAGCGGGTTGCAACAGGCCATCGCCGCCGTCCGCTGGTGCTGACAGCAGACCGCGGTCGTGGAAAAAGTGCAGCCCTGGGCATTGCTGCGGCGCAGTTGCTGCAGGGGGAAAATACCGTTGAACGAATCATTGTGACTGCTCCTTCAATGGCTTCGGCGGAAGTCATTTTCCGTCATGCTGAGTCACTACTGGATAACTGCGAGTCTTCTGCCGGGCCAGTGAACTGGGAAGGAAAGGTTCTGGCATTCAGAGCGCCTGATGAACTGGCCGAATCTGGTGAGGACTGCGACCTCGTCCTGGTGGATGAAGCTGCGGCTCTTCCTGCTCCGTTGCTGGAAAAACTGTTGCGGGCGCATTCGCGGATTGTCTTTGCTACCACCATCCATGGTTATGAAGGTACTGGCCGCGGTTTTGCTGTTCGTTTTCGTAAAACTCTCGACGGAATCACGCCCAGGTGGCGGCCATTGCATATCAGTGAGCCTGTTCGATGGGCGGATAAAGACCCTCTGGAAGCTTTTGTTTTCAAAGCTCTGATGCTTGATTCTTCAGCTGCAGAGATTGAACGCCTTGAGTCAGTTTCTGCCGATCAGTGCGAGCTGGTTCGTATTGATCGTGATGAACTTGTTCAAGATGACATAATGCTGAGAGAGTTATTTGGTCTCCTGGTGCTCGCGCATTACCGCACCCGGCCCTTTGACCTTAGACATATGCTGGATGGTCCGAATATAGAGGTCTATGGCTGTCTGTATCAGGGCCGGGTAGTAGCGACACTTCTGGCGGCGAGGGAAGGCGGAATTGAGGAAGAGATGGTTGAACCCATCTGGCTTGGGCAGCGAAGAGTAAGAGGTCACCTTATTCCCCAGTCGTTAAGCAACCATGTCGGGATTCCGGAGGCAGTTACCCGGAAAGGCTTACGCATTCTTCGTATAGCTGTTCATCCTTCAATCCAGAGAAAAGGTGTAGGGAGACTGCTGGTTGATTATGTTGCAAATCAGTCCGGCGCAAGGCAGTTTGATTATATTGGCAGCAGTTTTGGCGCAACAGCAGATCTTCTCCATTTCTGGGGCGACTGTGGCTTTCAGCCGGTTCGTGTCGGGCTGACAAGGGAGGCGTCCAGTGGCTGTCACTCCCTCATGGTGTTGAAGCCTCTAGCTGAATCCGGTGAGCGGCTTGTCCGGGAAGCCAGCAATC
Source organism: Endozoicomonas sp. (assembly GCA_051008495.1). GTDB lineage: Bacteria > Pseudomonadota > Gammaproteobacteria > Pseudomonadales > Endozoicomonadaceae > Endozoicomonas_A. The sequence goes on along the minus strand of JBPCXN010000190.1, from coordinate 19,127 downwards.
GCTTTCTGGATAACTTTTTACTGCAGTTACCGGGTGCTCTTGTCGATCTTGCCCCTGAAATTGTTGTCTTATTGTTCCAGGGCAGTCACTTTCATCCATCGGAACTGACACTGAGTGACAGAAGAGATATTTATTCTTTTTCTTTTGGCAACAGGCTCTATGAGAGTTGTCTTGCTTCTTTGAAAAAGTATTTACTTTTTATCCTGGGTGATAAGGAAGAAGTGGCAACCTATGTTCAGGAAGATCTGGATTTCCTCATTATGAAAATCCTGCAGAACCGGAATTGGTCCGAAATTGTATGTTACTGCGGCTTTCAGGGGAAAAATGCCGCCATGAACAGGCTTAGAAAGATTTTTTAAAAAGCTTGCCAGCAATGAAAGGAGATGCTGATTGAATTCAATAGTTGTAAAATATTCATGCAGACTCGAAGTGATTCTATTCAAGAGGTTCAGGAGAGTTTATTCGCTGAATTGATTGCGCAAATAAGCTGTTTTATTCACTCACTGCGGATAATTACGTTTTATTCAGTATCGAGGTTAGCCTGAATTTATGGCAGTGAAAAGTTTTACAGCTTGTTTGCCGGTTTTATTCCTGATAGATTGCGCAGTGATAAAAATAATCATATATAGAGTGGTAAATAAGAATAAGTTCAAAGTTGTCGGTTTTTAAACAATAAAAGAACTTATGGGTCTTTTCAGGAGTAGTGAATTGCAATCATACAATACTGAACCAGGTGTCTCTTTTACTATTGGTATCAGAGGGCAGGTGCTGCCAACCAAAGGCAAAGCCGACCTTCTACAGTCAGTACGGAAAATGGGCGATGGCAGGGTGATGGCAATTAATCGTCAGAGTAACTGTGTGGTTTCTGTCAGGTTTGATGCCAGGGGGGAGCTTGTTGCTGATTATCTGCCCATGTGCCGTAAAACAATCTGGTCTTTGATGAGTGCAAAAGAACAGGCCAGAACAGATGCCCTGGATGCTCTTAATAGAAACAGAAGGTGTAACCCTAAAATTACCGCAAGATCTGCCGGATGCATTCCTGGAACAGTAAAATACCACGCCTATCTGATTGAATTCGAGAATACCTTGAAAGAGTCAAGAAGCACTCACATGAAAAGAGTTGTTCATCATTAATTGCTTGTTTTCTGTTCGGTTAAAAAACAGTCATGTAAATGTTTCTATGAAGATCAAAAATTTTCTCTGCCTTCTGTATGTTGAATGATCTGCCCATTATATTTTCAGAATGACAGGAAGAGAGGAGACTCTCGGAGTATTGATTCAAAGCGTGCTGTACTGTTACAAAAATGGAGGGGACTGTGATCAAGCCAGCCCCTTTCTCCCGAGATTAATTATTCTCCGCTTTTTCCTGTTTCTTGGCAGGCTTGACTTCAGCTTTTACCTTTACAGGTTTCTTCCTGGGCGCAGATGTTGAAGCCTCATAGGTCTGGTGTATCCGGTAAGTGATATCACAGATCTGGTTAGGCAGGGTTTTCAGAATGGCATTGACGCCGCCTTTATTCCGGGTCCAGGTAAAACTTCCCTGTTCACGAATCATTTCCCAGCCGGGGTTTTTCTCCATAAAGGTTTTGCAGGCACCGGAATAGGTGGTGTTGATAATGCTGTAGGCAAGGCACTTTCGACCAAACTTGATGAAGGTGCTGCTTTTCAGGGCGCTGTAGTCCTTGCCACCCCAGGTAGCCAGCACGTTGAAACTGCGATTGTTGAAATAGCCGGTGGAAGCGACACCGTTGCCGTTGACGGCCAGTTCCTTGAATTCTGTGGTAATGGCATTGTCACAACGATCAAAGCCCGCCTTGTGGGCCAGGTTGATCAGGTCGGAAGCCTGTGCTGACAGCGGCAGCAGACTGAAGAGCAGCGTGAGCAGGCCAATCCTTGGCATGGTTCTGTCCTCGACAGTTTGGGTCTGGTGGTCAGGCCGACTTCGGTCAATAAAAGGCCTGATAGCTTCGATCTATCAATTGCTTAGAAATTACTGATTTAGTAGATTGAAGCCGCACGGTTATAGTTAGCGGCATCAGTCACTTATTGTTGAGCTCAGGCTCTCAGCAGTACAAGTAAAGAAGGTATCCCATGGAACGTTTTACTGTTTTTGGTCGTCCAGGTTGTGGTTTCTGCGTTCAGGCAAAGCGTGTGCTTGAAGACAAAGAGCTGCCTTTCCGTTATGTAGATATTCATGCCGAGGGAATCAGCCAGGCCGATCTTGAGAAGACCGTTGGCAGGCCAGTTCGCACTGTGCCACAGATTTTCCACGGCAAGAAGTATATTGGTGGTTATACAGAACTGGCTGAATATCTGAAGACCGAGCTGCAGGCCAGCTGATACAGATAACCGCCGGGTGGCGTGTCACCCGGCGGCTGCTATCAGGCATATCTGTAGATTCGAGAGTGTGGATTCTCGCTGATCCGTACCAGCCTTGAGTCACTCCTCTGTAATCTTTCCTGGCGGGCGGCAGGATCAAAAGGCCTTATTCGATTGAATTCCGGTAATAGTTGTCCAGGCTGTAGCTGAACAAACAGTGGCAGTGGTGTGTTGATCTGTGCCGGATAGTCTTTTCTACGCTCCCTGTCGGCACTTCGAATCGTTTCAATCTCTTTTGACCAGGTAAGGTTAGCTCTCAGGTGCGGTGCAAGCAGCCGCTTGATCACCACGGGCTCGGAGTGAGGCATTTGCTCCAGAATCCGGATGTCCTGTTCAATGGCGGCAGACGCCAGGTATTTTTTGCGCAGGTGATCTACTGCTTCTTCCGCGGTTAACCTTACTGAACCACTGTGATGGGCCGCCCAGCTGAAGCCTACCCGTTTAGGCGGTTCCGGGAAGAGTTTCAGCTGGCGATAACTCTGCACAAAATGAATATGCTGGATTTTCAGTCCGCCCAGCACGCTGTCGCGCAGTTCTTCCGATGTTTCTTCAATGGTATCGATACTGTCGCCGAACAGCTTTCGGTAGGCTTTCATCGCTTCCTTGAAGTTGTCCCGGGCGATGTTGAGTTGCAGGCCTGTCTCCAGTGTTTCCGCTGAGATGCCAACGATACCGGGGAGTCTTGCGGTTTCCTGTTTGCTCTGGTTTTCCTGGTAGGTCAGGCGGGTGGTGGTTTCTGCGGCCAGGTCTCTGTCCTGACTGCTGTCGTCCAGTTCTTTCATGACCCAGGCGGACAGCAGGTGGTCCTGTTCCACTTCTTCCCGGAACTGACTATTGATGGTGACCAGTTCTATCAGGCTGTCCCGTACCGCTATTCTGGCGGCGGTCTCTCTGCTCATGGCGCCAGTCTTTCTGTGCGCCAGTCGTTGCCTTCACGACTGTACTGAAAACGGTCATGCAATCGGTTCGGGCGGCCCTGCCAGAACTCTATGTAATCCGGTACCACGCGATAGCCACCCCAGAATGACGGCAGAGGAACCTTGCCTTCCTTGAACTTTCGCTTCATTTCATCCAGCTTCATTTCCAGCAGCTTGCGCCCAGTGATCACTGAACTCTGCTGGGAAACCCAGGCACCCAGCTGGCTGCCGTGAGGGCGGCTACTGAAATACTTGAGGGAGTCTGTTTTGGAAATTTTTTCTACGCTGCCCTGGATTTTCACCTGGCGTTCCAGTGGCAGCCAGGGAAGCAGCAGGGCAACCTGAGGATTTTCAGCAATATCCCTGGCCTTGGTGCTTTCATAGTTGGTGAAAAAGACAAAGCCCTTCTCGTCGAAATATTTCAGCAGAACGGTTCTGAGGCTGGGGTAGCCGGAGGCATTGGCAGTTGCCAGGCTCATGGCATTGGGTTCAACGAGCTGGGCTTCCTGGGCCTGGTTAAACCAGAGCGTGAATTGCTGGAACGGGTCTGGGTCAAGGTTTTCCCGGTCAAGACCCGCCCTGGTGTAGTTCTCTCGCAGATGGCTGATATCCATGACAACACTTCGCAATAGGTGAATGCTGTCTATTGTAAGAGCTTTAGCAGCGGGCCGTAAGAGGGAAGCCCGATTACAGCCCGCAACCTCTCTATCAGCGATCCCAGTATGCTTCTTCCAAGCTGTCTTCCCGTTCAGGCAGGGCACGGGAAAGGCGGGGGGAGCTTTGCGCCAGAACTTCGTAGCTTACCCGGTTGGCGTATTTACAGACCTGGGAAAAAGATGAGTAAGTCAGCCACTGTCGGTCGTGTTTGCCAGATGTGGGCAGTACTCGGCGGTGGTAGTGGTTTGCAGCCATATCGTGAATCACCGCAGCCAGGGCTCCGTCACCGGCACCGTTAGTATTTTTGATCTTCTCCGGGCCTCCCATGTAAGGGCTGATATGGGAGTAGATCCTCATGGGTTCTTCACAGTGTCTGCGGTAGATCGGGCGGCTGAATTCAAAACGGTTAAAGTCGCTGATGCGGGCGGAACGGATCGGGTTATCCGTTTCCCTGGCCAGCTCTTTTTCTGTGTAACCGCAGAGGTACAGACCCTCGGGGCCTGCAGTGAGTAAAACCATGTCGGCCAGTTCAAGAGCCTGCTCACAGGCGGTCAGAGGGTCATCCTGCTCTGTCAGCGCCTGTCCTTCCTCTTCGTTCATAGCCACCAGGGTGACGTAATTGCGGATAAACTCCACCAGCCTTTCCCGGATGGCGGTGACCAGGCCTTTTGTGCCCAGTGTCAGGATCACCGGGATAGCATTCTCACTGGCAATTTTTGCCGCTTTCAGGGTGGCCTGATAGATCGGCAGTTTTTCATCGCCCAGGGTATAGGCGCAGAGAATCATTGCCGAGCTGCTCTTTATAGCTTCTTCCGAAATGTATTCCGGCTTCAGGTCATTCATCAGGCCGGGGCTGATGCCGAAGGTGCGTTCGCTGTCGACGGTAATCAGCGTATAACAGCGGCCGATAGGACCATCCACCGGCTGCAGCAGGGTCAGGTCAACCTTGCTGCTGGTATTGCACAGGTAGCGGTATGCGTAATCGCCAACGCTGATGCTCTGGCTCATAACGCCAAACTGTATGGAGCGGTCATCTGCCAGAATGGAGTAATTGTGCAGGGTGTTGCCAATGGTGCCGCCAGCGTACTGGCTGTCGATCAGATTCATCTCCTGAAGAAAACTGTACAGGCGATTTGCGCAGTCATTGTCGATCAGCTGTGAACAGCCTTTTTCCAGCCCGAAGTCGGCCAGGATAGATTCATCAACATGGGCGTAAACATCCACCATGTTCTGGTCGATACCGCAGACAGCGGTGTTGATATGGGCAAAGGCAGTGCTCTCCCGGTCAAAGCGGTTGTCCGCATGAACAGGAAAGTAGTGTTTGAGCTTGCGACGGCCGGGAAACTTCATGGCGGCAGGAGAGTACATTAACTAAGAAGGGCGCGGATTATTGATGAATTCCTGCAGAATTGCCACAGGTTGAGTCGACATCTGTCTGTTTTATCATCGATTGCGCGTCGTTTGTTGTAACGAAATCTCGCGAGTGAGGCTCTGGTCTATGGTTATGGCCAGATAACAGGCATAATCACAATCAGGGTTCATAACCTTCATAACAGGTATGGAAAGTTATTATGACAATAAAGCACGTGTCCCTTGTTGCCGGTGCTCTGGCAGCAGTGCTTATGGGTGGATGTACGGTGACAGCTGAACGCGACGCAGTAGAAAAGAGTCCCCTGGTCATCAAGAGCCCAGTGGATACCCGTGACTATCGCTACGTAGTCATGGATAACGGCTTGAAGGCCCTTCTGATTTCAGACCCTGACTCAGACAAGTCAGCGGCGGCAGTGGATGTAAAGGTTGGCAGTTACCAGGACCCGGATGAGCGGCTTGGGCTGGCTCACTTCCTTGAACACATGCTGTTCCTTGGGAATGAAAAATACCCGGATGTGGATGGCTACTTCGAATTTATCCGGGCTAATGGTGGCAGCGCCAACGCTTATACTGCCGACGTTCGCACCAATTACTACTTCGACATCAACAGTGATCAGCTGCAGCCGGCACTGGATCAGCTGGCCCAGTTCTTTGTTTCACCAACTCTTGATCCAGCCTATGTAGATCGTGAGCGCAATGCGGTCGATTCCGAGTATCGCCTCCATGCCAAGGAAGACGGCTGGCGTCTGTTCACCGCCCAGAATGCCACGGCGAACCCGGATCACCCGAAATGCCGGTTCACCATCGGCAGCCTGGATACTCTGAGCAATGACGATGGCAAGTCTCTCTGGAAAGACCTTAAAGCCTTTTACGAGCAGTATTATGTGGCACCCAATATGGGCGTCGTGGTTTATGGTCGGGAGTCCACTGACCAGCTCGAAGAGTGGCTGAAGCAGTCATTCTCCGGCGTGCCCGGAGGGCAGTTGCCGGATACTGCCATCGGCCTTGCGCCTTATGTGGATAACCAGCTTGGGGTTCGTATCAACCTGGTGCCTCTGAAAGAAACCCGCGTGCTGTCCCTGAACTTCCCGCTGGAAAGCCAGCAGCAGTACTACCGCAAAAAGCCGCTCGGCTACCTGGCCCGCATTGTTGGTCATGAAGGCAAGGGCAGCCTGCACAGCCTCCTGAAAGAACAGGGGCTCATTGATTCTCTGGCGGCCTATACCAGCGATGTTCCCGGTGAGTTCAGTGAGTTTTCCATCCGTATGGAACTCACGCCGCAAGGGCTTAAGAAAGTCGATGACATTACCGCTATAGTGTTCGACTTCCTGGCTATGATTCGCAGCGAGGGCGTGATCGAGCGGATCTACGATGAAGGTCGCCAGATTGCAGAGCTGGGCTTCCGTTACCAGGAGGACAGGAACCCCCAGCAGACGGTTTCAGCACTGGCCAGCAGAATGCATTATCTGCCAGCGGAAGATTTGCTCAATGCCAATTACCTCTATGAGAATTTTGACAGGCAACTGATTACTGGTTTCCTGGCGCAACTGACCCCGGCGAATATGCGCCAGGTAGTCATAGCCCAGGATCTGAAAACCGATACCGTGGAGCCGTACTTTCAGACCAGTTATGGCATCAAACCATTGCCAGAAAGTCTTCTGAAGAGAGTTGCCAGTCCGGTTCGCCATAGTGAACTGTTGATTCCCGCTGCTAATGAGTTCATTGCGCAAGACCTGAAGCTGCGCGCGAGTGATGACAGTGACAGGCCGTCAGTGGTTATTGAAAAGCCCGGGCTGCGGGTCTGGAGTATGACTGATAGCAGTTTCGAGGTTCCCCGTGCCAGCATCCGGCTGAAAGTGTCCACGTCAATGGCTTCTGACACGGCTGAACATACCGTGCTTCATCAGCTCTATCGTGCCCTGCTGTCACGAAGCTTGAATGAATATGGTTATCCCGCCAAAGAGGCCGGTTTGCATTATGGCCTTTCCGCCAGTCGTGAAGGACTGGTCATCAGTCTCTCTGGCTATCAGGACAAGCAGTTCATTTTGCTGGAGGATATTCTGGAGGCTGTGAATGCCTTTAACCCCGGAGAAGCAGAGTTCCAGCAGGAGCGGGCCCAACTTTTACGCCGCCTCAGGAACAAGGCATTTCAGCCTCCCTACAGGCTGGGTCTGGACAGGCTGAGCCAGGAGCTGTTCCCCCGCTATAGGAATGACGGCGAATTGCTTCAGGCCCTGGAATCTGTGAGCAATGACGACCTGAAGGCCTATGCTGGCCAGTTCTATGATGCGATCCATGTGGAAATGCTTATTCATGGCAACCATTCCCGCAAAGAGTCCGGGCAGTTGGCGACGCTGGTGGAAGGCAAGTTGTTGAGCAAGGGCAACCGGGCCGAAACCTTTGACGAGCCGTTCAATGTGCTTGGTGCTGATCAGTTCGCCCTGGAGGAGAAGTTCAACCACAGCGACTCGCTGTTTATCTCCTATTTCCAGAGACCGGGTACCGATAATCGCGAGCGAGCAAAATACTCATTGCTCGGGCGTCTGCTGGCCACGCCTTTCTTCAATCAGCTGAGAACCGAGCAACAGCTTGGCTACATTGTTTTTGCCGGTGCCCGGCCTATCGCCCGTCACCCTGGTTTGATCTTTGTGGTGCAGTCACCGGTGATGGGACCTGATGGTATTCAGGACAGCGTGAATGAGTTCCTCGAAGGTCAGGTCAAGCGCATTGACCAGCTGAGTGAGCAGGAGCTTGGCGAATATCGCCAGGGGCTGCTGGGTGACCTACTTAAGAAAGACTCTAATCTTGATGAGCGTGGTGTCCGTTTCTGGCAGAGCCTGGACGGGGGGGAAGAGGATTTCGACTTCCAGTTGCGGATTGCCGAAGAAGTGAAAACCATCACGGTTGCTGATATTCAACAGGCTATGGAAACCTTACTGAAAGACAAAGGTAAGCTGACTATCCGTTCAGTAGGAAAAGCGCACAAGGCTAAGGCGCTGGTAGAGTCCTGATTCCCTGTATTGTTCATGTCACTGAAAAGGCTGCCTGCGCGCAGCCTTTTCTTATTCGTAAAACACGATTTTGTGAATTTTCTGTTGCTTATGATTGTCAGGCTCCTGGCTGGCCAGTGGCAGTGAGTTAATATTCTTAATTAATTCAAAAGGTTGCTACAGGGTTTGAATGGGTTTTCTCCTGATGGCTGACGTCTCAGACCGTGTTACCAAAACCGCCTGTTTTACATGTTTCTGATCCTTCGCCGATGTTTCTTGGTGAGACAGTCCGGAGGATATGATCATGAATAAAGCGAAAAATCAGGCCGTACTCACCATGACTGAATCAACCCAGGGGGAATATGTCATCAGGGTTACCCAGGGCGGCGCGGTACTTTTTGGTGATGTCGTTCTAAGGTTGCCGCCAGGTCTTAGCAGTTCATTGAAAGACAGTCTTGCATCGACACTGGCAAACGCCGTTCTTCGGCATATCGGCCAGGCTGATAAGGAAGCTGCCGCAGAGGTTGGGCAACTCTTTGCCCAGTGGGGCTGTTTTGATCCGGTGGATGAAGATTGCCTTTAAAAAAAGGAACGCCTGCTCCAGAAAAACCGGGCAGGCGTTATTGCTATTTTCTTTCAAGTTTTGATTTCACGATGGGCGTGCGCCTAAGCGGTCATGCATATCTTGCAGTACGGCCTCTCTCATGCTCCAGTAATCAGGGCATTTTTCTCCATATCGCTGCAGCTGGGAACCAGCCAGACAAAGCACATGGTTGGGTTGAACGTCATCGTTTTTTTCCAGGTAGTAGCGCTGAGTGATTTTGTCTGCCTTCAGGTCGTAGACACTGAAGCGGTTCAGTTTCACCAAATCTTCTTTGCCTGAAGGTGCTGAATCCCTATTTACCGCAACAGGCTCAAAGAACTGTGCACAGTCAACTCTGTATTTCTTCCCGTCTTCGTCCTGGAAGTCAATGCGTTCTCGTAAAAAAGAGTTGCACTTCTCTAATGGAAGCAGTTTCCGTCCCCAGTGATTTCTCAGTTCTGTCAGTTCTTTACAAAGGGCATCTGCTTCCCTTTGGTGTTCAGGAAAAGGCTTGGGAGCGTCACTCTTACACAACTCTGTCATATGATTCCGGCATTCAAAATAGAGCCCGTTCATCCTCCCAAGAAACTCTGTAGTAGGGCCATCGTATGAGTCTTTCCATGTATAGGCATCTCTGATTTTGTCTAGCAACTCTTTCCCCTTCGGTGTTGTAATAGCTGCAGGGCCGGTTACAGCTTGAGATGAATAGGAGCTGACAGCTGCCTGCGATTGAAGGGGTGAAGGCGTTGGGAGTGATTCCTGGTAAATACCATTCCCAGACGTCTCTGCTTCTCCCATACCTTCGACGTATGCGTAAACTCTCGCCCGATCACCTGACTTCCATTGCTCAGACTGTATGTCGCCGATTTTATCAAAAATGATCTGAAGCTCTGCTTCGTACACTGATCTGCTGTCTTGTCCGGTTGCCTGCCTGCAGGCCTCAGAGATGAGAGCTGTACATTGATTCAGTACTACCGCCATTAGTGTGAAAGCCGGCATATCGCTCTCTTGGGTATTTACAAAACGCTTGGCTTCGCCTGCAAGTAGTCGGGTGTAGTGGCGGACGTCATCCTTATCTTTATCAAAAACGGCTTTGGTGAGCTTGTCTCGAAGGTTCTGTATCTCATGCAAAGGATGTTCCCGCAGTTTTGTGACCACCTCAGCTGCATGCTTGACGGAATAGCTCCAGCCTGACTGGCGTGTAATTTTGTTGACCGAACGCTCGCCAAGAGGACATTCCAGAGTTTTATCCTGAACTCTCTCTTCAAGGGCAGCCATCCTGTCCATGTAGTTATTGATGCGCAGAGCAAATGTGTGAGCATCATCGCTTTGTTTCACCCAGCGACTGCCTTCAACTCCCATATTTCCATTAGTGTCCATGGTGGCATAGTGCTGATCATCAGCTTTGCCATCAAAAGACAGGCTGTACAAGAAGTCTCCTATCATCTGAGTGTTCAGTGGCTGCATATCAAACTCCTTTTTTCTATGACCAATGTTAGCTAGCTTAGATGAGCTAGTGTTGCTGACAATGCCGGTATAATGGCGTCTGTTCTCTGTCTGAATTCTTTATCTCACTGCTCGCTGAAATTCTGTCAGCCATTGGCCCGATTGGGCTGGGGAAGGCTGTCTGGTTGGGTTACTATTAGAACTTTTCCATTCAGGGTGGCAGTCAATGGATGCCGAGCTTACCAATCTGGCCAGGCTTCTGGCTGAAAAGCTACAGAAGACAGGACTCAGGCTGGCGACGGCGGAATCCTGCACTGGTGGCTGGATCAGCCAGGTGCTCACTGCCATATCCGGCAGCTCTGTCTGGTTCGAGGGTGGCATAGTCAGTTATTCGAACGGGATGAAGTGCAACCTTCTGGGTGTTTCGCCGGAAACGATCAGTACTCAGGGGGCGGTCAGCCAGGAAGTGGTTGAAGAAATGGCGCAGGGTGTGGCCAGCAGATTGAGAGTGCCTCTTTCTGTTTCTGTCAGTGGTATTGCCGGTCCCGGAGGTGGTACGGAAGATAAGCCTGTGGGTACGGTCTGGATCGGCTGGTGTTTTGACTCCCGTGTCAGCTCAGGGGCTTACCGTTTTGAAGGTAACAGGGAGCAGGTTCGTCGGCAGACTGTGGCTGTAGCCCTTGAAGGTCTGATTCAAAGACTGGAAAGCCTTGAAAGATAATACTGGACAAACATACAGATAGTGGTTAAATATACAGTATCTGTAGTCTTCAATTAACGGCATGCTGCGGCATGAATAAGTTCTGAGGGTGGACTGAACAATGGATGAGAACAGAAAAAAAGCGCTTGCTGCCGCATTAGGCCAGATCGACCGCCAGTTCGGTAAGGGCACTGTAATGCGTATGGGGGATCAGAAGCTCGAAGCGATCCCCGCTATTTCCACCGGCTCTCTGCAGTTGGATATTGCTCTTGGTATTGGCGGTCTGCCCAAGGGCCGGGTGGTTGAGATCTACGGCCCGGAATCTTCCGGTAAAACCACACTGACCCTGAGCGTGATCGCCGAAGCTCAGAAACAGGGTGCTACCTGTGCTTTCGTTGATGCTGAGCACGCCCTGGATCCACAATACGCCAACAAGCTGGGTGTGGACGTCGATGATCTCTACGTTTCCCAACCGGATACCGGTGAGCAGGCGCTGGAAATCACTGACATGCTGGTTCGCTCCGGCGCTGTGGATGTGATTGTTATTGACTCTGTCGCTGCACTGGTGCCCAAGGCTGAAATCGAAGGAGATATGGGTGATTCCCACGTTGGTCTGCAGGCCCGTCTGATGTCCCAGGCACTGCGTAAGCTGACCGGCTCTATCAAGCAGACCAACTGCATGGTGATCTTCATCAACCAGATCCGGATGAAGATCGGTGTCATGTTTGGTAATCCCGAAACCACAACCGGCGGTAATGCCCTGAAGTTCTACTCGTCTGTTCGACTGGATATCCGTCGCACCGGTGCCGTCAAGCAGGGTGATGAAGTGATCGGTAACGAAACCCGCGTTAAGGTGGTTAAAAACAAGGTTTCTCCTCCCTTCAGGCAGGCTGAGTTCCAGATTCTTTATGGTCAGGGCATCTACCACATGGGCGAGGTGATCGACCTGGGCGTGAAGCTGAAGCTGGTTGAGAAGTCTGGCGCCTGGTATGCCTACAAAGGCAAGAAGATTGGCCAGGGCAAGGCGAACGCTTCCCAGTATCTGACAGATAACCCTGAAATTGCCGAAGAAATTGAAGGCCAGATCCGCAAGGAACTGTTGAGTGCCCCTGAGCCCGAACAGACTGAGGCAAAAAAGAAACAGGATGAGCTTGTTGCCGAGTGATTGCTGAAGACTGTTCCCTGAAAGATGTTCGCCGGGCTGCCATGGATCTGCTGGCCCGGCGTGAGCACAGCTACGTAGAACTTGAAAGAAAGCTGGGTTCAAGGTTTCCTGAGAATCTGGTCTCGGAATCTCTTCAACGCCTGGTTGATGAAGGCCTGCAGAGTGATGAGCGTTTTGTTGAGAGCTACGTCTATTCCCGGCAACAACGAGGCTATGGGCCGGTCCGAATTCGCTCGGAGCTGCATCAAAAAGGTGTGGACAGTGAGTTGGTGGCTGGCTTTCTGTTTGAAGAAGATGAAACCTGGCTTGAAATGGCCAGCGGGCTCAGAGTAAAAAAATTCGGAGAGGCTGTACCCAGGGATGCAAAGTCCCGGGCGAAGCAGTTTCGCTACCTTGCCCAGAGAGGGTTTTCACCTCGCCAGATACAGGATTGTTTTCAGCAGGCCTAAAGAATGATTGAAACCGACTTACTTTGGCTTCAGTCTGGCTGACGAAGGGAATCTCCAGATCGATTAATCACCCGGCACTGATATAATCAGCGCTTTCTATCTCCGAGAAAGCGCCTTTTTGTCTATAGAGATTTTTGCTCCCTTGACCAGATTTCCCTGCTGCAGCCGGTGTGGCCTGACTGAAAACAACTGTATCTGTGGCTGCCTGCCGGTGCTTAATAGCCAGTGCCAGTTCTGGTTATTAACCCATGCCAACGAATTCAGCAAAGATACGAATACCGGCAGGCTGGTGAAAGCAATATTGCCGGAAACCGAGGTTGTTGCCTGGAGTCGAGTAGAACCGTCAGAGAGACTGCTTGGCTTACTGTCTGACAGTGAAATTAAGACCTGTCTGGTTTTTCCTGAACAATATGCCATCTATCAGCAGGAAGCTGCTGAACGTACCACTGCATCAGGCAGCGATTGTCGAAAGGCCTTTATCATTATCGATTCAACCTGGCAGCAGGCACGGAAAATCTACAGGCAGAGTCCCTACCTTCATGGCCTGCCTCTGCTGAAGCTGCTCCCTGAGCAAAGCTCGTCCTACACCCTTCGCCGTAATCAGCAGCCTGGTCACCTCTGTACAGCCGAGGTTGTTGCTGAAGTTCTGAGAACCCGGGGGGAGGGAGGTATCCCGGCAGCCATTGACGAAGCCCTGGTGCAGTTTTGTAATGGCTATAAGGCAGGTAAATAGGCTGAACAGGCATAAAAACGTCCGGTTTCCCTAACAGAGTCTCAGGAATTTCTCCAGAGCCATCCCTTTTTGTGGCTGCTTCTATATAATGTTCGCTTTTGCGTAAAGCTCTTGGAGCCTGACCGAGAATAGCGGTCAAGCATAAAGTTCAGTAGATCGAATCAGATTTTCCTGGGCTTTAGGACGACCTGTTTATTCTCGGTCAGGCTCCTATAGCATTCCTTGGTGGAAGACCTGTATGACTCGTCCTACTATGAAAAGCTCCGAGATTCGGACTGCCTTTCTTGAATACTTCAGGGAAAACGGGCATGAAATTGTCTCCAGCAGCTCGTTGGTGCCTCATGATGACCCGACCCTGCTGTTTACCAATGCTGGTATGAACCAGTTCAAGGATACCTTCCTTGGGCGTGAAAAGCGGGCGTATACCAGGGCGACAACTTCCCAGAAGTGCGTACGCGCCGGCGGCAAGCACAATGACCTTGATAATGTCGGTTACACCGCACGTCATCATACTTTCTTTGAAATGCTGGGTAATTTCAGCTTCGGCGACTATTTCAAGAAAGAGGCCATTCATTTCGCCTGGAACTTTCTGACCGGTAAGTTACAGCTGCCGAAAGAAAAACTGTGCGTGACTGTCTATGAATCCGATGACGAAGCCTACAACATCTGGCTGAACGAAGTGGGCGTACCTGCTGACAGCATCATTCGCATTGGCGACAACAAAGGTGTCCCGTACGCATCCGACAACTTCTGGCAGATGGGTGACACTGGTCCATGCGGTCCATGTACTGAAATCTTTTTTGACCACGGCGAACACATTTGGGGCGGCCGTCCCGGCACTCCGGAAGAAGATGGCGACCGTTTCATTGAAATCTGGAACATCGTCTTCATGCAGTACAACCGTCAGGCTGACGGAACCATGGACCCACTGCCGAAGCCTTCCGTGGATACCGGCATGGGCCTTGAGCGTGTTGCAGCAGTGATGCAGAACGTTCACAGCAACTATGAAATCGATATCTTTCAGGAGCTGCTGAAAGACGCTTCCACACTGCTGGGAGGTGTTGAAAGGACTGAAGGCTCTCTGCGTGTTATCGCCGACCATATCCGTTCCAGCTGCTTCCTGATCAGCGATGGCGTCATGCCATCCAATGAAAGCCGCGGCTATACGCTGCGCCGCATTATTCGTCGTGCCTGCCGTCACGGCCATAAACTGGGGGCCAAGGATGCATTCTTCCATAAGCTGGTTGCTTCACTGGTTCGTATCATGGGCGACGCTTATCCGGAACTGAAATCCAACCAGGCCCAGATTGAGCGCATCCTGCTTCAGGAAGAAGAGCAGTTCAATAAAACCCTGGATAAGGGCATGCGCCTGCTGGAAGACCATCTGGCTTCCCTGAAAGGCGATATCATTTCCGGTGAGACGGTCTTTACCCTTTATGATACTTATGGTTTCCCGGTAGACCTGACAGAAGACATTGCCCGGGAGCGTGAGCTTAAGCTCGACAAGGAAGGTTTCGAAGCCGCCCTGGAAGTCCAGCGTGAAAGAGCCCGTGCGGCCAGCAAGTTCGGAGTGGACTATAACGAACAGCTGGTGGTTGACGGTGTCACTGAATTCACCGGATACCAGTCTCTGCAGGGTGGTTCTGCGGTCAAGGCACTGTTTGTTGAAGGTCAGTCAGTCGACTTCGTAGCGGCAGGCCAGCAGGCGACAGTGGTGCTGGAAGCCACTCCATTCTATGCAGAGTCCGGCGGTCAGGTGGGTGATAGTGGTGACCTGTCTTTTGACGGTGGTTCCCTGAAAGTCCTGGATACCCAGAAGCAGGGTGGCAGCCATCTGCATATTTCCGAAGTTCAGGCCGGTCGCCTGAAGGTCGGTGACAGAGTAGAAGCAACAGTTGATTCTGAAAAGCGTCATGCTACAGCGCTGAACCATTCTGCTACACACCTTCTTCACGCTGCGTTGAGGACAGTACTGGGCGATCATGTTACCCAGAAAGGTTCCCTGGTTGACGCCGAACGCCTGCGCTTTGACTTTGCTCATTTTGAAGCCGTCAAACCTGCAGAACTGCGTGAAATCGAACGGCTGGTGAATGAGCAGGTTCGCGCCAATACCGAGGTAGAGACCGAGCTTCTGGATATGGAAGCGGCTCAGGCAAAAGGCGCCATGGCTCTGTTTGGCGAAAAATACGGCGACGAAGTCCGTGTACTGTCCATGGGTACCGGTAACTTCTCGGTTGAACTTTGTGGCGGAATCCACGTTTCCCGCACAGGTGACATCGGCTCCCTGAGAATTCTCTCAGAGTCTGGTATTGCTGCTGGAGTTCGTCGTATCGAAGCAGTAACAGGAATGGGTGCGGATCAGCGACAGGAGTCCCTGGAAGATGCACTGAAGTCTGTTGCAGGGCTGGTTAAAGGTTCTCCGGACACCGTTCTGGACAAGGTTTCTTCCCTGCTGGACCGTAACCGTGAGCTGGAGAAAGAGCTGCAGCAACTGAAGCAGAAACTGGCTTCAGCCGGCAGTGCTGACCTAGTGTCTAAAGCTGTTGAGGTCAATGGCGTTAAGGTGCTGGCAACCACCCTGGAAGGCGTCGATCCAAAATCCCTGCGGGATATGGTCGACCAGCTGAAGAACAAGCTGGAATCCGGCATTGTTTTCCTGGCTGTTCCAGGCCATGAGAAATTCCCTCTTGTTGCCGGTGTCACCAAGGATCTGACCGGTAAGGTCAAGGCTGGCGACCTGCTGAAGATGGTAGCTGAGCAGGTTGGAGGTCGGGGTGGCGGTCGTCCAGACTTTGCCCAGGGCGGTGGCGCCCAGCCTGAACACATAGGTGCGGCGCTGGAGTCCATCCCGGGCTGGCTGGCAGACAAGCTGTGATGCAGCAGTAAAATCTGTCCTCTGTCATAAAAACGGGCCGTAAGGCTCGTTTTTCATGGGGTCTCACTTTTTACAAAGGGGTATTCGTGGTAAATTCCGCTTTCGGCTCATTGATGTAGAACGAAAAAAGAATGGCGCTGTTAGTACAAAAATTTGGCGGCACCTCGGTCGGGGATCTGGAGCGTATCCAGGGAGTGGCCGACAAGGTGAAAGGATTCAGAGAGCAGGGACATGATGTAGTGGTTGTGGTTTCCGCCATGAGCGGCGAAACCAACCGACTGACCGACCTTGCTACACAACTGCAGACGCAGCCCACACCCAGAGAGATGGATGTTCTTCTTTCCACCGGTGAACAGGTGACCATTGCACTGCTGTCCATGGCTCTGAATGAGCGTGGCTGCCCGGCCTGTTCCTATACCGGTACCCAGATTTCCATCACCACCGACAGTTCCCACACTAAAGCCCGGATCAAGAAGATTGATACGGAGAGAATGCGTGCGGATCTGGATGCCGGAAAAGTGCTGGTGGTGGCGGGTTTCCAGGGCTGTGATGCGGAAGGCAATATCACAACGCTTGGTCGTGGTGGTTCTGATACTACGGCTGTGGCCCTGGCCGCGGCTCTCAAGGCGGATGAGTGCCAGATCTATCCGATGTGGATGGTGTCTACACCACCGACCCCCGGGTAGTGGAAGGTGCCCGGCGGCTGGATCAGATCACCTTTGAAGAAATGCTGGAAATGGCCAGCCTCGGCTCCAAAGTTCTGCAGATTCGTGCTGTGGAATTCGCCGGAAAATATAATGTGAACCTGAGGGTTCTGCACACTTTCCAGGAAGGTCCTGGAACCCTGATTACGCTGGAGGAGGACGAGGCCATGGAATCACCGATAGTATCCGGCATTGCATTCAACCGCGATGAGGCAAAAATCACTATCAAGGGCGTACCGGATATACCCGGCGTGGCTTCCAAGATCCTGGGGCCGGTCAGTAAAGCCAATATCGAAGTGGATATGATTGTGCAGAACGTGTCTGATGATCGTACCACCGACTTCACTTTTACTGTGCACCGCAACGACTATCAGCGCGCCATGGGTGTCATTGCCGTTGTCTGTGAGGAGCTGGGCGCCAGAACCTATGATGGTGATGGCAAAATTGCCAAGGTGTCTATCGTTGGCGTAGGTATGCGCTCCCATGCCGGTGTTGCCACCACGATGTTTGAAGCGCTGGCGGCTGAAGGCATCAATATCCAGATCATCTCCACCTCGGAAATCAAGGTGTCGGTGATTATTGCTGAAAAATACCTCGAACTGGCTGTCAGGGCGCTACACTCTGTTTTTGAATTGGATCGGGAACCAACCGCCGCCAACGGGGTCTAACAACCGTGAATCTTCAGATGGGTGTGTGATTCAGCGCACCCGGAAAAGAATCACGCTGCTATGGCCTGTATTCCTGGTTGGAATCCGGAGTCCGTAGCAGTGAAAAAGATAGCTCAGATAAGGGCTGATCAAGCTGTTTCCCTGCAAGTAAAAATACGCATGGAAATATTGAATTTGAAAGCTAGACTTGTTGTGCTGAGTAATTCTTAAGCATGAATCGGTGAGCTGGCATATACTGCTTTGCCTGAGCTGAGTACAAGGCAGTTATCGGGATGGGTCTTCGTTTTGATGAATGTTCGCCACCCCCCCTGTTTTGGTAAAGCTTCGACTGTCCCTTCTGCGAGGATGGGATGAAAAGGTCTAAAGGCAATCAACCAATGCACCGCCGTGCTCAGGATTGACGGTCGTTGACTTACAGAGATGTAAATAAGGAGATTGTAATGCTGATTCTGACTCGCCGCGTAGGAGAGACCTTGATGGTCGGGGACGAGGTCACTGTCACTGTGCTGGGCGTTAAAGGCAACCAGGTGCGCATTGGTGTCAATGCTCCCAAGGAAGTTGCGGTTCATCGAGAAGAAATTTATCAGCGTATTCAGAAAGAAAAAGAACACGGGGTTGTGTCATCCGTGTCAGACACTTACTGAACCTGATATTCAGCATGCAAACTTCGCAGACTCTGTCTGTTTAAAAGATTGCAGGCTATTGAATTCTTCTCTTAATGCCCGGCCATTCGGTCGGGTATTTGCTTTTCTGGTTTTCGTTTCTTTTTCAATCTGAAGTAAATATTGATCTGAAACAGTAGTTATGGACATCTCTCTAAGAGAGTAAAATCACTCTTTGAGGTGACTAATGACAACCAAGAACAAGCGCAAATCCCACTCTCCAGAATTCAAAGCGAAGCTTTAAAGTTGACAGAGAAAACGAGTATTCCGTCGGCAGCGAAACGCTCAGTGAATCCAAACTCTCTGGCGACCCGGTTAATCTCTTCCGCTGAAAAACACTTCTACAGAGTGCGCTTGATTGTACGTAAGCGTCCAGCGAAGACATCTTTCCACCCTGTGCCAGGATCATAATCATGGTGTTCACCAGTCGTTAAGTGGACACCTGTTATGGATCAATTAGCTTCTTCACTCCCTATTCCCAAGACACGGCACAAGCATTCGCGCGAGTGTGGAGATCGCCCGTTCTACTCTGGCCGATTGGATAGGTCGCTGCGGTGTGGCATTACAACCTCTGGTGGATGCCATACGCGAGCCCCTGCATTAACAAACTGCTCTGCATGCGGATGAAAATCCGGTGGCGATGCTGTCTCCGGGAAAGAAAACAACATACAAAGCCTATTTCTGGGCCAACACCAGTACCCGGCTATGTTCCCGGCAATGGTTGGTTGGCTAAACCCCTTGTGTTCTCTGCTCTGAGCGATGGCTTTATAAGGCACAGTTATTTCCTATGATTGGAAATTCCAAGTAAGCATTAGACTGAAAATGAGA
>JBPCXN010000189.1:0-8603 GCA_051008495.1 Endozoicomonas sp. | reverse complement strand
TCATCATGGGTGGTCCACACATGTAGAATTCGCAGTCTTCAGGCGCGACGTGATCCTTCAGGTAGTTTTCAAACAGAACCTGGTGGATAAAGCCGGTGTAGCCTTTCCAGTTGTCCTCAGGCAAAGGGTCGGACAGAGCCAGATGCCACTTGAAGTTCGGGTTGTCTTTCGCCAGCTTGTCGAACTCTTCTACGTAGAAGGCTTCACGCAGGGAGCGTGCACCGTACCAGAAGGAGATCTTGCGGGTAGAAGACAGACGCTTCAGCTGGTCGAAGATGTGGGAGCGCATTGGCGCCATACCCGCACCACCACCAACGAAGACCATTTCATTGTCAGTCTCTTTCGCGAAGAACTCACCAAACGGCCCGTAAACAGACATCTTGTCGCCCGGCTTCAGGTTGAAGACGAAGGAAGACATCTTGCCTGCTGGGAAGTCAGTACCCGGAGGTGGTGAAGCAATACGGATATTAAACTTCAGCAGACCTTTCTCTTCTGGATAGTTAGCCATGGAGTAAGCACGGATGGTGGTTTCATCCACCTTAGACGTGTACTTCCACTGGTCGAACTTGTCCCAGTCGCCACGGTATTCTTTCTGAATCTCGAAGTTCTTGTAGTTCACTTCGTGCGGAGGGCATTCCAGCTGAACGTAACCACCGGCACGGAAGTTTACGTTTTCGCCTTCAGGGAGCTTGAGGACAAGCTCTTTAATGAATGTAGCAACGTTCTCATTAGAGACGACTTCACATTCCCACTTTTTCACGCCGAAGAGTTCTTCTTCGACTTCGATCTTCATGTCCTGCTTAACAGCAACCTGACAGGCCAGACGCCAGCCTTCTTTCTCCTGGCGTTTGGTGAAGTGAGCACGTTCGGTAGGCAGCATTTCACCACCACCGTCCAGCACTTTACAGGTACACTGGGCACAGGTACCACCACCGCCACAGGCGGATGGCAGGAAGACACCGGAACTGGACAGGGTAGTCAGCAGCTTACCGCCGGCAGACGTAGTCACGGCCTTTTCCGGATCTTCGTTGATGTCGATGGTAACATCGCCGGTGCTGACCAGCCTGGAGCGCGCCGCCAGGATTACCGCCACGAGCGTCAGCACGATCACGGTAAAGATGGCTACGCCATAAATGATATTCAAATCCATACTATCGCGAGCCCCTTACAGCTGAATGCCGGAGAAAGACAGGAAGCCCAGGGACATCAGACCAACAGTAATGAAGGTGATGCCCAGGCCACGCAGACCCGGAGGCACGTCACTGTACTTCAGCTTTTCACGGATACCGGCCAGCGCGGCAATCGCCAGCGCCCAGCCAACACCGGAACCCAGACCAAAGACAACAGACTCGGCCAGGTTGTACTCACGCTGTACCATGAACAGGGAAGCACCCATGATGGCGCAGTTCACAGTGATCAGCGGCAGGAATACACCCAGGGCGTTGTACAGTGCCGGTACGTACTTATCCAGGAACATCTCCAGGATCTGTACCAGAGCGGCAATAACACCGATGTAGGTGATCAGGCCCAGGAAGCTCAGATCTACGCCGGCTACCAGAGCGCCTTCACGCAGAACGTTCTGATAGATCAGGTTGTTGATCGGAACAGTGATGGTCAGTACGGCGATAACCGCCACACCCAGACCCAGGGAAGTCTTTACCTGCTTGGACACCGCCAGGAAGGTACACATACCCAGGAAGAAAGCCAGCGCCATGTTTTCCACGAACACTGCTTTCACAAAAAGTGAGATGAAATGTTCCATAGTTTAATGGGCCTCACTGAATTTCGTGTTTGGAGTAATCTTGTACTCAGGCTCTTCAACCTGCCTGGCATCGTAAGTACGGATCGCCCAGATCAGCAGACCGATCAGGAAGAAGGCACTTGGCGCCAGCAGCATCAGGCCGTTCGGCATGTACCAGCCGCCGTTGTTAACGGTGGCCAGAATCTCAACACCAAACAGATTACCCGCACCGAACAGTTCGCGGAAGAAAGCCACAACCAGCAGTACCGCACCGTAACCCAGACCGTTACCAAAGCCGTCCAGAGCGGACATTTTCGGTCCGTTCTTCATGGCGAAGGCTTCTGCACGTCCCATAACGATACAGTTAGTGATGATCAATCCCACAAATACAGACAGCTGCTTGGAGATGTCGTAGGCATAGGCTTTCAGGATCTGATCCACCACGATAACCAAAGAGGCAATAACGGTCATCTGACAGATGATTCGAATGCTGTTTGGGATCTGGTTACGGATCAGAGAAACCAGAAGGTTAGAACAGGTACAGACACCGATTACGGCCAGCGCCATAACCAGGCTGACCTGCATGCTGGTGGTCACCGCCAGCGCTGAACAGATACCGAGGATCTGCAGCGTTACCGGGTTATTTTTTACGACCGGATCCAGCAGGATATCTTTCGTCTTCTCAGACATTACGCATCCCCCGCTTTCAGATTAGTCAGGAAAGGCTTGAAACCGTTACTCCCCATCCAGAACTGGATCAGGTTGGTCACGCCGTTCGCCGTCAGAGTGGCGCCGGCCAGACCATCGATCTGCTTCTGGGCATTGGGGTTGGATGGATCAACAGCGCCTTTGATAACAGACAGGGCTACATCACCTTTGGCGTTGTAGACCTTTTTGCCAGGCCAGCGGTTTTTCCAGATCGGGTTATCAACTTCACCACCCAGTCCAGGTGTTTCCGCCTGGTCATAGAAACCAAAACCTACGACAGTTTCCAGATCATTGATGTCCAGTGCCAGAAAGCCATACATGGTGGACCAGAGTCCATAACCATGTACCGGCAGCATGATGCTTTCGGTCTTGCCGTCTTTTTCGATCAGGTAGACCTTGGCAACACTTTCCAGGCGGTTGATGCTGGCAATGTCTTCAGTACCACTCAGGGACCGGGAAGTCGCTGGATCCTTGGCGGCTTCGCGCTGATCGAAATCAGCAATTTCAGCCTCAGTGGCCTGCACGAACTTGCCGGACTTCAGGTCAACCAGGCGTGGCTGAACCTGCTTGTACAGCTTCTCGATCTCATCGCTGTTCAGAGCCTTGGCGTTTTGCGCCAGGCCTGAGATGCTCAGGATGTTGCGCTGCACATCCAGAACGACGTTCTGATCCTGCAATGGCTTCAGAGAAACCGCCGCAAAGGAAACCACCACTGAACAAACAAGAGACAGAAGCACCGTAACCAGAAGTGTCTTCTGAGTGGAATCATTCCCCGCTTTTTTAGACATGAGCGCGGGCCTCCCTACGTTTGATGTTGGCTTCCACCACGAAATGGTCAATCAGCGGCGCAAACAGGTTGGCGAACAGAATGGCCAGCATCATGCCTTCCGGATAAGCCGGGTTGACGGTACGGATCAGGATGACCATGACACCAATCAGAGCACCGTAGAACCAGCGACCAGTGTTGGTCATGGAAGCGGATACCGGGTCAGTCGTCATAAAGATCAGACCGAAAGCGAAGCCACCCACTACCAGGTGCCAGTACCAGGGCAACGCAAACATTGCGTTGGTATCGGAACCGGCGATATTGAACAGAGTCGCAGTGGCGATCATGCCCAGCAGTGTGCCGGCCACGATTCTCCAGGAAGCGATACCGGTCATCAGCAGTACAGCACCACCAATGAAGATAGCCAGGGTAGAGGTTTCACCGATGGAGCCCTGCATGGTGCCCAGGAAAGCGTCGAACCAGGTGATGCCGTTAGCCACCACATTATCGATGCCACCCTGTTGAGCCATGCTCAGTGCAGTAGCGCCGGAGAAGCCGTCAACAGCTGTCCAGACCAGATCACCGGAGATCTGCGCCGGGTAAGCAAAGAACAGGAACGCACGACCTGTCAGGGCCGGGTTCAGGAAGTTCTTGCCGGTACCACCGAAGACCTCTTTACCGATGACAACACCGAATGAAATACCCAGAGCTACCTGCCATAGAGGAATACTCGGGGGCAGTATCAGGGCGAACAGGACTGAAGTAACGAAGAAGCCTTCGTTGACTTCGTGACCGCGCACCATGGCGAACAGCACTTCCCAGAAACCGCCGACGAAGAACGTCACAGCGTAGATAGGCAGGAAGTAAACAGCACCATAGATCATGTTATCCCACAGGCTGGCAGGATCGTGACCCGCCAGCAGGCTGATCAGCCAGCCGTGCCAGTCAGCCGGGGACGCGAGGCCCCCAGCAATAGCGGTGTTAGCCTGGAAACCAACGTTCCACATGCCAAAGAACATGGCGGGGAATGTACACATCCAGACAATACCCATCATACGCTTCAGGTCAACTGAGTCACGTACATGGGAAGTGTTGTGGGTTTTGTCGGCAGGCGTGTAGAACAGCGTGTCCGCCGCTTCAAACAACGCATACCACTTCTCGTATTTGCCGCCTTTAACAAAATGGGGCTCGAGAGAGTCAAGGAGTTTTCTCAATGCCATGACCGGTTAGCCCTCCAGTTCGATACGGGTGAGGTTGTCGCGCAGGATGGGACCGTACTCATACTTGCCCGCACACACGTAGGTGCACAGAGCCAGATCCTCTTCCTCCAGTTCCAGCGCGCCCAGTTTCTGTGCTACGTCAGTGTCACCAACAATGATGGCACGCAGCAGCTGGGTAGCAAGGATGTCCAGAGGCATGACTTTTTCGTACTGACCGACAGGAACCATCGCCCTTTCGCCACCGTTGGTCGTGGTGGAGAAGTTGAACAGGCGACTCTTGTTCAGACCGGACAGCATCACGTTCAGAACGGAGTGGCGATCCACTGCAGGGTTGGCCCAGCCCAGGAGCAGACGCTCGTTACCTTCTTCCAATACAGACACCTGCTGGTGGTAGCGGCCCAGGAATGCAAAGGCGCCATTGGCGGTGCGACCACCGAAGACGGAACCGGAAATGATACGGTTGTCGCCAGACTTCAGTTCACCGGCTGTCAGCTCGTCGGTATTGGCGCCCACACGGGTGCGAACCAGACGTGGCTTTTCAACCTGCGGACCGGCCAGGGAAACGACGCGGTCAGTGAACAGCTTACCAGTGGTGAACAGTTTGCCAACGGCAATCACGTCCTGGTAGTTGATCTGCCATACCGTTTTGGCGGCACTCACCGGATCCAGGTGATGGATGTGCGTGCTTGGCAGGCCAGCAGGATGCGGGCCGTCAAACTCTTCTGCGGTAGCAATGCCTGCAGGGATGCGGGCACCAGACGCTTTGCACAGGAAGATCTTGCCACCGCTCAGCTTGCCCAGGATATTAACACCCTGTTCGAAAGCTTCAGCGTGTTCGGCAATAACAACTTCCGGGTTGGCCGCCAGCGGATGAGTATCCACTGCTGTCACAAAGATAGAGGCAGGGCGGGAGCCCAGTGCCGGTACCTTGCTGAACGGACGGGTGCGCAGGGCTGTCCAGAGGCCAGCCTGGTTCAGTTGCTCCTGAACCTGCTCCGCAGTCAGTCCGGACAGTGCTTGCGGCTTGTGTACAGCAAAGCTCTCTTCCTCATCGCCATCGACATCGATGACAACAGACTGAAGAACCCGCTTTTCACCCCGGTTAATGGCGGACACAGTTCCGCCGGCAGGGGCGGTGTAACGCACCCCCGGTGTTTTTTTGTCGGTAAAGAGCTCTTGCCCTTTATTAACTCGATCTCCCACAGCAACCGCCATGGTGGGCTTCATACCCACGTAGTCAAAGCCGATCACAGCGACAGAGCGTACCGCTCGACCATCCGTGATGCTTTGTTCTGGCGATCCTGAGATCGGGAGATCCAGCCCCTGTTTGATTTTGATCATACCTTTCGCCTAATCAATCAATTTTCAGGTCAGGAATAACCCGTCTTCCGGTGATATCTGACAACTGCCCAACAAATCAGGGACTCGTTCCTAACGCAAAAAAAGACTCCATTCCAACGGAACGAGTCTCTTTCTAAACCGTCAGTAGTGGAAACGTCGCACCTTCTTGAGAGCCAGAGTTTCAGGCCCTGAGAAGACGGCATTTCCACAACAGACTGTATGTTCAGACCTGAGGCCCTGCGGGTTGCTGCTGCAACCCTGTAAGGCCAGAACTTACGCGCCAGCACAAATCCGGCCAAGCTTATTCAGCCTGTCATCAGCTCACCACAGAAAAATGGTGGCGCAATTATAAAGACAGTGCGCCGGATATGCCATACTCCCACCATCAGGGAATTTCAGAATTTTCCGGAAATAATCGACATTCGCACTGGTTTTTCGTGTTAGAACCGTAATTACCGAGCATTCTCTACGGCCTTCACTTCGCCCTGACCAGGAGCCAGACAAAGTTCCCAGCTGAAACCTCAACCAGCTCGGGCTCGGTGCCCCCCTTAAATTCAACGATACAAAGCCCCCTCTCCAGCGGAAAACTGATCTGGCCACGTTGCCAGAAATTGAAGCTATGCTATTAGACCAACCCGCTACGCCTTCACGAAAGAGACCAGTCATGGCTGTACTACGAATACGAAATAGCAGTGTTGCCGGAAAGCTTATGATCAGTAAAGCTATCAATCTGATTGTACTGATGCTATCTCTTCCTGCCTCTGTCCTTTCTGGCTATTGCTACGCAGGTGGCGAGCAGGATTTTGACTCTCAGGCAGTGAATTTCCAGTCCGCCTTCCTTCAACACGGACTCTCCGGAAAGCAAAGGCAGGGCCTGGCGCCACCAGCTCTGGCTTCAAGTACGACAGCCCTGACTCTGATGATCAAAACTCCCGGCGGCATAGCGCATCAAGCCTGGCAGTAGAAGATGTGCTGTGTAGAATCCAAATTAACGAATACCCTTCATGGAACGGTTTTGCTTCCCAGGTTCAAAAGTATCGGTTTGGCAGGCACCTGGGGCTGGCGCCAATCCAGGCTGCTACATCAACAGGCAGGTCGATTCCAAGACCTGCCAGGCAAACTGAAAAGAAGAGTTCAGGACAGCCGTTCGGTTCGATTGCTCAGGCTCCAGCTAAAGAATCAGGCGGGCGTAGCTTTCAGGGTGGCAGCTAATCCCGCAGTTTTAATTTAAGCCAGTAACCACAAGGGATATAGAAGCACAGAAAACTGAAGCGTTCACAGACTTTTGCGTCTAATTTTGGGGGTAGACGACCGAAATCAGTTATTCAGAGCCATGCCTGATTATAAGCCACGAAAGCACCTATGCCTCGACAGCATGATCCAGATGATCTGTGACTGTTTCTCCGGGGTTCCGGATCACCGCCCCAATCACCTTGAGGACAAGATCTCCTTAGCAGACACCCTTATGTCGGCTTTCGCCATGATGCACCTGAAGTACTCATCCCTGCTGGAGTTTGACCGGGAGCGTGAAACCGAAGAACTCAAGTTCAATTTGAAGTATCTATATCGGGTTCAAGGCAAGATTCCCTGCGACACCTACATGCGTACCACTCTTGATCCCGTAGCCCCCAGGTTAATGAGAGCCCCCTTCAAGCTATTGCTCAATGAAGTGCAGCGGGGCGGGGGGCTCAAAGGCTTTCGCTTCTCATGCGGTGCGCTGAAGAATCATTACCTGCTGGCCATTGACGGAACAGGGCTCTATTACTCTGGCAAGTGTCGCTGTCAGGAATGCTGCGTAAAGCATGAGGGCAAAGCCAACGAAGCTTATAATCATCAAATGCTGGCCGCTTGCATTGTCCACCCTGACAGGGAAACCGTCTTGCCGCTCGCCCCCGAGCCCATCGTTCACCAGGATGGTACGACTAAGAACGACTGTGAAAAAAATGCCCTAAAGCGCCTCCTGTCAGACATCAAGCGAGATCATCCGCAATTGAAGCTGGTGATTGTGCTGGACGGCCTCTACGCCGATGGCCCGACTGTACGACTGATAAGAAGCTATGGGTGGCATTTCATCATTGTCGCCAAGGATGACAATCACGCTTCGCTGGTTGAGGCCGTGGATGCGCTGGACCAACAGGGCAACGTCAAACGCCTTGAGGTGTCTGACGACAATGGTGTCAAACACTGGTGCCGTTATGCCAACGGGGTTCCCCTGAACAAGGCGGAGCCGGTTGAAATCGTCAATGTGCTCGATTACGTCGAAACGGACAAGAAAGGCAAGCGCCACACCTGGGGCTGGATAACTGATATCCCGTTAACCGAAGAAACCGTGCTCCCCATAGCCGAAGGAGGAAGATGCCGCTGGCACATAGAGAATGAAACCTTCAATACCCTGAAGAACCAAGGCTACGAGCTTGAACACAACTACGGTCACGGTGAGCAGCACCTGGCAACGAACCTGGCTTACCTGACGTTCCTGGCCTTCCTGGTGGATCAGATCCAGCAACTGTGCTGCCCAATCTTTCAGGAAGCCCTTGAGCGACGGGCGCGCGGAACACGCACCTATCTCTGGAAACTGATTTTACGTTACTTTCTGTCCTGGCTGATTGAGAGCTGGGAGGAGCTGTTTCAGGCGATTGTTCACGGCACTGCTGCAAGAAAGATCCAGCTCGACACATCATAACGATCATCGTAGCCGGGCTTCAGGGTAAACAGACTGGAAAGGCAGCACGAAATGCGTGAGAAGGCTCTAATGCGTTTACAAAATATTTGTACGATTGGTCGACTTTAATACGACTCAAGGCGTATGTTCAGCGGGATTAGCTGT
>JBPCXN010000188.1:0-11094 GCA_051008495.1 Endozoicomonas sp. | reverse complement strand
CGCTTTACGAACCATCCTTCGGACTCAAGGCTGAGCGCTCGGGGCCGCCCAGGCATCTCTGCGTTCCAGCTGATTGAAAGACATAAAGTATTCCTGCACAACTGCGCCTTGACCTGAGTGCTCTGCCTTGAGCTGAACCTATCATTTGCAGGCGGACGGGGTACTAGTGCTCTGCTGGCACTGTGTTTGAGAACGCTGCCGGCCCAGAGAATGACAACGACAGCATTTTTCATAGAGCTTTCAACCGTTAACCGGCGCTGGAAAAGACCTCAGAAACCATTGCCTGGGCTTCCTGCTGAATCTGCTTCAGGTGCTCTTCGCCCTTGAAGCTCTCCGTGTAAATCTTGTAAACCGCCTCGGTCCCGGAAGGACGGGCAGCGAACCAGCCGTTTTCAGTCACAACCTTGAGTCCGCCAATGGCGGCATTATTGGCGGGTGCGTGGGTCAGCTTGGCAGTGATCGGGTCGCCTGCCAGGGTATCTGCCCTGACCATATCGGCGTTCATGCCGGCAAGTATTTTTTTCTGTTCATTATCGGCAGGCGCCTGCAGTCGTTCGTAAACAGGGGCACCGAACTTTTCTGTCAGCTCCTGGTAGTAATCGCCTGGGTCCTTGCCTGTGACCGCTGTGATTTCAGCGGACAGCAGGGCCAGGATGAAGCCGTCTTTATCGGTGCACCAGGTGCTGCCATCCCTGCGCAGGAAAGCAGCCCCGGCACTCTCTTCACCGCCGAAAGCCAGGTCTCCAGACGACAGGCCATCAACAAACCACTTGAAACCGACCGGAACTTCCGCCACTTCGCGCTCAAGACCTTCAGCCACACGGTCAATCATGTTGCTTGAAACCAGGGTCTTCCCGATTCGGGCCGCTGCTGGCCACTGGCTGCGATGGCGATAAAGGTAGTCGATAGCCACGGCCAGGTAATGATTCGGGTTCAGCAGGCCATGACTCCTGGTGACAATCCCGTGGCGATCAAAGTCTGGGTCATTGCCAAAGGCAATATCGAAGCGGTCTTTCAGCTTGATCAGGCCGGCCATGGCACAGGCAGAAGAGCAGTCCATACGGATCTTGCCGTCTTTATCGACGTGCATGAACGAGAAGGTGGGGTCAACCTTGCGGTTTACCAGTTCGATATCGAGCCCATAACGCTCGGCAATCGGTTCCCAGAAGTGCAG
Source organism: Endozoicomonas sp. (assembly GCA_051008495.1). Classification (GTDB taxonomy): domain Bacteria; phylum Pseudomonadota; class Gammaproteobacteria; order Pseudomonadales; family Endozoicomonadaceae; genus Endozoicomonas_A. Next base: position 9,920 of record JBPCXN010000188.1, on the reverse strand, counting down.
TCCTGAGCCACCGAGGGGGTCAACACCGATTTTCAATCCAGCCTTACGGATTGCCTCCATGTCGATGACATTCTCCAGATCATCAACATAAGGCGTGATGTAGTCGTATTCCGTCACGAAGCTTGATGCCAGCGCTTCTTCAAACGGTATCCGTCTGACGCCGTTCAGGTCATCGGCAATCAGAGCGTTGGCGCGATCCTGCACCCAGTTGGTTACGTCGGTTCCTGCCGGACCGCCATGGGGAGGGTTGTATTTAAAGCCACCATCTTCTGGCGGGTTATGAGATGGAGTAATGACAACACCATCAGCAATAACATCACCGCTGCGGTTAAAAGTAACAATGGCATGGGAAATTACTGGTGTCGGTGTATAGCCCCGTCCCTCATGAATTCGCACATCCACTTCGTTGGCGGCAAAGACTTCCACAGCACTGATCAATGCCGGCTCAGACAGGGCGTGAGTATCCATGCCGACAAACAAAGGGCCTGTGATGCCCTGCTCCTGGCGATATTCACAGATTGCCTGGCTGACAGCCAGAATATGAGCTTCATTGAATGTGGCGGCAGAAGAGCTTCCGCGATGCCCTGAGGTACCGAACTGGACACTCTGGGCAGTATTGGCCGGATCAGGACGGATGGTATAGTAGTCACTGACGAGGCGGGGAATATTGGCAAGAATATCGTCTGTAGCGACTTGACCGGCTAGCGGGTGCATGTACGGATCCTGGTTTCAAAATGGCTATGCAACTGATGCTGGCAGCAGCGTGTTGTCAACGTTAAAATCGTCTCGGGGTTAACGATATATGCGTCATACGACTGATAAACTACCTCTTCTGAGAAGGCAAATCACCCACGAAAAATACCAACAGTTATAAGTAGATTACCTGCCGAGAATACCCGTTACGCAGCACTCTGAAAACCCTTTTCACAAGAAGACGAAATGTAACATCTCCAGAGAAATGCGCACAAACAAAAAATAACAACAATCAAATCTACTAACTGGATCAGATACACCAGAACCGACTAAAGGAGCCGTGGACCCCCAGCTGCTACAAGCTGGAGGCCCACCCCATGACGACAGCTCCTGATCAGGACTGTTCTTCAATTACCACAACGTTGTTGCCATTAATCTGGGTCCAGCCCCGGGTCAACTGAACCGACTTCAGGAAAGGGTTTTCAAGAGAGGTATCCAGCAATCGATAGTGGAATTTCTGCTGATCCTGATCGGGAAAAGCAAAACGCCGTGAAATAGTCTCGTTGTTGATAAAAATATACAGTCGCAGGACACTGTCCGTTGCTGATGAAATCTGGATACAGAGAGAGCCTCCGCCCAGTTGCCCCAGCTGTTGCTCCGACAGTCTGCCACCATTAGGATCAAACCATTGTACCTGTTGGCGACCACCCGCACCCCCAAGCAGCGGATGATCCTGTCGCATCTGGATCAGCTGACGGGTAAACGCCTGCAGATCATTGCCTTCCCCTTCCTCACCCTGCCAGGACCAGTCCAGCCAGGAGAGGGCTGAATCCTGGCAATAAGCATTGTTATTGCCCTGCTGGCCATTGCCGAATTCATCTCCAGCCATCAGCATCGGAGTGCCCCGTGACAGCATGAGGCTCGCCAGCATATTGCGTTTAGCCCTGCCCCGACGCTTCAGCACAATGGCATTGTCGGTCTCACCCTCAATACCGTAATTACTGGAATAATTGTGTTGATCACCATCGCGGTTATTCTCACCATTGGCAAGGTTATGCCGCTGCTCGTAGGAGACCAGGTCATTCAGGGTGAACCCGTCATGACTGCAGAGGTAGTTGATACTGCCCTGCGCACGACGATCTCCAAATACATCGACAGAACCGGCTATCCGCCAGCCCATTTCCGCCAGACGCCCCTGGTCTCCACGCCAGAATGATCGCAGTGAGTCCCGGTAGTGGTCATTCCATTCCTGCCACTCCAGAGGAAAGCCACCCAGCCGGTAACCTTCAGGACCAATATCCCAGGGCTCGGCGATCATCTTGCAGCGCGACAGCACCGGGTCCTGGTGAATGGCCTGGAAGAAAGGACTGTCATGACGGAAATGACGATGCTGACGGGCCATGGTCGGCGCCAGGTCAAAGCGGAAGCCATCCACCTGGTACTCTTCTGCCCAGCGACGCAAGGCGTCCATAGTCAGCTTAAGGGTTTGCGAGCTATCGAAATTCATGGTGTTGCCACAGCCGGTATAGTTAGCCATGGACAAACGACCACTGTTGTTATCAATCAGGTAATAATCTTTCTCTGCCAGGCCTCGCAGGCTCAGGCTGGGACCGCCTTCCCCTCCTTCAGAAGTGTGGTTGAAGACAACATCGAGGATCACTTCGATCCCAACCCGGTGCAATTCCCGGATCATCGTTTTCAGCTCTGTCACCGGATCAGCAACAGCCAGGGAAGATTCAGGCGCCATCAGACAGAGCGGGTTGTACCCCCAGTAGTTTTTCAGCCCCATTTCTGCCAGCCGCTGCTCACTGAGCATTGAAGTGACTGGCAGCAGCTCAACGGCGGTCACACCAAGGTTCTTCAGGTAGTCAATAACCGCAGGGTGACAAAGGCCAAGATAGGTTCCACGCAGCTCTTCCGGAACCTCAGGATGCAATCGGGTGAAGCCCTTTATATGAAGCTCATAAATCACCGAGTCTGCTGTCGAGACTTCCGGCCTGGCAACGCCCTGCCAATCAAAAACATCATTCCTGACAACAGATCGCGGCATGTAAGGTGCGCTGTCTTCATCGTTGACCAGCAGGGCACCCGTTACAGGACAGTGGCGATAGTCGAACAGTGATGAATCCCACTGCACCTCTCCCTGCAGCTGACGGGCATAGGGGTCGAGCAGCAGTTTGTGGTCATTAAACCTGGGGCTAAGGTTAGCGCCCCAGCGACCATGGGCCCGGAAGCCATATGCCTGACCGGCAGCCAGACCTGAAACATAAAGATGCCAGATACCCCGCTCAGGCCCATACATTGTCAGCCTGGTTTCATTTTCTGCAGTATCAAACAGACAGAGTTCCACCCGCCTTGCTTCCGGGGCATAAACAGCGAAGTTCACACCGTCATATTGATCAGCAGGAAACTTATCCTGCTGGTTAACACTGGAAGGCAGGAGCCTTCCAACCAGCTTTCTTACCAGTGTCGCACCCTGCAAATCCGCGCGACCAGGTTCAACAGCGCATTCGCCGGGTTGTGTAGATTCTTGAAAAATCATCAGATCCAAAATCAATAAAAATCAAAAAGCTCCGCCGTTCCCGGGAGCAAGAAAAACTGAGGCCAGAGGTGGCAGCCTGAGTGCCAGCGAATGATTATAACCGTGAGCGTGCACCGGCTCAGTGAACAGATCACCATTATTCACCACACCGCTGCCAGCGTATTCAACTGCATCGGTATTCAACAGCTCTCTCCAGCACCCGGCAACGGGCAGGCCGGTTCGGTAGTGGTGCCTGACTTCAGGCGTGAAGTTACAGATCATCAATAATGGCTTGCCATTCATGCTCTGCCGTAGAAAGGCCAGCACACTTTGCTGCTCATCATCAGTAACCACCCAGGAAAAACCCTGCGGATCATTATCCGATTGGTACAGCGACGGATAAGCTTTGTATAAGGCATTGAGATCTCTGGTTAACCGTTGCAGTCCACGACTGAAATGACTGTTTTCCCGCAGCGACCAGTCAAGCTGATCGTCGTGATTCCACTCCCTGAGACTGCCTAACTCTGCGCCCATGAACAGCAGCTTCTTACCGGGATGGGCATACATAAAGGCGTAATAGGCTCGCAGACTGGCGTACTGACGCCATTCATCACCCGGCATTTTGCCACGCAGCGTGCCCTTGCCATGCACTACTTCGTCGTGGGACAACGCCAGAACGAAGTGCTCATTGTAATGGTATTCCATGCTGAACAGCATTTCGCCGTGATGATATCGGCGATACTGGGGCTCACGCTTCATGTATTCCAGAGAATCATGCATCCAGCCCATATTCCACTTGTAGCCAAACCCAAGTCCACCGTCGTAAGTCGGCATGGAAACCTTGGGCCAGCTGGTTGACTCCTCAGCGATAGTCGCCTGATCCGGAAAGTGCTGGTAAGCAGCTTCATTCATCTCCTTGAGGAACTGAACCGCTTCGAGATGTTCATTACCGCCCAGAACATTAGGCTCCCACTCACCCTCACCTCTTGAGTAATCGAGGTAAAGCATGGAAGCCACCGCATCGACACGCAACGCATCTATATGAAAACAGTCAAGCCAGTAAAGGGCATTACTGATCAGGAAATCTTTTACAGCCGGTTTGCCATAGTCGTAAATATGGGTCTGCCAGTCAGGATGCCAGCCCCGCTTGGGGTCAGCATACTCATACAACGGGGTACCATCAAAGCGCCCAAGGCCATGGGGATCGGAAGGAAAGTGGGCAGGCACCCAGTCCAGAATTACGCCCAGCCCGGCCTGATGGCAGGTGTCGACAAAGAACTTGAAATCATCCGGTGAGCCAAAGCGGCTGGTCGAGGCAAACAACCCGGTCGGCTGGTAACCCCATGAGGCGGTATAAGGATGCTCCATGATCGGTAACAGTTCGATGTGGGTAAAACCCAGTTCCCTGACATAAGGCACCAGCTGCCCGGACAGCTCTCGATAGCTAAGCCAGCTCCCGTCGGGATGTCGTTTCCAGGATCCAAGGTGCACTTCATAAATACTGACGGGCCGGTCATGACCAGCATGGTGGCGCCATGAATGATCCTGCCATTCATAACGGCTGTGGTCATAAACTATGGAAGCATTTCCCGGCGGCTGTTCGGCGTAGAACCCATATGGGTCTGCCTTATGAGGAAGCAGGTCGCCCTGCTGGTTACGAATTTCGAATTTATAGAGGGTACCGGCTTCAAGTTCAGGCATAAACAGGCGCCAGATGCCATCACCCGAACTACCCATGGGGTGCATGCGTCCATCCCAGCCATTGAAAGAGCCTATGACACTGACACTGCGGGCATTGGGTGCGTAGACTCTGAACATCACACCGGAAACGGACTTGTGGGAACCTACTGGAACGGAAACAAGCTGCCCACCCATATATCGGTATGAGCGGTAGGACTCGACATAAACGTAACCGAATACATGCCGGGCAAACTGGTAAGGGTCAATGCAGTCAAACGTCTCACTCTTGTTACTCGTCACACGCAGCCTGTAAGGAAAAGACTGTCTGCACTCCAGGGATAACTCAAACAGACCGGCCCGGATCCGTTTCATTTTTCCGGCCAACTCACCGGAGGCCATATGAAGAATGGAGACTGAAGCAGCATCCGGCCTCCAGACCCACAACACCTTGCCAGAACCGGAGGGGTTGTCGTGAAAACCAAGCAAATCGAAAGGACGCGCACAGCGTGCGTCAATCAGATCACCAACCAGAGACTCGTTGAAAGCCAGCATCGGAGTTTCTTCACAGGCAGGATGGAAGGTAGGAAGTGGTGATCAGAATAAGTCATAAACCGGTATCTGACCAATATGGTCTGTACAAGCAGAAAAGGGGCGGCGTTCCTCAGCTCCGGCTCCCATGCTCCCGCGTGGGAGCCTTATTCTTAAAGGCTGAATACCAAAGAGTTACGTTCCCACGCGGGAGCATGGGAACGAGTTGATTCCCGCCACCCTAGAGAACAACAAGCGAAGGCAGCGGGAATCGGGAGGCGGGAAGTGAAAAGCCAGTGTGATTTAGCCAATTACTTCCCTGGTAAGGGAACTACGCCATGTTCCAGATGGTCCTGGCATAGTCCATGATGGAACGGTCAGAAGAGAACTTGCCCATGGAAGCGGAGTTGGTGATGGCCAGTCTCCACCATTTTTCAGGCTGCTTCCAGGTCTCAACAATCCTGTCATGGGCCTGACTGTATGCAGCGAAGTCCGGCAGGGTCAGGAAGTAATCACCGCGATCCAGAAGGGATTCCACCAGTGGCCTGAACGCTTCTGGCTCTTCCGGTGTCAGGTCTCCGGAATCCAGCCAGTCAATCACGGCCTTCAGCTCTTCATTGCTGTTATACACATCCTTGGGGTTGTAACCACGGTCACGCAACTCAGCAACCTGCTCTACGGTCAGGCCGAAGATAAAGATGTTGTCATCGCCCACCTCCTCGGCAATCTCAACATTGGCGCCATCAAGGGTGCCAACGGTAAGGGCACGGTTCATGGCGAACTTCATGTTACCGGTTCCGGAAGCTTCAAAGCCGACCGTGGAAATCTGCTCGGACACATCGGCCGCCGACACTCTGGGACACCGGGACACTCTGCGGACACTCTGGGGGACACTCTGGGACACCCACAAACTTGACCAACCACCCAGTTCAACTATCTTTCTCCTGTTCCTGAATGTTGTTGCCCAAACATTACTCAAACAGGAGAGTCCATGACCCGCGCTCGCAGCTCCCTGATAGATCCAGGCTCAACACCTTATTATCACTGCATAGCCCGTTGCGTACGCAGAGCGTATTTGTGCGGAGAGGATCATCTAACGGATAAGAACTACGAGCACCGTCGGCAGTGGGTTGTAGACAAACTCAGGGAGCTGTCTTCAATCTTTTCCATAGACGTCTGTGCCTATGCAGTTATGTCGAATCACTACCACGTCGTTCTGCATATCAACCAGAAGCCAGCCGGAGAGTGGACACGAGATGAGATTCTGAATCGCTGGACAAGGCTGTTTACGGGGCCGCTTCTGGTTCAGAGGTATCTTGCTGCTGACAAACTGAGTCATGCTGAACTGACTCGCGTAGATAAATCTGTTGAAGAGTATCGAAGTCGTCTAACGAATATCAACTGGTTCATGCGTTGTCTGAATGAACATCTTGCCCGTGAGGCTAACCAGGAAGATGGATGCAAAGGCCGCTTCTGGGAAGGGCGGTTTAAAAGTCAGGCCTTGCTGGATGAGGCCGCGTTGTTGACCTGCATGGCTTACGTCGACCTGAACCCGGTCCGCGCTGAAATGGCAGGCACTCCGGAAGGGTCAGATTTCACATCGATCCAGGAACGAATTGAACAGGTATCAGGTTCTGATACCCGAAAGCAGCCCATCACTCTGATGCCTTTTCGATCGCAAGGGCAAAACCCGGAAAAAGCGTTGCCTTACATTCTCGATGATTAGCTTGAGTTGGTTGACTGGAGTGGGCGTGCAATCCGATCCGATAAGAAAGGCTCAATCCGTTCAGAGATCCCACCCATCCTGGCCCGGCTGGAAATCGACTCAGATGAATGGCTGAAAACCATGAGCAGGAATAACCGCTTCTACCGGGCAATAGGCAGGCTGGAAGCCATGAAGGCTTTTGCCCGGAAAGTGGGGCAACAATGGGTACAGGGACTATTTACCTGTAGTCGTTTATATCAAGCTAGTGTAGGCGGGTAAGCTGATTGCTCAACATTTCCGACATTGTTTGTTTATCCCGTCATCTGAGAAGCTTTGCTATATCTTCCTTCCCTCCTTTTGAGTGATTCGCTTTCCGTTTGCTATAAGTCACTATTAATATCTGCTTTTGAATAGCTGTCAGGCTTGATGATGGCTGTATTTCTTTGGGTGTCCTAATTGTCTCTTGGTGTCCTAATTGTCTCCCCTAACGCCTGCTCGTTTTCTCTGGTGCAGGCTCCCGCGTGGGAACGAGTGTACTGGGCTGGCTCGCACCGTCTTCAGAGTTCATCTTGATGCTTTAACAATGCAGGCTTTTTCTGGTTTAACTTCTTGATCGTACCAAGGCCTTCCATAATATCTTGAATGGCCTGTTTGTGTTCTTTCAACACCTCAGATGGCGTATTTTTATCATTGATATAGGCCATCAGTGTTTTCGTTTCATGATTAATAACAGGTGTTGTAAAAGGCAGCTCATAGTAAGCCAGGCGATGAGTCTCGCTCAATGATGCAAAAGCTCTTTTTAGTGAGTTTTCGTCAAGCTCTTGGTTATTAGAGTTATCGATTAAAGCACTGTAAATAATAAAAAGCGGACCACTTCTATTTTTTAAAATCTCTGCAATGTCAGCCAAAAATTTTCTATTCATGCAGAAAACAAGAATCACACCAGCCATACCATTTTTGACAACAGATGTTTCTGCCGATTCGTTTTCCACACCTCTTGTTTTTCTATTTTTTAACAGAAGAAAATCATGCCAATTCGCTACGTTTTTTTCAGAGAAATTGTCACTCGCAATATATTGAGAGGCCACTGAATTCAGTGGCGACGTGCGGCCAGAACGGCTTTCTCTGTCAGCTATCATTTTCTTAATGCCATGCGCAACAATACCGTTACCAGCGGCCACTTCAAGAAACAGGTTCTTATTGGTAATGGGTATGGTCTTTTCAAGAAGATAATACAGATTTTCAATAAAATACCGTGTCGGCAGGGTAAAACTTCCCATATGGCTTAAAAAATCATACAACATAAAGGATAACATATAAGTATCACTATTCTGCGCATCCTCACGACCGCTGTATGCCATACCGGGTGCTGTCCATAAAGTGAGACCACCATCAATGTCTCTCTCGGAATGAAAATGGACAAACAGGGACTGCCATATTTCATCTGTCGGGATGTCATCGACACGCACCTGATTAAGATAAGCGGATACCAAAAGATTCTTAATAAAGCCGTAGCTGTTTGGGAAACGCAATGAAATAAATGTGAGCACATACTCGAAAGCTTCCTGATAAGAGTACGCCTTTATAATCCTGCCTATGTGCCATGGTTCACTTTCTCCGAGATTAAAATAGGGATAAAGCCCTCCCTCCATAACGTAATCAGAAAGTCGTCTGCCTTCATAATCGTATAGGGTATATTCATGTGTCGTACCGTAGAGCGCTCTTGTTTGAAACAAGCTCGTTCTGGGAAAGAGCCTCTCCCCGGCTTTGAAAACCTCACGGGGTGTTGGTGGGCTGGGTGTTGGTGGACTGGGTGTTGGTGGACTGGAACAGGCCTCTACCGACACGAACAAACAGCCCATCAATAAAGCGAAAGGCCGGTACTTCTTTAACATACATCCAATCATAATTTTATTCCTGTCCGTCCAATCAGTAACTCATGGGCTTTTGACACACTTTTCCGGGACACTCTGGGAGGACACTCTGGAGGGACACTCTGGCATAGCCTTAAAGCTGCTATTGTCTGTTGTTAATGCCAATTAGTTTAGATAAGGAGATATATAGTCAAGTCTCAAAAAACTACATACACAGCTCACACTACAGCTATCCCCTATAGCGGAAAATGCTATGCGTCCATTATTTTTTTTATGAAATGATAGAGTTAATATGTTATCCCTTTTCCATTCGAGCAAAGAAAGATTAGAGATTTCAATAAGAACTAGAGCCAGCTGAATTCTGTTATATTCTCGCCCCCACTTTTTCGGCGGATTTGATGGAAGGATGTCGATGTCAAATCTGATTTTCATAACCGGACCGTCTTGCGAAAGTTCAATAGAATGAACTCTGACTTTATTGAGCTTAGGTATGATTTCATAAATGCTATCTATAAACTCAGGATTTTGAAGTAGCTGGTTCCACATATCATCTCACTCCTTATATGGGTAATGGCTCTTTGTTCCAGGTATTCGACCTGTCCGTGTATTCTCAACAGGCCTCACGTTAAAGTGTGCTCCTTGATCTCCGGAACCACCCTGATTAAATCTGTGTCCCGCTGAGTGATCTTGAATCACCACAATTTTGCCATTCGTATTTTTAAAATAATACTCCAGAGTCATAATCATGTTACCGTCAGCACCTTTAACAACATGTCCATTCATGTCAGTCATTTGGGTGTGCTGCCTGATTAATGTGAGAAAAAACGACGATTGTTGGCTACTCTTATAGGATTGTTGATATAGCCACAGCGTCCTATTCCCATGACTGCCCAAGTTTTATTGTCAGAAAACAACGAAA
>JBPCXN010000187.1:0-11201 GCA_051008495.1 Endozoicomonas sp. | reverse complement strand
AATAGTCACCGCCTCCATGCCATCCACTTAATCTTCAGATTCACCCAGACCTCTGCCAAAGGACGGTGGCGTTGACTGTGTTAGAAAATCCGGGGACTGCGCTCTCTGCTTTGTAAGTACAGCGTTCGCAAGAGCCCCGGCTATCTGTTTCTCAGCTTCTATCTGGTCCTGGTGAGTTTTCTCATGCTGCTCACGCCTTTCCAGATTTTCATCCAGCTGTTGCAATAGCCCTTTTAATATTTTCTCAGTCCGGTTCAGGTGCTCGGTTTGCTCCTGTAACTGCTGCTGGTGTAATGCAGCGTCTCTGACCAGATCCACCAGGGCTTGCTCCCGCCTGGTGTAAGTGGACTGGGCCTCTTCATTTTCCTGGCGGGCTCTGTCCAGGTTGTCATTCAAGCGTTGTTTGTCAACTTCACTGGTTGATAGCCGGCCAATGGTGTGTTTCAGTTCTGCTTCAGAACCTTTCTGCTTGTCTACAAGCTCCGCGAGTTGCGATTCCTCTGTTTCCAGCTGCTCTGTCAGTTTCTGGAGTTCCGCTGCCATGGTTTCCACCCTGGAACTGGCTTCCTCAACCTGAATTTCAGATAACTGCCGTTCCTCGATCATTTCCTGAAGAGCAGTTTTGGCCCCCTCAACTTCCTGCTCCGCAGCCTGAAGCGCTTTCTGTTTCTCCGTCAACTCAGCCCTGATGTCTTCAAGATGTAATTGCGCTCCTTTGTAGGCGGCCTTACTGGTGCCTACTTTGCTTTTAGCCTCCAATAACGATTGCTCCGCTGCAGCAAACGTTTTATTACTGGCCTCCAGCTGGCCTCTTAAGTCATCGAGTTTGTCGCTGGTCTGCCGCAACCGGGTTTCAGCACTGTGCAGCTCTTCCCTGGCGCTCTGCAACCGGGTTTCCGACGCAATCATCTGTTGCTGTGATTCCTGCAGCTTCGCGCTGGCTATCTCCAGTTCTTCCAGCTTAACCTGCTGCTCCAGCTGCGACTGTTCAAGTCTCAACTCAGCCTCATGGGCCTGAGCCTCTTTGAGGGTCTGAAGATTACTGGCGGTTTCCAGATCAGACTGGGCATCATTAAGCTCTCTGCCATTGCGCTCCAGAGTGATTTCAGCCTCACCCAGCGCCACCATGGGTTCCTTGAGCTCTGTTTTTATCTCTTCCACCTGCTCTCTGGACTGGTCCAGTGACTCCTGTTTCTCAACCTGTTCATCTTCACTGGCCTGCAGGGAATTCCTGGCAACCTTGCGCTCACTCCTTGCATCAGTAAGCTTACTTTCCCTGGCCTCCAGTTCCTGCCTTGACTGCCCCAGTCTTTCCTGGGCATGACTCAGTTTTTCTTCACAGGCGGACAGTTCACTTTCACATTGCCCGACTTTTTCCCTGGTCGTATTCAGTTCATTCTGTAGACGCTGCGCCCTGGTCTTGAGCCTCTCCAGGGTGGTCTGGATTCTGGACTCTTTCTGCCTGCTCACCGCCAGAATCTGATTGGCGATATTCAGTTTACTTCGTGCACGACGGAGGCTTACCTGATGCCGGGCCTGAGAGACATCGTCATCGCCAATACTGGCTGACTCCGACTGAACCTTACTGAGAGCCTGCTCTGCATTTTTAACATCTGTCTGGGCCCTGGAGACTTCCTTCTGATAACGACTAAGGTGCTGTTCTTCCCGTTTAACCTGCCCCTGGGCAGCCGTGAGTTCACGCTCTTTGGTGCCGGCGGTATTTCTGGCATACTGCAATCTCCTGCTGGCCTCGTCCCTGGTGTCCTTAGCCCTGTCCACTGCATCCTGCCGGGCATTGACTGTGACCTGAGCCTTATCCCTGTCTGACTCACTGCGTTCCACCTTCTGCTGCCTTGTTTCCAGCAGCTCCCGGGCTTCGTCACATTCTGCTTCTTTTTCTATCAACTCAGCCTTGCATCGACCAACGTCATCTTCAGCCTCCCGTAAGAATGCCTCCTGCTCATCGACAGTTTTCTCACTGGTTCTGAGCTGCTCACGGGCACTCTGCACTTCCAACTCTTTGCTGCTGACTTCCGCACTGCGTTTCTCTACGTCAACACCGGCCTGCTGCCATTCCTGGTTCTTTTCCGTAAGTTCAGTTTGATGGTGAGTGGCCTGCAGTTCTGCAGTTCTTAATTCTGCCGTTTTCCCGGTCACTTCTGCCCGGTCATGCCGAACTTCTGCGCGGGCATGTTCAAACTCTTCGGTGCTCCCCTGAACCTCTTTCTTCGCCTCATCGACACCTGACCGTTCGGTATCAACCACTTCCTGCTGATTTCTCACATCAACCCTTGCCTGCTGAACTTCATCCCGGACATTGTCCCGGGCGATCTGGGTTTCCTGCTCACCGGCCAGTGCTTCCTGCAGTTGTATCTGGGACTGCTCAAACTCTCTTCCGGAAGCTTCGAACTCTTCTCTTGCAGATTCCACGGATGAATCCACTTCTGCCTTCAGCGCCTGTTTGTCTTCAAGCTTGGCAAACGCCGTCTCATAGTGGCTCTGTGACTCCTGCAGCAGGGTTTCAGCCTTGCTGTGTTCACCCCTGGCCTCAACCAGCTGGTCCTCAGCTTCTGCCTTCTGACCTTGAGTGCTCTGGACTTTTTCCGATGCCTGATGGACTTCTTCTTTTAAAGATGACTGCTCCAGCCTGGCCTGGTTGAGTTGCTCTTCAAGTTCTCGAACGCGCTCATTTGTGGTTTCAAGGCGAGAGGTAAGTTGACTGACCTCCTCGCTGTTCTCTTCTATGCTGGTTCCCACTCTCTTCAGCTGATCCCGTTCCAGGGCCAGGTCATGGTCATCATCATGGACCTGCTGCTTCAGGCTGTTGACATCATTCTCTGCTGCCCTGCGTAAATCACCGGCGTTGTGTATCCCTTCACGATTGTCAGCGATCTCCTGGTTAGCCTTGGTGATCTGGTCATTGGTCTCCACCGCCTCTTCTTTCAGCCGCCCCAGCTGAGTTGTGAGTGTGCTGAGAGTCTGGACGATGTCCATTTGCTTGACTGATCGTTCCAATATCGATCTGGTAGAAGGCTTTCTGGAATCTTCAGATATCTGGTCACTGCCGGGAATCTGCTTCTTAGCATCAACTTCTTTGATTTCCCCAAGACTGCTAGAATGGCCTGTTTTCTCAACTTCCGGTGTTTTGTCCACACCTCCCGGGACAATCGGCTGCAGTGAGCCCTGAGAGACATCCACACTTCCGCCACGAGACATATCAGACCTCCTTGATTATCTGTGATTCACCAGGGAAAAGGCTTTCACCGGAACCTGCCAAGGATGCCCAATGGATCGGTGGACTAAACCGAAAGAGTCAGAAGCAGTCGTGGGAACGGCCTCGCAGAACAAATCACCGAGCCATGTAACCATGGATTCAGGGAAAACAGCGTTTGGCCAATACTGCCGGGAAGGGTACATCCTTGTGCTCATTACAGAATTCTTAACTGTCGTTAAAATCCAGTTTAACTGATAATTTCGTTTCGTCCGGATTATTGAACTGCATCAGGACTTTCGTGGTAAATTCCGTTACAGGCTGCTACTTGCGACATTTTTTTGACAGTAATGACAGGTCAGACGTCCTCCACCCTTCCTTTGGGAATCGTCTGGCTGCACCGGTGAATAATCTGGTACACCAGAAAGAGCCCATAAAGTGCAAAGGACAGAACAGTAACGCCGGCGGCCAGGACAAGATCACCCAGATACCATGTCACACCACCGAAAGCAGCAATAATTGGAAGAACCATCCCTCTATTGACCATGGCTCCGGAAGAAACCGCCGGGCTTTCCCGGAATGGTCTGACGTACAGATATTCATGCCCACTGGAGGCATTCACAGGTTCAACCTGGGGATAAAAAGCTTGGCCGCTTTCGAAAGCATCAAGCTGTAGACCCGCAGCGGTCTGGCAGTGAACATCCTGCGTTGAAAAACATGAGCCCTCGAAAACAGCCCCACGATTACTGTAGATTTCCTGGAAGTCTGTTGAATCAGGCAGGTTTACCCATTGCTCTACACCGTCACCTGACTCCAGGCCAGAGTCGCCCTTCCGGAGAATGAATGACTCAGGCTGACCACCGGGTTTATCAGGGACACAGACAATAAGCTGGGGAAGTACCGGGCCCGCCATAGCCTCTGAGGGTTTCAGCCCGGCTGAAAATACCAGTACAGCAAGCAGACCAGATTGAACCAGAATGTGCATAGGCCCCTCTGCGCCGTTTGACTGATAGGCAGACAGAAATGACAATGACTATCCAAGTTCATATAGATCGTTTCGTCAATGTGACATCACTAATCAGTCAGCCAACTATTCTCCGGGGGCCTCACGGCTCTCCCGATTTTCGATGGCCGTGGGTGTTTCAGATTCTCTCTCACCCGTTGCTTCAAACTCTGCAGAAGCTCTTTCGGAATAGCAGAAGACTTTCGTAGCTTAAGGTCGATATGAATATCCACCTGTTCGGATGCAGCCGCTCTAAAACCCTTACTCAGGTTAAACACTTCGTGAAAGAAATGTAGACGCTTGGCATCAACAGCTAACAGCCAGGATCTTACTTCCAGCTTGTCTCCTTCTGATACCTCGCGTTCGTAAATCATGTGACTCTCCAGGACAGCCTTTCCTGAGCCCGCTGATTTCACATACTTTTCACCCAACCCGATCTCTTCTGAAAAGCCAGCATGGGCATCATAAACAACCAGCCCATAATGGGTAGCGTTCATATGCCCATTCACATCAATCCAGTCTGGGGGAACAACCACTCTCAGACCGACAAACGGAACTTGCAAAATACCTCCTGGTTAGCCACTCCAGCTCTCACTGGATTGCACTTCTTCCCTGTACTTCCTCAACCCTTTATAAAACAGCAGTGCAGAAATGGGGGAGAAGACGCAGGCCACAGTCGTCAGTGAGTGACCGAGCATTGCATCATTCTTGAAGACAAAATCGGTGAACGAAGCAACAATGGTTGGCCCCAGGGCCAGGCCAAGAATATTGGTGCAGAACAGGAACAGCGCTGATACCTGGCCACGCAGCTGATTCGGTGTAATTCGCTGAAGTGCCGCCAGCGAAATGCCAAAATAGCCATACTGGAAAAACACTACAGGTATGGTGACCAGCATGGTCAGTGCAGCGCTGGGCATTTGCGGTGCCAGGGCTGCCGGCAACCATTGAGCCAGAGCAACCACCAGCAGGGTTCGCAGGCTGGCATCGGTGTAACCCTTGGCGCTCAGCCTTTCCGTAAACCAGGCCAGGGTCAGGGTTCCCAGGGAACCGGCAATGATAAAGATAAGCCCGAACTGCAGACCAATCTCGGATTTAGGCGTGGCGAAATTACGGACAATCATCTCGACATACCAGGCCATGGTTCCATATCCGATAATGGACAACATGGAAACGCCCAGCATGATACTGCCAAAGGCAACCCGGCGCTGAAGCACATACTGGACAGCTTCTTTCATGGGTACAACGTCGGGTAACTCTGCATCCTGACCTCTACGTGCAGGCTCTTTCATAAAGCTCATCAGCAGGGCCACCAGCATGCCGGGAGCCCCCACAGCCACAAATGTCCATTGCCACGCAGTCAGTACACCAACAAGAGGCAGGGCTATAGGCTCCATGGCATCAAATGCATCATATACTGCACCGCCAATGATATAAGCCAGACCGCCACCCAGCGTGATGCCCAGAGAATATGTAGCCATAGCCCGGGGCAGTTTCTTGGGGGAAAAATAGTCGCTAAGCATGGAAGCGGCGGCTGGTGACAGGGACGCTTCCCCCACACCCACCATCATCCGGGCACAAAACAAACTGGCAAAGTTCTTGGCCCCAGCACTCAGACAGGTAGCCAGGCTCCAGAGAAAGACACCTGCCATAATGATTTTCTTTCTGTTGAAGCGATCGGCCGCCCGTCCAATAGGAAAGCCCAGGGCAGTGTAGAAAACCGCGAAGGCAACGCCGTGCAGCAGGCTGAACTGGAAATCGGAAATATCGAAATCGGCGCGGATAGGTCCTACCAGCAAGCCCAGGATCTGGCGGTCAATAAACGAGAGAATATAAGCTACCAGCAGCATGGCCAGGGCATAGTTGGCGTCACGGGTGACTTTTGAACTGTCATTCAGCACCTTACCAACGGCATGTGTCGTGTTATCCATTGCGATGTTCTTCTTATTCTGACTGACAACAGCATACTACCACTAATTGCTGTTGTATCTGTGTGGATAAAGAAAAACGGGGCGACTGGCGCCCCGGAATTGCTTACATGCTGTAGTTCAGCTCGGCGTAATAAACTCGTCCGAGTGGGTTGTGGATGGATGGATCAAACGCCAGCAGATTCTTGACCAGCGGCGGCTTTTCATCGCTGACATTGTCGACGCCGAAACTGAACCTGAGTGTGCTGTCTGAATCAGCTCCCAGAAGGTCAGTAGCATCGTAGCGGTATTTGAGGTCTACCACTGTCATGGCTTCAACATCATGTTCAAAGAATGTCCGATCATTCTTATAACCATCGATGTACTTTGTGAAAGCCGTCATACCATGGTTGCCAACGGCATAATCAAACGTCAGGTTCCACTGCAGTTCCGGCATGGTTCTGGCGAAGTTGCTGACATTACGCTTGCCCAGTCCATCAATCTTTTCACCGTTGAGCTCAATGTCATAACTCAGTACTCGGGTGGCACGCAGGTCGATTACGTAATCACCCGCACCGGCACGGTTCTGGTAGTTGATACCAAGATCAATACCATCAGTTTTGACTTTGTTGGCATTGATGAACTGGGTTGTGATCAGCTCTAAGTCATTGTTAGGGCCAAGACGAACACGGGACATAGCTTCCTGATCGCCGGCGTCAGCTTTTATCGCTACACCTTCAGCCGATTCTTTGACAATCATGTCCGTGTAATCAAATGACCAGTAATCCAGGTTGATTGTCAGCTGATCAACTGGCTCGAAGCTGATACCTATGTCGAAGATATCTGCAGTTTCAGGCTTCAGGTCTTCATTGCCCACTGTCTGAACATTGGTGAACTGGAAAGGCTTGTCATTAAATGGATTGGTGAAATAAGGCTGGCTGGCCTGTGTAAATTCCGTCTGGAACAAAGACGGGGCCTTGAAAGCCTGAGAAGCAGAAGAGCGTACACTGATTCTGTCAGTGGGTGTCCAGAGTACGGCCAATTTAGGGCTTACGCTATCCCATTTGCTGTAGTTCTCATAGCGAGCCGCAGCAGTGACAAGCACGTCCTCATGGGCTGGAATTTCCACTTCGGTAAAGACAGAAGCAATATTCCGGCTGGCTTTGGCATCCGGAGCAGTACCCAGAGTCAGGAATAATTCATTGTTATAATCATCCCCCCAGTCATGCTCCAGGGATTCCCAGCGATATGAAGCACCCAGTGCTCCACGAATCTCCCCGTAGCTGGTTTCAGCGATATCTCCTGTAATCACGTTTTCCCAGAGGAACAGCTTTGACGTAGCGTTCAGGTCGGTGCTGCTGTTCAGCCAGCTCATCAGGGCAGGATCATTAGGTGTACCGGCACCTGTTTGTGCTGAGCCAAAAGGGTTGTAATACATACAGTTTCCGACTCCGGCAGTGCCCGTAGCCGGGTCGCAGTCAGCACCGCCAAAACCATTCAGAGCTGACTGTACCCTGGAGAAGATTGTATCCGGCCTGTCGTAAGTGCTCTGTTGCTGGGAGTAGGAGAGAACATTGGTCATGCCCAGCAGGCCCAGGGATTCAGTGTCTATATCCAGCTCAATCTTATTGGCGACACGGATATTTTCGTGTGAGAAGTCCGTTGTGGATGGGCCGTTAGCTGCGCCAAAAATACGACCACTGAAGTAAACCTCTTCATTGAACGTATTGTCAGGGTGAACAGCAGGCACTGTTGGCTGGCTTGACAGGAATGGAAAGCTTGGGCTGGCAATGGTCTCAGTTTCAGCCTTAGAGTATGAGAAGTCTGTCTGAACAGTTGCTCCCGAATCCAAGTCAACAGTGTGCAACAGGTAGCTCTGGAAACGCTGTTCTTCCGGATACAACTCAAAATAAGGACTGAAATCAAACCTGCATGTAGTGCTCCCATCAGCACCACTGGTCATGTAGCTGCCTTCAAATGACAGGCAGTCAGGATCAGCTACCTTGGGATCTCCATTAGTTGGAGTAAAGCTGCCGGGAAAACCACTGCTGCTCACTGCCTGCCAGGCCGGATTACCATAAGTACTGGACAGCGACCAGTCACGATCGGTGGTTTCCATCCGGGTGCTGTCAAAGAAAAAAGCTGATGCCACAAGATGCCCCACACCAATATCGCCCCCCCAGAGACCTTCCAGGGTACGACTGCCCGCGGATGAGTTGGAAATATCGGAATAGCCGAATTTCAGGTCAGTACCTTCAAAATTCTTCTTGGGAATCACGTTGATAACGCCGGCCACCGCATCAGAGCCATAGATGGAAGAGGCGCCGCTTTTCAGCACTTCCATCCGTTCAACCATGATCTGCGGCATCAGGCTGTTGGTGTCCACGAAGGTAGAGCCGTCCGCTGAAGCCAGGGAGGTCATGGCAGTGCGTTGACCATCGACCAGCACCAGGGTTGAGCCCAAGCCAAGGTTGCGCAGGTTGGCAGAAGCTGTTCCCGACGTCAGGTTGCTGGCCAGGGAGTCCACCTGAAATTCACCGCCGCCCATGGCCGTCAATGAACTGATGGCTTCGGTAACAGAGGTGATACCAGCATTGTCCATCTCCATGCTGGATACCGTCTCAACAGTAATGGCGGTATCTCTTTGATCGGTTCCCTTTAATAGCGAACCGGTAACGATGACTTCTTCTAAAACATTCTCACTGGCCACTGCTGCTGTAGCAGAGATAACCGCGGCAACAGCGATGAAGAGAGGCTTATGAAGAGACGTAAATGGGGCTTTCATCCCTGGGCTGGGGATTTTCTTCTTGTTGGACTTCATGTATCAGTATCCAGACCGATTTATAGTTTTTATTGGTTAGGCTGGAGAAATCTGACAGTCGACACCAGACAAATATATAGTTCAGATGAATTAACCCTCTATAAATGTGGCGGATATCACATTATCTTCCTAGCAGTTGTCATAATTCTGTAGTAATGACTCATACTGATGCAGCCGTACAAAGTCCATTTGAATCAACCTCCTCGCCATTAAATTCAGCGACCAAATCCGCTAGAATAGAGCCTGATAACTCCAGCCACACAGAGCCAGCCGGGAATGCCAGCAGCACCAAGAAAAAAAACCACCCGCCAGTCCCGGGAGACCCGCACCAAGGCCATTCTGGCTGCTGCACGTCAGGTGTTTGAAACCCACGGCTATGAAAAAGCCACGGTGGCGGAAATCGCTGAGAGTGTCGGGGTCGTCGAAGGTACGGTTTTCAGTTATTTCCCTTCCAAACGGATACTTGTGCTCAAGGTCATGGAAGAGTTCTATGCCGGGATCACGGCCGTGCTGGAAGACGGCATCAAGGCCGTGGAAGGCAGCACCCGCAACCGCCTGCACTACATAGTCTGGAACCACCTGAATATCGTCTCTCGCAACAGAGCTCTTTGCGGAGTGATCATTCGTGAATCCCGGGGGCTGGATAAAGCTCTGTCAGAAGGCGTGCATAGCATGAACCGGCGATACACAAACATCGTCCGCCAGGTGGTGCAGCAGGGAATCGATAACGGTGAAATACGTCCTGGGACGTCAGTAGCCCTGGTTCGCAACACGATCTTCGGAACCATTGAGCACTACCTGTGGGATTTAATCTCCGGCTCAACAGAGCTTGATACAGACACGGTCGCCGAAAGCCTGACCAGTCTGGTATTCAACGGCATTGCCTCTAACGACGAGGTGATCAACAAGCGTGATGTGAATCAGCTGATCAGCAAACTCAACGACTTGATTTAGCTCTTGAAATACTCCGGCTTCTGATAAGTCCAAAGTTCACCCCAATAGCGCCCACCGCCATCCAGTGTCATGACTTCACCCGTCATAAAGTTCGAAGCATCACTGCCCAGATATGCACAGGCCTCGGCGATATCCCAGGCTGTACCAAAACGTTTCATGGGGTTGGACATGGGAAAAGCTTTCACTGCTTCTTTGGGGTAAGCATTCATGCCTTCGGAAGAGATGATGCCAGGGGCTATACAGTTGATGCGAATGCCATACTGCGCCCACTCCACGGCAACAGTCTTCGATGCATAAATAACACCCGCCCTGGCCGCACAGGTATGGGCAATATCTGGCATACCCTTGTCGATAACTGTAACGATATTGATGATGTTACCGGGCTGCCCGGTATCCCGCCAGCGCTGAGCGGCCGCCTGCATCATGTACCAGGTGCCGTTTAGATTGTTGTCGATCACCGCTTTCCAGCCATTGGGGCTGAAATCAATGGCCGGTTGCGGAAACTGTCCACCAGCATTATTGATCAATACGTCCAGTCCACCGAACTCCGTAAAAACTTCATCAATAGTGCTCTGAACCACTTCAGGCTCACGAATGTTCAGCGTTTTTACACTTACATCCAGGCCCAGCTCCAGCATGGGCTCAGCCGCAGCCTTCAGCTTTTCCAGATTTCTTCCACAGATGATTACCCTGGCTCCCAGCCGTGCCCAAAGCCAGGCAGTGGCCTTCCCAATACCACTTCCACCACCACTGATGAATACCCGTTTACCTTTGAAGGCTTCAGCGGAAAAGACGGTAGACTGTTCAGACAGTTCCTGGTCCGTCATGCCGAAGGAATCTGGAATATTGCTCATAACTCTTATTTTCTCAGCTATCTTCTCAGCTATTTTCTTAACAATTCACCGGCGATAATCATCTTGCGAACTTCGGTTGTACCGGCGCCAATCTCCAACAGCTTGGTGGAACGGAACAAGCGGTTCATTTCTGATTCCCAGATATAACCGGTGCCGCCGTGTATCTGAACACCGTTGTCCAACACCTTGTTGCACATGTCGGCACAATACATGACGGAAGCAGCGGTACGAGCATGAATCTCACCTCGTCCTGCCTGAGTTTCATCCACACCAGACACTTCCGAAAGAATGCTCCAGCAGAATGTTTTCATGGTTTCCACCCAGACATACATATCCGCCAGCCGTGACTGCACCATCTGGAATTCAGAAATAGGTCGACCAAACTGCTGTCGGGTTTGCGCATAGTCCACGGAAAGCTCAAGAGCACGCTCCGCTATTCCCAGGTTGATTGGAG
>JBPCXN010000186.1:0-6785 GCA_051008495.1 Endozoicomonas sp. | reverse complement strand
GCGTCGTTGAGGCTGTTGTGGATGGAGTGACGGCCGGTAGCCGGGACTTTGGGGTAAAAACCAATCTGATCGGCATCATGAGCCGCACCTTCGGCCAGAAAGCCTGCCAGAAAGAGCTGGACGCCTGTCTTGCCTTCAAGGACAAGCTGGTAGCCATGGATCTGGCCGGTGATGAGCTGGGCAAGCCAGGTGAACTGTTCGTGGATCATTTCCGTCAGGTACGTGACGCCGGTCTGCAGGTAACAGTTCACGCCGGAGAAGCTGCAGGCCCCGAGAGCATGTGGCAGGCCATCAATGAGCTGGGCGCAACCCGCATCGGCCATGGTGTAAAAGCCATCGAAGATCCGAAACTGATGGATTTCCTGGCAGAAAAAGGGATTGGCATTGAGACCTGCCTCACTTCCAATGTGCAGACCAGCACCTTCCCGAATATTGAAAGCCATCCTCTTAAGCAGTTCCTGGACCAGGGCATTCTGGCCACCATCAATACCGATGACCCTGCCGTCGAAGGCATTGAGCTGCCCCATGAGTATGAAATCGCCGCTCCTGCGGCAGGCCTGACACCAGCCGATATCCGCCAGGCGCAGGAAAATGGTCTGGCGATCTCTTTCCTGAGTGACGCAGAAAAAGCTGAGCTACTCAAGGGTTGACCTTCCTTCCGCCCGATGGGAAAGCCTGCCGGGCCAGTCTCTTGAATTTCACTCTACTGTTCAACACTCACTTCTATACTGGATGAACTTTGTTCTCCCAGTGGAGTGAGCTGCACCATGTCCGACCATCAGCCTCAGAAAACGCTTTATCCGGTGACCGACAGTTTCCGGCAGGCCAGGATGACGGAGCAGAAGTACGAAGAGCTCTACCGCTGCTCACTGGAACAGCCGGAAAAATTCTGGGGCTACAAGGCAAAGCGCTATCTCGACTGGTACAGCCCCTGGGACAAAGTCTATGAAGGGGATTTCAAAAATGGTGACGTCAGCTGGTTCCAGGGAGGGCAGTTGAATGCCTGCTACAACTGTATTGACCGTCACCTGGACAGCAAAGGTGACCAGACCGCCATTCTCTGGGAAGGCGACACGCCAGAAAAGCAGAAACGGTTCACTTACAGAGAGCTGCACGAACAGGTCTGCCACCTGGCCAATGGGCTCAGGGCCCGCGGCATAGGTAAAGGAGACCGGGTATGCATTTATATGCCCATGATTCCTGAAGCGGCTTTCGCCATGCTGGCCTGCGCCCGTATTGGCGCCATCCATTCAGTGGTTTTTGGGGGTTTCTCCCCTCAATCACTTCAGGACCGGGTTCTTGATGCTGACTGTCGTGCAGTCATTACCGCCGATGAAGGCATTCGCGGCGCCAGGATCATCCCTCTCAAAGCCAACACTGACGAAGCTCTGAAGGGCTGTCCTGATGTCGATACCGTGATTGTGGTGCGCAACAGTGGTGGTGAGATCAGCTGGAACGAACATCGGGATGTCTGGTATCACGAACTGGTTTCCGGTCAGCCTTCGGACTGCCAGCCGGAAATCATGGAAGCGGAAGACCCGCTGTTTATCCTCTACACCTCTGGCTCCACCGGCAAACCCAAGGGCGTATTGCACAGCACTGCGGGTTATCTGCTCTACACAACTATCACCTTCCACTATGTCTTCGATTACCGTGACGGTGAGGTCTACTGGTGCGGAGCCGATGTCGGCTGGATCACCGGGCACTCCTACATTGTTTACGGCCCCCTTTCCAGCGGCGCCACAACACTCATGTATGAAGGCCTGCCAAACTGGCCTGATGCATCCCGGATCTGGCAGATCGTTGACCGCCACCGGGTGAATATTCTCTACATAGCCCCAACAGCCATCCGTGCCCTGATGGCCAGGGGCAATGAACCGGTTCATAAGACTTCCCGGACCAGTCTCCGAATACTGGCCACTGTCGGTGAGCCCATCAACCCCGAGGCCTGGCATTGGTATCACAGTGTGGCAGGTGATGGCCGCTGTCCAGTGATTGACACCTGGTGGCAGACAGAGACCGGCGGCATGATGATTACCCCCATGCCCGGCAGCACGGCCCTGAAACCGGGCTCAGCAACCCGTCCTTTCCTGGGGATTCGTCCGGCATTGCTGGATGATGATGGCAATGAAATCCTCGGGCCCGGTGCAGGCAACCTGGTCCTGACCGGCTCTTGGCCAAGCCAGATCCGAACCGTTTATGGCGATCACCAGCGCCTGCGTGACACCTATTTCAGCCGTTTCCCCGGTTATTACTTTACCGGTGACGGCGCCCGCAGAGATGAAGACGGCTATTACTGGATCACCGGCAGAGTGGATGATGTACTGAGTGTCTCTGGCCACCGCCTGGGTACCGCCGAGATCGAGAGTGCACTGGTTCTGCACCCGGCAGTGGCTGAAGCAGCGGTTGTTGGAGTCCCTCATGAAGTCAAAGGTGAGTCCATCCATGCTTTCGTCACGCCCATGTACAGTGCTTCACCCTCAACTGAGCTGGAAGGCGAACTGATCAAGATGGTCGCCAGCCAGATCAGCCCCATTGCCAAGCCAGACCGGATCCGCTGGGCTCCGGCCCTGCCCAAGACCAGATCGGGCAAGATCATGCGACGCATCCTCCGCAAGATAGCCCGGGGAGAGACCGAAAACCTGGGAGACACCAGCACCCTGGCCGATCCTTCCGTGATCCGCCAGCTGCTCGATCACTGAGCACTATACTTTTTAACAACTATGTCACAGCAGGGACGAGCACCTCATGGAGCCAGGGAACGGCGTCAATAAAAACTCCGTAGTCGCCGGGGGAGACCATACAGGTCAGCCACCAGTCAGCAAGAAAGAGCCACCAGCAGGCAAATTTGCCGGAACCGGAAAGCCCCGTGCGGTCAAGGTTCACCCGTCGGTCAGCCAGGTCAGGGAGCATTCGGGCACGCAGCCAGGTGACAAGTCCATTCGGCAATGGGAAATTGAAATTGCTGAAGTCTCCCGTTATCTGGACACAACGCTGAATGAGCTGAATTCGCCCGGTTTTTCTGACAGAAACCTGAAACAGGAAACCGGGCGCATACTCACACATCTGCAAGCCATTCAAGCCAGATACAATCAACGCATTCAGGGGCTGGCAAAGGCAGGACGGCAGGAAGAAGCCATTGCGGCGGCCGAAATGCTGTCGGGTGTACAGCGCCAGATTGAGGCTATCCAGTCATTACAGGGGAACCTGTCAGGGTTTCTGGTCAGAAACAAACCTCAGATTCGGCAACAGATTGCAGAACACCTCGTCAACGTACGGGCTCACCTGGACGGTGTCAGAATCAGGATGGAGTCGGAAAAAGTCTTTACACCGCAGGCAACCCCAGCCGCCAGCCCTGACAGTCCACCAAAACCAGCCACTTTTACCGGAACACCGGAACAACTGGTTGAAGAGGCCACCACTAAATTCAATATCAGAGAGCTGCAAGAGCCCTACTGTTGGCTTCGACTGGGGAAAAATCCTCGGAAAACACGGGACAGGCTAGGCAGCTTTTTTGTCCACGAAACCGCCCGGTTCGATAAGCTGAAACCTTTGCTTGAGCTTGCTACTGGCTGGCATGCCTTGCTGGCGCGACAAAATCAGGCCCTTGAGCCCAACCCGGACATACAGAAATGCTATCAGGCACTTAAGTTTCTTCACTCCAAAGAGTCCCTTTTCAAAAGTGGCGAGCTGGACACACCTGAAGAAAGGCAGGCTGTGATAGAAGCGATGGCTGAAGCAGAGAAACATCTGCTCCACCTGGACAGGTTTGACCGTGATCATTCAGAAATGCTGGACAGCATGCTGACGACCCTTCCCGCAACCCGAACCGGCCGAAAACGGCACTGTCATCTATTCCAACTGTTTTCCCGCGGCAAGTTGCCGCCTGCAGGCAGAAAATACACTTCCGGCACCAGGCTGGCACATGCACTGCCCCCCTTGAATGACATCCTGATAAAACACGACAAAAATCAATTAGCCGAAGACCTCTATACAGACTTTGCCAAAGTTTCTGCTGAAGCCCTGGCAAGCCCGGAAGCGTTCGCAGAGTTGTCTTCAAGCGTAGACAACGCGGAAGAGTTGGAGGCTCTTGCCGAGCTGTATACCTCCTGGGTGAAAAACCAGCGGAGTGAGGATCTGGATCGACTGATAGACGCTTACCACGTTGCCCGACTGGATCTCGGGTATCAGGATGTCGATGAGCTGCTTGAGACTCTGGACGACCTCCGAACGCTAAAACCGGACGCTGGCAGACTTGCAAAGCAGACTTTGGCCCAGAGAAGGGAAGTCTGCATCAAAGTGATTTCGGACCATCTCCGGACTGAACTCAAAGCACTGGGCTTCATTGACAGAATCAAGGGCACAGTCATGGACCAGGGGCCTCGCAATGAAATTATCGACAGATTCAACAAGCAGCTGGGCAGTCTGGCCTCCATCCAATGGGACGAGACAAAAAACGAAGCGGTTATCCAGATCCATCACGTTACTTCAGATGATATGACTGAAGCCTCTATGGCCGATTTTGACCGGTCTCTTGACGATTTCCTGGAAGGACAGACAGAGCTGGCAGGTCAGGTATCTATGGCGCTGGTCCAGAAAAGACTGGCCCGCCACATGGGGGACCGGGTCCACCTGGTTACAGAATTGTCGCCCGCCCATGTCGATTTAAAAGTACATCTGGCCAACAGCATGGCGAGCTTTCATCGTGGCATGGCGGCACTGCAGTCGCGTAAGGAATTGATCGAGCGCTACATCATTTTACAGGAGCAGCAGCAAGGGCTGACCCAGAGGGTTCAGGAGGAATTTAACAAACTGGACAAGAAGCTTGCCAAGAGAAGACCGCTAAAGCGTAAGACTCGCAAAAAGCTGTTTCAGATCTCCAAACAGGCTGCTGCCACGGATATTTCCCTGGGAAAAGCCTCAACACAACTGGAGCATCAACAGCGGGAGCTTTTGACAATGATCAGGGCGGGCAAGCTGAAGGTTTCCCAGGCCAAACCAGTACTCCACGCCCTGCACATGCAGCTTGCCCATTCTCATTGCTGGTACCCGGCAGGGAAATCAAAATATGAGTATAAGGAAACTGAAGCCCTCTCACTGGCACCGATAGAAGCCGCCCTGAAAAAAACCACCAAACCCTTTCCCTGGCTGCGGAAAGTCTATTCCGCAACTTTCAAACCAGAGATGAACAAACTTCTGAAAGAGGCCCGACTGATACTGGACACAGGTTCCACAGCAACGGCCTCTCCAAGGTTGCTTATCAAAGAATATACTCGCCTGAAGGACAGCCTTGAGAAGATTGCCGGGAAAGACAAAAAACTGCAGATGCTGGCCAACTCTCTGAATGATTACATTCAAGATATTGAAGAACAGTGGCCAGTACCGACACCGGGAGCTGCTGCGGCCTAACCGGTGTGGCTGAGGTCGGAAAACCAGTACCCGGGTTCAGTGCACCGACAGGGCACGTAGTGGAAAACTTCATACGGTCTGGCTGTTGCGGGACAGGCGAAAACCGGCATACTCTGATTTCGTAGGCATAAGCCATCTTTCTCCAGAATTTCCCCATGAAATTCTAGAAACTGCTCAGCCTCCTGCACGTTTGGCGTCATAGCCATCTTTCTTCAGTGCCTCGACCATGACATCCACATGATCACCCTGAAGCTCGACATTGCCATCTTTGACCGCACCGCCACCACCACAGCGCTTTTTCAGCTTCTTGGCATACGCCTTCAGATCATTACCTGCCAGTGGCAGACCTGAGATCACTGTCACAACCTTCCCGCCCCGGCCTTTTTTCTCGGGACGGACACGAACGTTGCCATCACCCACAGAGGCTTCCTTTGGCTTCTCTTCCTTTATACGGCCAGCGTCTGTTGAATAAACCAGTCGACTGTTGCTCATCATCCTTTCCCTCAGAGTTTCAACCAGCCATTTTCAGTGGCCAGGTCAATCTGTTCCACGGCGTACTGCCAGAGTCCAGGCGCCAGTCCTTCAAGATATTCATTACGCTTCAGCACCTGAGCCCGGCTAATGTTATGCTCGGCCCAGCTGCCACCGTCATTCCTGCAGTTCTGCAGCAGTGGCAGCATCCGGTCCATGGCTTTGGCAAAACGGCCGTCACTGGTTTCCGCTTTCTCGAATTCCAGCCAGAGGGACAGCATTTCATCCCGCTGTTCATCAGGCAGAAGGCCAAACAGCCGTTTGGCGGCCTTGATTTCAAGGGCTTCCTGCTGTGCCAAGGCTTCTGTGTCGAATGCGAAAGTATCACCGGCATCAATCTCCACCACATCATGGAGCAACAGCATTTTCACCACCCGGTTGATGTCAATGGGCTCCTCTGCGTAGTCTACCAGCACCATGGCCATCAGGCTGATATGCCAGCTGTGCTCGGCACTGTTTTCAAAACGGTTATCATCCGCCCTGACCCGGCTTCGGCGCTGAACCGCCTTGAGCTTGTCCAGCTCCATAATGAAGTCCAGCTGCTGGTGTAAAGGAGGGGTTGTATTCATAAGTCACCAAGGCTCTGTTGACATAAGTTTGTCAGGTACAGTGGTTTGTAAAGCGGTCATATGCAAGGCAGACTTGTGCAGGCGTAGTCATTCTACGTCAATCAAGTCTAACGCTGTCAGATGGCCGCTTTACGAACCATCCTTGAGGACGCCAGCGAGAGAGTCCGGGGCCGCCCAGGCATAACTGCGTTCCAACAGCTTGAAATACGTAAAGTATTCCCGCGCTGTTGCGCCTTGCCTAGGCGGCCCCGTTTGAACTCTCTCGCTGACGCTGTA
>JBPCXN010000185.1:0-8738 GCA_051008495.1 Endozoicomonas sp. | reverse complement strand
TGTGAACGGTTCAGGGTCTGTAACGAGCTGGGCATAGAACCAGAGCAGTTGCAGGAAAACGATGTGGCGTTCTGGCAAACCATCGGCCTGACCCGGTTGCGACGGTTTATGTTGTGGCCGCTATCGGGACAGCAGGGAGGAGGGCGTTACGAACTTCAGCCCGACCCCGACCAGATGCCGCTGTGCCATCGTCGGTTTGAAGAGATAGGGGTTCAGGTGTACTGGGAAATACTTCAACCGTTATTTCATGGCTGGGACTACAGCAGGGAGTGGGGGAAGAAAGAGGCCGAACAGGTTCTGGACAGGGTGGAGCAATACCACCAGGGTTCGCCGTTTATGCTCAACCAGCTCAAGCTGATACCCGACAGTGTTATCCTGAACACCCCGCAAGGCGCGAGATTCAAAAGACCGGCCTCATCCTGTCAGTTTGTCGGGCAGTTGCTGCGAATGGCCGGGCTGCGAACCATCAGTCGGCAGTGCCGGGTGGAAGGGGGCGAGAGGGCGAGGTTCTACAGGATTAACCCTGAGTCTCTGGCAGCCATGCAGCACTATGCACGTTCAAGGGCTGCCCATAAGGAGATTCGGGTGTCACACGCTGTTGACTTTAATAACTGTACAGTGAGGTTCGTGACAGTGTGCTCGAATGGGCAGGCTTCAGGTTATGACAAGCAAATAAAGTTCCCATCTTGCTACGGAGCCCATTGTTTTCTTTCAGATAACCCGGAGAGAAAACCATCAGGGGGCGCAACAGAACTCAACACCTGTAAGTGGCAGTATTTTTCAGCAGGAACATAGGAGAGTGTAAAGTCTTCAATGAAGCGCCTGTCTTCAACATATTCGGTATGTCGAATGCGGATCAAACGTTTGGTCCAATCCATAATTTCAAAAGAAAAGTCCCGGTCTTCAGTGAATAGTGTATGTATCAAGTCATTCTGGGCCTTCTCTCGCTCATGCTCTGGGAGTGTGCCAATGTTCCAGCAGAGAATGACTAATGCGACAGTACTATTGAGGTCGTCTTCATCCCAGTCACTGGTGTCGAGGATTGGGCGAGCCAATTTCCATATAATTGCTGAGAGTTTGCAGCCCATACCGGTCAGAGGGGGCAGACTCAGAAGAAAATCAGCCTCCTTTTTTGAAGTGGTAGGCCCTTTTTCCAGAGGGTGGCGCTTTTTCCTGCGCAACTCTTTCTGCTTGCGCTTTTGGCCTGAAGAAAGGTGTGGCATAGAACAATACCTCTGATCCAGCTACGGCTGGAGTCTGGACAGCTTCCATAGATTATTCCAGCTGATTTGGTTGATCGGTAGCGGAAATCGAAGCCAATACTCGTCGATAAACAGTAAACTGGTTGCCGAATCGCTCGATGCCGTCTTGTCTCAGTTGTGGGGCGTGGTTCAGCAGATAGCTTTCAAGGGCTTCCTGATTCTCAAGCCGATAGCGGACAGAGATTCCTGCAGAGCCTGGCTGTTCCTGTAATCGGTCATCTTCAAGCAGCTGATCAATCTTTGCTGAGTGAAACCCATCGAGTGCAACGATTTCTTTAATGTGCTGTCGCAACCATGATAGGAAGGCGCGTTCAATGTTCTTGTCCACCAGACAGTTGACTTCATAGATGATCATCAGAGGATTTTTCCTGGTTGTTGTTTGGAGACAGGACTATGCCAAGTATACGTGGCTATGGTTGACACCTTGTGTGGTTCGATACCATCATATACTGTAAATATATACAGTATTGAAGAGCATGACCATAACACCAAAGCCATTTAAGGCAGGGTCTGGCAATGGACGCTATCCCTTTTACCAGAGTCCCGCTGCCTGCGGCTTTCCCAGCCCTGCTGCGGATTATCTGGAAGACCATTTATCCCTGGATCAGCTTCTGGTCCAGCACCCGGCCGCGACCTTTTTTGCCAGAGCCCAGGGGCACTCAATGATCGGAGCTGGAATTCATGACAGCGATTTGCTGATTATTGATCGCTCCCTGACCGCCCGGTCTGGAGACATTGTCATTGCTTTGCTGGATGGCGAGCTGCTGGTCAAGCGACTAAAGCGGGATGGCGAGAATGTGGTGCTGCTATCAGAACACCCTGATTACCCGCCAGTAGATCTGAAATCAGAACAGACACTGGATGTCTGGGGGGTGGTCACCCAGGTTATTCATTCATTGAGGCAGTAGTAGATCGGGATCTTCACTATGGGACAACAGAAGGCCATTGCATTATGTGACGCCAACTCCTTTTACTGTTCCTGCGAGCGAGTGTTCGACCCTGCTCTACACGGTATTCCTCTTGGTGTCCTGAGTAACAACGATGGTTGCATCGTCGCTAGAACGAGCGAACTTAAGGCGCTGGGAGTGGCAATGGGGACACCTGCCTTCAAGGTCAGGCACCTGGTGGAGCAGGGAGCAATCGTCCTGAAAAGTTCCAACTATACCCTCTATGGTGATATGTCCTCGCGCTTTATGTCGGTGCTGGAGCAGTTCAGCCCGGATGTGGAGGTTTACTCCATTGATGAAGCCTTCGTAGACCTGTCGGGGTTTCCTCCTGAGCACCTGGAGTTGATAGGGCAGACGATTAAAGAGCGGGTTCGGCAATGGACAGGCTTACCCATAGGTGTCGGAATATCCACCAACAAAACCTTGGCGAAACTGGCCAATTATGCCTCGAAAACCTATCCGGCTACCGGTGGGGTGGTAGACCTGACTGATCCGGCGAGACAGCAGCGGCTAATGAATATCACCCCGGTTGATGAAGTCTGGGGGGTGGGGCGAAGAATCAGCAAACGGTTGGAAATACAGGGTATACACACTGCAGGTGATCTGGCGCGTTGTCGACCCGGATGGATCAGGAAGCACTACTCCGTAGTCCTTGAGAGAACCGTCTGTGAACTGCAGGGAGAACGCTGCATTCCCTGGGAAGAGGAACAAACGGGTAACAAACATCAGATTATCTGTTCACGGAGTTTTGGTCAGCGGGTAACCGACAGGCATGAGTTGCACTCGGCCCTGAGCAGCTTTGTCAGCCGGGCCTGCGAAAAACTGCGGTCACAACAGAAGTTTGCCCGTGAAGCGAGCCTGTTTATCCGTACAGACCCTTTTAAAGAAAACCCTCAGTACTGTCAAAGCATTCGCCTGGCCGTTCCCAATCCAACTAACGATACCCGCCCCTGGCTGCAGCAAATCGAACCGGCTCTGGAAGCCATCTATCGTGAAGGCTACGAGTACAAGAAAGCCGGATTTATGCTGATGGAACTTTGCGATGGCAAGAGTTTTCAGGGCGACCTGCTCACTATGAACAGCCTGCCTGAGACCAGCCCGATGATGACAGTGCTGGACGCAATTAACCAACGTTATGGCAGCCATACACTGAAACCGGCATCCATTGGTTTTGAGCCCAAAGCCTGGCATATGAACCAGAAGGCTTTAAGTCGAAAGTACACGACATGCTGGGATGATATCCTGATTGTCTCTGCTCGATAGAAACGAATGCGTGTATTTCTGAACATAAAGCTCAACCCATATGTAAGTCTTACCTCATGCGTTAAAGCGTCGCTTTAATAAAAGAGTAAAGCAAAGGTTTTTTAGACATTTTAATTGTACCGCTGATGGTATTGAAGGTAGCGGTTGTCATCAGATGGGTGCTTTTGGTAAAGCTGAAATACAGTTTTGAAGTCTAGGAATCCAGAAGCCAACCGGCAGAGGCCTGGGAAGAAGCCAATATAAGCAGAGTCAAAACATACTGCAGTCGCTGAATCATTTATAATCCCTGATTATTATTATTCGTTCTTGCCCGTCATCGGGCGGTGCTATTTTACACAAAATTACGATAGTGTAGAGGCAATTTTATAAAGAGGATGGCACAGACTACAGGAAGGGATCAGCCTGGGTCTCCGACGGTTTTAGCCCTGTCAATAGAAAACTGATCAACAATGACAACAGCCAGAGACAGCGCTTTGATGAGAACAACCAGTATGAATGAAGAACAATCGTACATTTACCATCTTCATGATGACAGGTCTCCCTGTCTTGAGTTCAGGAAATTGGAGCCAGTGCTGTGATAATACCCTATCCTGTGAGTGAAGAGGAAAAGACGGCGTGCATAAAATTGAAGTGTTAACGAAAGAATATTGCAGTAGGCTGCTTGATATCAGTTGGTTCATCAGGTGCCTTAACAAACATTTGGCAGGATAAGTCAATATAAAAAGTCATTATATGAAAACATCGATCATAAGTAATAGCTTTGAGCTTGCCGTAACACGGTTTGTTTTTGGTTTTTTTTTTGATCATTGCCTGTTCCGTTTATGCCGAAAAAGCAACTCAGGTGTATGCCCCCAAAGCTTTTGAAATAATGAGAGTTATTCATGGGTGTTCGGAGTGCTACCCAGATTGCTTTGAGTTGGACCAACGGAAAATTAAATTTGGGGAATTACTCAAATATGTAATGGTACCTGATAGCCAGTTTCATGATATGTCAGCCATACGTAAGGTTGAGCGGTGGGAGGAAAACCTGAAAAATAAACTTGTAGCATTGGGCATTCCCGGTGATGAGTATCAGATAGTTAAGAAAGAGAAAACGTTCTCTTATACTCATCAGCAATTTGGTCATCTTCCTGCCAAAGTGCCAGATACCTATATGATACTTTCTTTTTCCAGCCTCGCCGTTCTGATAGGAAACTGGGAATACCTGCTATCTACCAGCTACCAGTCTAAACCACTGGGCGATTCCAACCGGTCTGGTTTTATTCTGATGGTCAAGGTGATGCCATATCATTTCAACGACAGTTTTTGGGTTCATGGCAGAGAATATTCTGCTTATGAGATGCAGGAACTGTTTATATCGGAGGTTGCCGGATTGATTGACGACATATCTCTGAGTTCTGCTACCAAACGGGTTGATATCAACGTCGGCAGTGAGAACCCTGAGCTGCTGTATAGAATGATGCTGGATGTTGAAAGCAACGCCTGGCTGGCTCAGGCTTTTGGTACTAACTCCAATCCTGTGACAAGGCCGTTTTTCTCATTTCATCATCAGGGGGCCGAAGAGCAGAATAGCCTTGGTCAGGCTGTGACTGCTTTCAACCGAGATCTCTCCAATTCATTAAAAGTCACGAGCAGAAGGCTGAATGGAAAAGGGTTTATATCCGATACTATGACCTATATTGACTGGCGTTTATTTGGAGACTGGCGTAGCCACTCAGAGCAACAAGCTTGTGATGGAAAGCCCATTGACTTCACCAAGATGAAGGAAGTGGAGATGACTTGGAAAAATAGCATGATAGAAGAGCCACTGGATGACTACGGTAAACCGATTCAATACAGCCCGGTGAAAATAAGAGCTTCCAAGAATGCCCTACCTTTTGAATTTGTGGAGCCTGAACACTGGTACGCCTCAGATCAGCAGATGTTGATGGAATTTCGTTTTCTTCCCCCCGCAAGAAATAAGGAGGAGAACCGGCTTCTGAATTGGTTACTGATCAAGTGGTTTGAACACCTTGAGGAACAGCAGCAGTATCAGCAGCATCTGAATTATGAAGCCTCTGGCTTTGAGAACGCAACTAACCAGAGATTGTCGGAACTCTTCGAAGCCTTTATCACCCGCCTGGGGTTGAGCACTGAGGACTATCGACCTTTATTCAGAGGTTTCAACTAAACAGCCATGGACGGAAATGCAGCTCACCGGAGTGCCGGACCACCCGAAACATGAAAATGGCCACAGAGCCTTGATTGGCTGTATTCTCTTGGTAAAGAGTGATGTGAAAAAGGAGCAACCAATGAAGATTCTGATTGTACTCACTTCCCACGATCAGCTGGGAGATACAGGTGAAAAAACCGGGTTCTGGATAGAGGAGTTTGCCGCGCCCTACTATCTGTTTACTGATGCTGGTGCAGAGGTCGTTATCGCTTCGCCCAGGGGGGGACTGCCACCAGTAGATCCGAAAAGCGCACTGCCGGATTTTCAGACAGACGCTACACGTCGTTTTGATGAGGATACAGAGCTTCAAAGCAAACTAACGAGAACCTTGAAACTGACTGATATTTCTGCAGATGAATTTGACGCCATTTTCTATCCAGGTGGCCACGGCCCACTTTGGGATCTGACTGATAATGAAGATTCCATCAGGCTGATTGAAACCTTCTGGCAGCAGGGCAAGCCTGTTTCAGCAGTCTGTCATGCTTCATGTGTTTTGCTTAATGCCAGAGGCCTCGATGGTGAACTACTGGTCAAGGGCAGGGTGGTAACCGGATTTTCCAACACCGAGGAAGAAGCCGTAGCGCTGGCGGATGTTGTACCCTTTCTGCTGGAAGATGAGTTGAAACAGCGTGGTGGCGACTACAGCAAAGTCGCTGACTGGTCGGTCCACTGTGTAACGGATGGTCAGCTGGTAACAGGCCAGAATCCCGCTTCTTCGGAAGCTGTTGCTGAAGCAGTAGTGAGCCTCTTGAAATAGCGTGCCATGCCCAGCTTGGACACCCGGTGCAGTCTGCACTTCACCTACCGTCACCTCATCGAATGTGGTGAAACCTGGCGTGTAAGCGGATTATCTAATCTACCTTCACAGCAAGAGAGTTGGAGGGCTTTGTCTGAGTTAGCCACCAACATTCTTGATCCAGTTTCTGAACAGTTTGGTGAGTTGACTCTGACGTATGGCTTTTGTTCACCTTCTCTCGCCAGGGAAAGGAAAAGGCTGGCAAAGGAGCAGGGTATAGTTCCAGGCATCTATCCAGCATTAGATCAGCACAGTGGCCATGAATTGAACCGGAAAGGTGAGCTGATCTGCACCCGCGGTGGAGCAGCCTGTGATTTCATCGTAGAGGGAATATCATCACAAGTTGTGGCTGCCTGGATTGTGCAGAATTTACCGTTTGACCGGCTCTACTATTATGCTCCGGACAGACCTTTGCATGTGAGCTATAACCGTCAGTCTCGTGCCGCAGAGGTTACGATGATGACTCCCAAGGTCAATGGGCGGGGGTATATCCCCCGAACTTTAACCTCTGAGCGATTCCTGGAGCGGTATGCATGAACGACCAGCATTGGTTTTCTGAAGTGAAAGCTTTGCCAGTTGGCAAGAAACTGCCTAAAGCCGTCTATGTGCACCGTCTTGCCCTGAAAGATGCTGCCCCCGCACTCTATACTTTTGTTGCAGAGAAAGCAGTGGCGGCAGGTTTACCAGATGCCGAAGGTGCCTGGAATATTGTCCGTCTGCATAAGGACTGCTTCAAGGTTACTCTTCTTGATTACCCGGATTTTCATGAGGAAGCTTATCCAGCGCTTCGTTTCAGCACAGGCATCGACCTCGCTAGCGAGCAGGTGAAGAATACCGATTTTTCCCGCTCAGCAAACCCACCCATCCTTCACCGAAAAGAAACTATGATTCTGGCCTCGGACGAGTGCTATGACGATTTCTGTGAAATTACCCGCGAAGGAGAAGAGGCAGGGCTCTACGAGAATACAAAGATCATTGGTTTCCGGCAAAGCTGGGAAGCATTGATACAGGAGAAGGGTTATGAACTCGTTGATGGTCGCCTGTTTCGAAGGGCTGCACTGGGTGATTGCCCCTGTCCCCAGACAGACCATAAGGTAGACCGACATAAAACAGCACTGAGCAGGGACAGTCTCTCCAGCCCAATGAAAACCCTGGCGAGCAATGGCTACCTTGAGGGACAGTACACAGTTTTCGATTATGGCTGCGGCCATGGAGATGACCTTGCGGAGCTTCAGGCTCATGGAGTCACAGCCACTGGCTGGGACCCAAACTGGAGGCCTGAAGGTGAGCAGGTGGCAGGAGACCTGGTGAACCTGGGGTATGTCATCAATGTCATTGAAGACCTTCAGGAGCGGCTAGAGGCTGTTCTTGGGGCCTGGCAGTTAACCGGGAAGCTATTAGTGGTTTCTGCCATGATCGCCAGTGAGCGGCATATCAGTAAATTCAAGCCCTTCAAGGATGGCGTGCTGACCAGCAGAAATACTTTTCAGAAGTATTTTAGCCAGGCAGAACTCCAGGTGTTTCTGGAGCAGATTCTGGAGCACGAGCCTATCCCAGTGGCCCCAGGCATATTCTACATCTTCAAGGATAAAGATGAGGAACAGCTCTATCTGTCCAGTAAGCAACGCCGGAAAACCCGGTGGAGGCAACTGGTTCAAAAAAGTGTTCGAATCCCCAGAAAGAAACAGTTTTTTGAAGAAAACAGGCGTTTGTTTGAAAGTTTCTGGCAGCGGTGCCTTGAGCTGGGAAGGGTGCCAGCAGCGGAAGAACTCTCTGAGCATGACGATCTGCTAAAACTGACCGGCTCTACCAAGCGGGCCTTCAAATTGATACAGGAAGAGTTTGATACCGCACCCCTTGAAGATGCAGCCTGTGAGCGCCGTGAGGATTTACTGGTTTATTTCGCTCTGCAGCAATTTAACAAAAGGCGCGTTTACAAGCATATGCCTGAACAGTTGAAGCGTGATATCAAGATTTTTTTTGGTGATTACAAAACAATAATCGCTGAGGCCAGGGAGTTGCTCTTTTCTCTGGCTGAACCCGACCGGATTGAGCAGGCTTGTGAAACTGCTCACGAGCAGTTGCCGGCCAGTATACTCAATGAGCGACACTCTCTTATAATCCACAGCCGCTTTACTAAAGACCTGCCTCCAGCCTTGAGAGTCTATATCGGATGTGCATCACAGCTGTTTTCAGAAACGGACGGCGTTGACCTGGTAAAAGTTCACATACGCTCAGGAAAGCTGACGCTTATGATC
>JBPCXN010000184.1:0-33939 GCA_051008495.1 Endozoicomonas sp. | reverse complement strand
GCAAAACCTGCTCATTCTAGAGCACAAAGCCGCTCATAAACAGGATGTTATGAACGGCTTTAGTCGCCTGGAGCGAATTTACTCGGACAGTTTTTTCTCCAGGTAATGGATACTGACACCTCCATCCTGGAAATTATTGTCCCTCACCAGATCCTGGTGCAGGGGGATGTTTGTGCGTATGCCATCCACAACCGCCTCGTCCAGGGCGTTACGCATCCTGGCCAGGGCGGTCTGGCGATCTGGACCGTAAGTAATAATCTTGGCGATCAGTGAATCGTAGTATGGCGGTATCCGGTAACCGTTGTAGACGTGTGAATCGATACGGACACCGTTGCCTCCAGGGGCGTGGAACTGAGTCACTGTGCCTGGGGAAGGCATGAAGGTTTTCGGGTCTTCAGCGTTGATACGGCACTCGAAGGCGTGCCCCTCAAGGCAGACGTCTTCCTGCTTCAGGCTCAGTGGCAGTCCGCTGGCAATACGCAACTGTTCCTTGACGATA
The DNA here is from genome assembly GCA_051008495.1 of Endozoicomonas sp. Lineage (GTDB taxonomy): Bacteria > Pseudomonadota > Gammaproteobacteria > Pseudomonadales > Endozoicomonadaceae > Endozoicomonas_A. The sequence goes on along the minus strand of JBPCXN010000184.1, from coordinate 33,440 downwards.
TCGACACCGGAAATCATTTCAGTGACCGGGTGTTCCACCTGAACCCGGGTGTTCATTTCAATGAAAAAGAATTGACCGTTCTCGTACAAAAACTCGAAGGTGCCGGCACCGCGATAGCCGATTTCAATGCAGGCGTTGGTGCAGGCGGCTGCGACTGTTGCACGGGCATCCTCATCAATGCCGGGAGCTGGCGCTTCTTCAATGACTTTTTGGTGACGGCGTTGCAGGGAGCAGTCACGGTCACCCAGGTGGATGGCATTGCCCTGTCCGTCCGCCAGCACCTGGTATTCCACGTGACGGGGGTTTTCCAGGAATTTCTCCAGATAAACGACGTCATTATTGAATGCCGCCTTGGCTTCAGCACGGGTGAGGTTGACGGAGTTGATTAGGGCTGTTTCACGGTGAACGACTCTCATGCCGCGGCCACCGCCACCGCCAGAGGCTTTGATGATAACCGGGTAGCCAATCTGGCTGGCGATTTCCAGAGTGCGTTCATTGTCGTCTGTGAGCGGGCCGTCTGAGCCAGGTACAGTCGGCACGCCGGCTTTCTGCATGGCCTGGATGGCAGAGACTTTATCTCCCATCAGACGGATGACGTCTGGTGTTGGACCGATGAACGTAAAGCCACTGCGTTCCACCTGTTCAGCAAAATCAGCATTTTCAGACAGGAAGCCGTAGCCCGGATGAATGGCCTGGGCGTCAGTGACTTCGGCGGCACTGATGATGGCGGGAATATTCAGGTAACTTTCTGTAGGGCTGTTGGGGCCGATACAGACAGACTCGTCGGCCAGATGCACGTGCATCAGGTCTTCGTCGGCTTTGGAATGCACCGCCACCGTTTTGATTCCGAGCTCTTTGCAGGCTCGCAAAACCCTCAGGGCAATCTCACCCCGGTTGGCAATAACGATTTTATCCAGCATGGTGTCGGTCTCAGACAATGGTGAACAGTGGCTGGTCGTATTCAACGGGCTGCCCGTTCTCAACCAGAATGGCTTCGACCGTACCGGATTTGTCGGCCTTGATCTGGTTCATCATCTTCATCGCTTCGACAATGCAGAGAACGTCCCCTTCCTTGACATGTTGCCCTACCTCGGCAAAGACCGGAGAGCTGGGGGAAGGCGCCGTGTAGAAAATGCCTACCATGGGAGATTTGACCTGGTGTCCTGCAGGTGCAGGCTCAGCGACAGCTGCGGGTTCTTGAGCCGGTGCGGCTGGAGCGACTCCGGGAGCAACAGGACTGAACTGAGGAGCAGCGGCAACAGGAGCATGCTGGGAGTAGCGGCTGATGCGTACGGACTCTTCACCTTCGTGAATCTCCAGCTCGTCGATTCCGGATTCTTCCAGCAGCTCAATGAGCTTTTTTACTTTTCTGATGTCCATGGTCAGTCTCAAATGCTTTGGGGCAGGGGTGCCTGCCACTTGGGTTAACTAGGCACGAGCCAGGGGCCTGGGCCCTGGCCGAAACATTTTTCACCAGGAAAATGCCGCTGTTTCTGATAATTGGGCTGGTGCGACATTTGCCTCGAAGGGCTGTCTGACAGTTTTATTGTTGCTCTTTACCATGAAATTTTTTTCATCACCGGGGGTGACGAAAAAATGTTTCTTTCGCTCATGGCTGTTTATGCAAGCTGTCGAAGACGTGGGTCAGTGCCAGCTCGTATCCTTTGGGGCCAAGGCCGGCAATCACGCCTTCAGCGATATCACTGAAATAAGAGTGATGACGGAATGGCTCTCGACGATGAATGTTTGAGAGATGGACTTCCACAAACGGGATGGCCACTCCAAGCAGGGCATCTCTTAACGCAACACTGGTATGGGTGAAAGCAGCAGGGTTGATGATAATGTAATCAACCGACTGTTCACCGGCCTGGTGGAGCTTTTCAATCAGGCTGTGTTCGGCATTGCTCTGGAATGTTTCCAGTGTGTGCCCATGGCTTGCGGCCAGATTGACCAGCGTCTGGTTAATCTGTTCCAGGGTTGTCGCTCCATAGACTTCCGGTTCTCTTTTGCCCAGGAGGTTCAGGTTTGGGCCGTTAAGCACAAGTATCGTTGCCATGGGTATCCTCTCACAATGACATGCATTGTGCCGCAATGCTGTAAAGGCGTCTAGTTCGCGGTTGTTACAGCACGTTAATGCCAGTTACGAAGCATTTCAGTGACTTTTGTGAAAAATGTGTCCAGCGTCACGAAAAGGGTTTGCTGGCTGGCTAGAAGCCTGTCGGACTTAAGGCGATTTCGGCCTGAAATCCAGAAAGAGCGGCCAGTTTTTTCGTTGAATTTGCTTAAATAGGTCAACTATTCGCACAAATCCAACGAAAGAACTGACTCGCTCTACTAAATGTCATGCTCGAAAGCTCAAGTCCGACAGGCTCCTATGAGGCTGATCTGCCTGTTCTCGATCAGCCACCCAGAAGCTGTTGCAGTTTTGGATTAAGTTCCTGGGCAGTCACCTCTCCCAGTGTACGGATACTGGCCATTTCCCGGCCCTGGCGATCGAAAAAGACCAGTGCCGGCGGGCCAAACAGCTGGAAGCGATTCAGCCATGCCTGATGCTCGGCGGTATTGTCCGTGATATCCAGTTTCAGAAGTGTCAGCTGGGATAACAGAGGAGCTATCTCAGGGGCAGGAAAGACGTTCCTTTCCATGATCTTGCAGGAAACACACCAGTCAGCATAGACATCGACCATGACCGCCTGCCCTGATGAGGCAGCTGCTTTCAGTCTGTCGGCCAGTTCTGCAGTGGATGTCAGTTTTTCAAAGTTCACCGAAGATTTGCCGCCTATTTGTGCTGGCCCGGCAGTGGAGGAGGCAAGGGGCCTTAATGGGTTGACATTGCCTTTAGCAGCACCCACGAGCAGGCTGGCACCATAAATCAGCAGAACCAGCCCCGCTGTCTGGAAGGTGACAGCCCAGCCTGCCTTGCGATGGAAATCCAGGGCTCCCAGTTGAACTGCAGCTCCAACAGACAGTATGCCCCAGAGTGCCAGGGCTGCCGGACCCGGAATAATGCGTTCCAGCATCCAGATGGCAATAGCCAGTAACGTGAAGCCAAAGAATATTTTGACATTGTCCATCCAGCTGCCGGCTTTTGGCAGCAGCTGTCTGCCACCGATACCGACCGCAAGCAGTGGCAGTCCCATCCCCAGCCCCAGGGCAAACAGTGACAATCCGCCATAGATGGCATCACCGGTGGTGCTGATATAGATCAATGCTCCGGCGAGAGGAGCAGAAACACAGGGAGAAACAACCAGGGCAGACAGCACGCCCATCAGCGCAGCACCGGACAGGCTGCCACCCTGATGACCCATATTGCCCAGTCGATCGCGAAGCTTTTGGGGTAATTGCAATTCATATAGACCGAACATGCTCAGGGACAAGAGCACGAACAGAGCGGCAAAAGGCCCGATCAGCCATGGAGACTGCAGTTTCGCCTGGAGGTTGAGGCCGGCGCCAAACAGCCCCATAAGAGTGCCGGCGGCGGCGAAAGTGATGGACATGCTCAGGATATAGGTGAGCGTCAGAGCCAGTATTCTTGATTGCCTGGAAGAAGATGTACCTGCCAGGATGCTGGAAAGGATGGGAATCATTGGCAGGACGCAAGGAGTGAATGTCAGCCCGGCCCCAGCCAGAAAGAAGAGTAGTAGCGCAGTCAACAGACCGCTGTCAGCAATGGTTTCCTGGAAACTGTTGCCTGGTGGAGCATTGACGTCATTGATTGTTTCAGTGCTATCGGGTGGTGTTTCAGGGTGCGAGCTGTCGGAAATCAGGGGCAGAGTCACGGTGTGGGGAGGGTAGCAAAGCCCGGCTTCAGCGCACCCCTGAAAGCGAACTTCAATTTCCGGTAGAGACGAGGAGATTTGGATTGGCATGCGGACAGCCATGTCCTCGGTGAATACCTCCAGATTTTTCTCAAAGTTGTAGTCGTATTTTTCAACCCCTTTCGGGTAGACGGGGGCACCCAGGATTGTTTCAGAGTTAACGGCCTTGAACTGGAAACGATCCCGATAGAGGTAGTGCCCGGGTGTGACAGTGAGCTCGATAATGGCTTGATCATCGACAATCCTGCCATTGATCTGAAATGCTTCCTCAACGGGGATAAATGTCTGAGAAGCGGCAGTCTGTGAAGTATTGAACAGCGGGTTGGCTTTTGCGGCGCTGACCCAGGGCAGCATCAGAGTGATCAGGAGGAAAGTCAGTAATGCAGTGAACTGTCGAAACTTCGAATACATAGGCGACTGGCTTTATTGGTTTTGATTGTTATTATTCTGGAGGCTAATGCTCAGGTTGCAAGCAAGAGCCTGAAATTCGGCTCAGGGCCAGGAATCATGCCTGCCCTGAGGCCTCAGCCATCATACCGCTTTAACCTTTGTAGTTGGCTACAGACTTTGTAATGACTTCGTAAGCAGCTTCACGACCTTCCCAACTGTCGATTTTCACCCATTTTCCGGGTTCCAGATCCTTGTAGTTTTCGAAGAAGTGTTGGATCTGCTGCAGGAGCAGTTCGGGAAGATCGGTGTATTCCTTCACATCCTTATACAGCGCGCTCAGCTTGTCATGGGGAACGGCAATCAGTTTTTCATCCCGGCCGCTTTCATCGGACATATTCAGCATGCCGACAGGGCGGCAGCGGATGACAGAACCCGGAACCACCGGATAGGGGGTTACCACGAGCACATCCAGAGGGTCGCCATCGTCGGCCAGGGTCTGGGGAATGAAGCCATAATTGGCTGGGTAGAACATGGGAGTAGCCATGAACCTGTCTACCAGAAGAGCATCCATGTCTTTGTCGATTTCATATTTTATGGGAGAGGCGTTGGCCGGGATCTCAATCGCCACATAGATATCGTGTGGCAATTCCTTGCCTGCCGGGATATTTGCAAAGCTCATGTTGTAAACCTTCGCTTTTTGTTGCTCTATTAAAGGCTCTGTTGACATAAGTTTGTCAGGTACAGTGGTTCTTACAGCTGTCATATGCAAGGCAGACTTGTGCAGGCGTAGTCATTCTACGTCAATCAAGTCTAACGCTGTCTGGCGGCCCCGTTTGAACTCTTGCTGGCGCTGTACGCGATAAACTTATGTCAACAGAGCCTAAGTAAAGACCGAGATTATAATGGCAGTGTCGGGCGATGTCTTGGGTTCCTGTCATTTGATTTGCTTGTTGGGCTCGTAAATTAGGATACTGAAGACGAACAGGCCACTGAAAACTAGACTAAACAGTGAAGGGGTCGGTGCTTTGCGCCAATCCCGGGCTACCTAGATTGTTCCATTCAACCGGGGAGGATGCCATGAGATCGATTAAGGTAAGAGACTGTATGACTCCACAGGTTGTGACCCTTTCTCCCTCCATGGAGGTGGTAGAGGCCATTCGTATCCTTCTGCATCATGACATAACGGCAGCGCCTGTTCTGGATAACGAAGGGCAACTGGTTGGTATTCTGTCGGAGTCAGACTGTCTGCAGGGTACCCTGCTGGGCAGCTATCACTCGCAGGAAGGCGGGCTTGTCAGTGAGCATATGACGACGGATGTCGTTATTACTCGTCCGGATGACGATATCATCAGCGTCTACCAGCATTTTATGAAGGAGCATGCTTTTCGTGTGCCTGTTCTGGAAAACGGGCTGCTGGTAGGAATGGTGAGCCCAAAGGATATTATGTCAGCGGTACTGGAGTTTTATGAGAGACCTGTGGAACACAAAATGTCCCAGCAGGGTTAAGTTATGGACGCCTGGGCTATTCACGCCATTTCAGCAGGCGTCTTTCCACAGTCGTACAGTAAGTACACGTGCAGATGAAATCATATATTTTTTCTAAGCCGCAGTCCCACAAGGGCAGGGAAGGTACCTGAAAAAGCAAATGACCAATTACTTATCATGCTGAAGACTGAGGCCAGAGTCATCAAAATCACTGTTCCCGCCAGAACATTTTCCGCCAGGGCTAGGTTTCCTGCTCTTGATGTAGAAACCTTTTCCCGGTTGTCAGAAAAATAGGGTCCATCTTCTTCCTGCCAGCAGCAACGGCTCCAGCCATGGCTTCTACGGTAATCGCTACCAGGTATAGGATCTCAAGCAATGTCAGGTTCTCTCGGTTATCGGTGGATGCCAGTCAGCTGTCTCTTTGAATGTATGCACTGTTCAGATCCTGATCCGTCAAAAAATTGATGACAGGCTTTATTTTCCTTTGTTTTAAAAAAAATGGGATCAGAAGGAAATAATCTAGACTTTAGCAAGTATAAGAAAAGCTTTTCTGGAAGATATGCCTATGGCTGGACCCGTTGGAGGTGTTCCTCAGCAAACAAATCCCCTTGAGGGCGGTGACAAGCCTGCAAAGACCGCTCTATCTGAAGAGGGCGATCTTAATGGGCGTAAAGTACGTCGTAACGAAGGCGAGAGATACTCGCCTCATGGAACGGGAAAGCAGCCTCAGAAAAGTCTGCATGAACGTACAGGTTCTCACAAACCTCTAGACGTAAATTATTTTGCAAACCCTCAGCCTGACTCACTGCTTTCTAACTCGGATGATGATACCGGGGATTCTCCCGGTAATGAGCCTGATACGCCTACGCCAGCGGGCACCAACGACGACCTGATGAAACAGCTGGAAGAAGTTGAAGCGCGAAAAAAACAGTCTGGCTCCAGTCATCCTGAAGACGAAGGCTTTGCCGATGATGACGGCAATGGTATGGAAAGCCACGTTCAGCCAGAGCTGAAACCTACTGAGCCTCTTAAGGCCAAGCTGGAAGTAACCGGCAACCCCTCTGAGGGAGCAGGGAAGGTGAAAGCTACTCCTTCAGCGGAAAACCCCGAGGAAACCCGTAAGCAGAAAAAACTGGAAAAGCATCTTGAAGGTAAACTGGGATTTCTGGATAAACACAAGAAGAGCATTATTGCTACTGTGGTCGGTGGTTTACTTGTTTCAGCGGGTGCGCTTGCTGCAATCGGCTTTGCGCCAGCCGGAATATGCATCTACGCCGTAGGTATCATGCTGCTCACCCAGGGTGTTGCCCACATGCTTAATGAGGATGCCGATGGCGCGCCACCTATAGATGACAGAAAAGAAGACAACAAACCAAAAAACGAGGACGAAGAAAAGAAAAAAGAAAAAAAAGATGATCAGGGGCAGTATATGCTCGTCGACAACCCTTCTTACAAAGGCCCTGACAGACAGAGTCAGGTGGACTATTCCGGTGATGTCACCACTGCAGAAGCTGTTGATCCGAGCCAGGTAGGTAAAAGCTTATCAAAACTGGCTGCCAATCCGAACCCTGAATCCACTGAAGCCCAGGCCCAGGCTCAGGATGTTCTCACCGAGGTCAATGGGTTGTTTGGCGCCTCTTCAGAGCAGAAACCTTCCAGGGTAATGGCAAAAATTCTGGCCAAACTGGTCAGGAAAGCAGGTATTGATCCTGATAATCCAGACCAGATGAAGCTTTTGTCTGATGCACTTGATGAGTTCAGGGCTGTGGTTGAATCCGGTGCTTCTTCTGAAGAGCAGGCTCGGGCTGCCATTGACATCGTTGCCAAGATAATCAGTACAACCCAGCCCGGCGCTGACTCCTCGGAGCTGCTTTTGAAAATGTTGAGGGATTTCGAGCATGAAATGCCGGAGGGGGATCCTGCACTGGTCAATCACGCCAGAAAGGTCAGTAAACAGCTGGTTGCACTTGTAGAGGCTTCAAAACAAAGAGCTGATGAGCCTTCCGGATCTGCAGCTTCAGTGGTTCCGACCGGTGATGGTCATTCAAAAGCGGCGACAGGGGCAGATAGTCCCCAGTCAGGACCTGTCGGGCAGGGAAGTGCGAGTGCTGCATCCGCTGATGCTCCAGTCACTTTTGATGATTTAAAGACGCCAGTTGGTACAGGCAAGTATCTGGCGTTTGGCCTGGAATTTGATAAAGCAATGGGCTCAATGGAGCGCAGGGAAAGAGAAGAAGTTAAAGAGGTTCTTATGGGCTGCGCTGCTGCTGTCTTGAGATCAGAGGAAAAGCTGCGTGATCAGAACAATGCTGTACAGCCTCCACCTTTCTTCTCCGCATTAATTACAGAGGTCAGTGGGCTCAATAAGAAAACCAGTGATGGTACTGAATACGAAGAATTAGTCAAAAAAGTTTGGCAAATTGCCCATGCTAACAAGTTTCTTAATAGTGAAAAATAAGAAATAAAAATAAAAATTTATATACATAATTCTATATCAGACTAATTGCCAGCAATGCCTGAACGCACGGTTTCGGCAAGTTCGCCTAGGATTAAGGTAATGTCTGCTGACAGGATTGTCAGCAGTATACTGGCAGGGAGCCGGATGCATGACCCAACCAAGCTCGAATAACAGCCAGGTAACTGCTCCTGTAACAGAGAGCCAGATGCCTTCTGTTCACTTGACTGATGCCCGGCGGGATTCACTCCGTGCTGCCGGTTTCAATGATGCCCAGATTGAAGCCCTGCTGTCACTGGCAGATCCTGATGACCAGGGGAACTCATTAACCCCAAACCATTTCTATACCGTTGACCGCACCACGTTGAACTCCCTGCAGTACACCGGACAGCTGACTGAAGCCGCCAGGCAGATTGTTTATGTCCAAACCCCGGTATCAATGCTCAACCAGGTCAGTAACCCATCTAACTGGCAGGGTGATAACTATGTCGGGCCGGGGGCATCATCCGTAAGTTCTTTCATCCTGGGAGAGCCGGTGGATTTCTCCAAACCCAGCCTGGATGCGCTGGTCATGTCTGTTTTGACCGCAAGGGCTGAAATCATTGAAGAGCAGCTCAGGGAGCAGATAGCAGATATTCAGCAAAAAAATGCCCAGCTTGAAGAAGCCAATGACTGGCTTGCGAAGGCCAAGGCAGAGAAAGCAACTGCAGGAACCTCTGGTACATCAGAGTTCACTGAGGAATTCAAGAATTTCTGGGATAGCCTGGGCGCTGAATATCAGGATGGTGATGATCATAATTCTGCAGACTGGGATGTAAACATTGAGGGCCTTAAATCAAAGATTGAAGCCCTGACCAGCCAATCCCAGCTGGAAACCACTAAACTTCAGCAAACGATCAATAAATACAACCAGGCATTTGAAATGCTGTCTAACTTTATTAACAAGTATTACCAATCACTGAGCACGATTATTCAAAATCTGCGCTGATCCAGGGAGGAGTTGATTGTGAATAACGAAGACATCCAGCAGGCGGATAGTGATGAGCTTGAGAACATGCTGATCGAATTCTTTGGCAAGGGAGGGACATTCAAAGATCTCAAGAACATGAGTGATGACGCCATGGAAGCCATCTACAGCGTCGCCTACAACCTCTACCAGGGCGGGAAGTATGAAGAGGCTCAGAAAGTCTTCCAGTTTCTTTGCTTCTATGACCATTTCAATCGTAAGTACTTTATGGGGCTGGGGGCCTGCCAGCAGATGATGAAGGAATATGAAAACGCCATTGAGGTTTTCACCTTTGCCACGGTTCTGGATACCGATGACCCGCGGCCAATGATCTACATTGGCGATTGCCACCTGGCCATGGGCGATAAGGAAAAGGCGAGAATGTCTTATGAAACGGCCATTGAGTGGGCTGGAACCGGCAGTGATTACGAAGAGGACAAGCTTCGTGCTGAGAATATGATCGAAAATCTCAGTTAGAGTTTCAGGACAATCAGGAGTACAGGGATGCCAACAATCCAGCAGGGACCTTCAAAAGCCAGCATCAGCCAGTCTGCACCCAGCCAGGTCAAGGGCAGTGATGTTCCGGTCAAACGCGGTTTCAGTAAACAAAACAGCTATTCCCGGATTGAACCGGAAGAGAGTGTCCGGTCACAGGTACAAACGCCCAGGCTCGATGAGCCTTCCGCAGAAGCTGAGTCAGACAAAGCCACATCAGAAATACTCGAAAAATATGCTGAAGATGCTGACACACCTATGACCGATCAACTGATGAAAGCGGTTCACGATCGCAAGAACAATCCCATGGCGGGACAGATTGCCTTGTTACAGGGAAAAAAAGGCGATCTGCAGAAGCAGGGGTTCACTGAGTCCCAGATTGAAGGGCTCATGGCGTTGGCAGACCCCAACTCCCCTGGCAACTCCCTTTCTGGTATGCACTCCACAACGGCAAGATTGAACGATGCCCAGGCTAATGGTGGTGACCCCAAACTCAACAAAGTGCATGACCTCTTCTACGATGTAGTCCTGCAATATACTGCAATCACTGAAATTCCTGATGATCTCAGGGCCGATATTGAAGCTGACTTGGAAGCGTTGACAAAAGCGGCTTTTGATTCCAATCAACCCCTGGATATCGATAGTGCAACGACAATGCTGATCAGTATTCAGTCCAAGCTTCAGAATGAGCGGGTGAAGTTTGACCAGGAAACGATACGCATTGGACAGATTAACAAGGAACAGGTCAGTAGCAAGTTCATTGAAACGATCCGTGATGGGATTGCCAAAGCCAAAGAGGCGGAGAAAAGCGCCCTGGTTGGGAAAATTTTTGGCTATCTTGCTATTGCCGCCATGGCTATTGCTACAGCGATAGTGGCGGCTGTCGGGGTCATTTTCACAGGTGGTTTATTAACTGTTGTTGCTGTTGGGATGATGCTTGCTGCCACTACGCTGACAGTCGCTATGATGATCTCTTCTGAAACCAATAATTTCATGACGAATATGTTTGGAGACAGTAAAGAAGCGAAGATTGGTGCGATGGTATTTTGGACAGCGATTATCATGGCACTTTCTCTGGGGGGAGCGGTAGCCGGAGGCTTTGCAGGTTCCGCTGCTGGAGCCGGTGCTGGAGCTGGAGCCGGGCTGGCTTCCGGCGCATCTTCAGGGGCTACTGTAGCGGCGACCGGAGCGAATACCGCTGCAACAGCGACGACCACAGCGGCTAAATTTTCAGCTCTGCTAACCAAGATCGCTAAAATTGTCCAGGTTGTTGGTGGTGTATCACAGGTCGCAGAAGGCAGTTCTCAGGTGGCGACTTCGGTTTATACCTATCATGCGGATATGATGAGGGCGGATGCCATGGAAGACAGAGCCATGATGGCGAGGATTCAACAAATGCTTGATGATGCCATGGAGTCCCTTCAGACAGTGATAGATGAGTTGCAGCAAGGCTATTCGGTAGCTGCCAATATCATCAAAGCTAATCATGACACTAAGTCAACGCTGGTACGCAATGTGCGTGCTTAAAAGTTCTAGCCACAAGGAGGTAGGTCATGGCGGAAATAGGACAAACGGGTTCAACCCAGAGCCAACAGGTTGATTACAGTCCTGGGTTATCAGAGTCGGCGGAAACTGAATCTCTTGGTAATGTAGGCAGTGGCAACCTGAGTGGACAGAATATCAAGCAAACTGTCACCCAGGCAGGAAGTGATATTTTACTGGGACAACGGTCTCGAGCGCCAGAGCTGGATCAACCTCAGGGTGTGAAGCCAACACAACTGGAGATGGCCAGCACGGAAGTAGCAGACATCAGCAAACTGACGGGAAAAGTGGTCACGAATACTTCATTGTTGATGCAAAATATCCAATCTGGGGCTTTGACTCACGATCAGCAGGAACGAATTCAGAGGTACTCTATCACTCTGGAAGAGACTGCCAGTTATCTGCAGGTTATTAATGGGAAGCAGGTCGCCAGCATAGAAAGTAAAAAAAGCTTCATTTCGGCAATGGGGCATAATGATGGGCAGGTTGAAGCTTTTTTTAATCGACATGATGATGAAGTTCTGGCCTCTCGGCATGGTGGTAGAGAGGGACTTCAGGGAAAGAAGGATTCTTTGAAATCAATGGGGTTCAGTGACAGCCAGATTGATGCTTTGCTGGCTCTGGCAGATCCGGATGATGCTTCGAACTCCCTAGCATCTATGCATGGTGCTGGAGGGGCAACCAGCAATTTTCGGAATGCTCTGAACACCCTCGGTTTCTCTGACGGTCGTGTAAGCGCCCTTGTAACGATGGTAGATTCAGAGGGTGGCAATCTATTGTCATTTATTCTTAAGGCTGGAACGGAGGCGAAAGACAAAATTATGTCCATCGGTCTCAGCCAAGCGGAAGCGAGCAAGTTAATACTAGTGGCTATGGGGTTCAGCTCTGCTCAAGCCGATGGGATTATTGGGTTACTCAACAGGCAGTCTACAGGCAGTGATGGACAGAAGCAGTTATTGATGCAGATGGGCTTCGTCGGAGGGGAGGCTGATGTTGTATTGGTTCTGGCGAACCGGCAAATGCTCAATGCCCAAGAAGCACTCATCAGGATGACTTCTGACATGCTGGCTGATGAGCTTGAAGAGGCTGCAAGTGCCATCCGGTCTATCTCTACTGGTAGCCCCATAGCTGATAAAGTTCTTCAGCAGCTGGCTGACATCTTTATAGTCCTGGAATTGTTGTTTGAAATGAGTATTCTTGGCAGAAGAACTGCCCGGGAAACTAGGGCTATTGAGTATGATGCCGCCAAACAGCAAATTCTTAATCAGGCTGGTGAAATGCGCAAAGCGGCTGTCATGACTTTAGTTGCAGGAGTAGTGGGAGGCACTATGAAAGTAGCAGCTGGTGCCACAGCCATGGCCGGGGGAATGGGAGGTTCAAAGCAGTCCGTTACTCAGTCTCAGATGAAAATGCAGCGCGCCATGCAAACTTCACAGATGGTTGGTAGTGTTGGTGAACTTGGGGGGGCTGGGTTCCAGTTTCAGTCTTCAGAGCATAATTCCCGTCAGAAAGAACTTGAAGCTGTCCAGAAAACTCACGACAACTCCGCACAGAGTGAGTCTGAGTGGATGCAGTTGCAACAGGATATGGTGAAAACTGTCCAGGCCAAGATGGATGAAATTATCCGTACCTGGTTTGAAACCTTGAAAACCACAACCCGGGGCTGATCAAAGGCCTTTCAATCAACAACCTTTGATTTGAATCAGTCAGAGGTTGTTCAGGAGGGTAATACGAATGTCTCAGGTCGGAGGCGTCCAAACGTCCCAGCAGCCGGGGCTGGAGACCCGGCAGGCCGGTGAAGCGGGTAAGCAAGCCGCTTCAGGCAAGGTTAATGGTGAGACTTTTGTAGCCCAGACCAATACTGCCTCTCAGGTAGCCGACATTGCCGAAGAAATGTCGATGCTCTCCCACCAGTTCAAAGACAAAACCTTTGATAAGCGCAAAGCCAAATCCGGATCAGAGCTATCTGAGCGTCTTCTCAAGCAGGTTGAGAAAATTCAAACGCTACAGAATGTTCAGGCCCTCAAGGATCTTCTAAATCAGTTCGGTACCCAGGCAAATCTCAGTGATGGTGAAATAAAGAAAAAACTCAAAGATTTTTCCGATGATGTGCTGGAGCAGTTTGTCGCTCTTGACCTGGCGGCTGAGTACTTTGAAGAGCTGGGAGACACGAAGAAAGCCGAGAAGCTCAGAGGCATCAGGGATGAGCTGAAGAAGAACAATGAAACTCTGATAAAGGCCGGCCTTAATGTTTCTGGGGCGGCGGCGGAATTTGTTGCGGAAACTGGTGAAGGCTCAGTTAGAGAGTTAAGGGAAGAATATGCCAGGGGGCTTGATAGTTATTTTGACCACGTTTCTGACCACAAAACACTGGAACAGGCCTATCAGAACCTGCTTAAGAATAATCCCCAAGCCAGTGAGAATTTCGAGAAAGCGGTAAAACTTCAGCTCAGGCTTCTGGCTACTGACCTGGGCAGTCTGGACCCGTCATCACCCCCGGAACGGCTTCAGGCCATCATACAGGATCTCAGCAAACTCAAGACGCTGGTGGGGGTACATGACGGCTGCCTTGAGACCGAGCAGCAGATTGCCCGGATGTTCCCGGATGTGGCCCTTGCAGAGCGGGTCCTGATGTCGCAACTGTTGCAGCTCGTAGAGCAGCAGTGGGTGACTGAAGCTGACTTCGAGCGCTTGCCGGGCCAGATCAATGTCACCGAACTTGAAGCCCAGATTTTCGCGCTCACCAAGGTAGTGGCCATCATTCGCATGATTCCTGAAGAGGTATTTGCCAATGATGAAACCCGACAGAACATGGTGGCTGCTGCTTCGGAGGGACTGGACGGATTCATTGAAAGAGAGGCTGAGGCGGAAGTGGAAAACGCTTCAGCGGCCACCGACCAGGCCTATGGCATTATTGGAGAAGTCACCGCTCCACTCAACCTGCCTGAAGTCACAGGCTCAGGCATTACTGATCTTATGCCCGGAATACTGCAGGAAAAACCGGCCGATCCCCCGCCTTCTGCTTCGCCAAAAATCATCGTTGCTGACACTATTGTGCGGAAGTTCAGCGGTCAACTGCCTGGGGAGCAGTATGCTGGCCCAATGGATGTCTTCAAGGATGTCCAGGCATTGGCTGGCAGGCCTCAGGAGCTGGAGAAACTGCTGGGTTATCTGCCGGAGTTGCGTGAAGCCGGGCCTGAAGCCGAGCAATTGGCCGACATGGCGGAAAAATACATTGGTGATTTATTGGCTTCTACCAAACCGGGTAGTGGGCTTGTTGGCGATCTCCGTCAGGAGATCAAGGTGCAGAATAACTAACCGCTGAAACATTGCCAGGGAAAGGGTCATGGGCTGGAGAGATGAAGTTGTCGCTGATGTTGGCAGGGATATGGGGGTAGAGGGGCTGAACTTTGCCGGCAGTGGTGTCATCAGCCTGGAATTCGAAAACAGCGGCGCCCTGTATCTGGAACAGAAAGCAGATGGTGTGTTGATGTACCTGATTCGCACGGTTTCCAGGTTCGACAGTGGCAAGCAATTGATGGAGGCCCTGCGGCAGTGTCATTTCACCCGTTCCATGCAGTTTCCACTGCAGGTCGGGCTCAAGGGAGATGACCAGCTGTTCTTCATCATTTTCCTGGTTAACGAAGAGTTCACCAAGCCCAATGTCTTGTCCGTTATGGATGTGCTGACAAGGCAGTTTGAGGCAATCGACAATCGCTGAATGCTCAAGGGGGCAGGGATATGGCCGAAAATATAATCAATTCAGAGGGGCTGACAGAAAAGGCTCTGGAATCCGCGGAAGACTTTGCGGTTCCGGAGCAAGCAGACCCGGAAGCGGCAAAACGGTTTGGCAGTTTGCTGGCTGGTGAAGGTGAAGCGCCGGTTCTTCAGGACACATTTGTGGCTCCGCTAGGCGAAAGTTCTGGCGAGGCATTAACCCTGGGGGACAAAATCCTGCAGGGGATGCAGGGGCTGAGAGAGCACATGGATGGCAGGGCTGATCAGGTAAAGAGTTATCTGGGCAAGGATGAAGCACTGAGCATGCGCGAAATGTTTCAGACCCAGATGGCCATGACCAACCTGATGGTCACCGAAGATTACATCGGCAAGATTGTCAGCAAAAGCACCCAGACGTTCGATACATTATTACGTAACCAGTAAGGCTGCCCTTGGATGAAACAGGGAATCCGGCAACTCAGGCTCAGGTTTCTGGGCCTGTTGTTTTTCAGTCTTCTGCTTTCGGGCTGTCAGGTTGAGCTGTATTCAGGCCTTTCCGAAAAAGAAGGCAATGACATGTTATCCATTCTGCTGGATAACGGTATTTCGGCGGAAAAATTGCTGGACAAAGACAAGATGCTCACCCTGATGGTGGACTCCGATGAAGTGTCCAGGGCCATCAAACTTCTGAAAAGCTACGGCTACCCCAAGGAAAAATACTCTTCCATCGGTGATATATTCCCCAAGGATGGTTTGATTTCTTCCCCGACGGAAGAGCGGGCCCGTTATACTTATTCCATGTCACAAGAACTGTCGTCTACATTGTCAATGATTGATGGTGTCATCATCGCCAGGGTTCATGTTGTGTTGCCTCAGGAACAGGACAATTTAAGCGAAGTGAATTACCCCTCATCCGCCTCAGTGTTTATAAAATACACTCCGGAGCTTGAGCTGGCTGGTTTGATTCCAAAGGTCAAGACTCTGGTCTCCAACAGTATCGAAGGCCTGTCGCTGGACAAGATAACGGTTTCGTTGTTCCCGGCAACCCGTATTAATCAGGGAGGAGCCGCTGCTCAGGCACTGGACTCTGTTTTATTCGTCAAGGTAAGTCCGGACTCAGCCGGAATTTTGAGAGTGTTGCTGTTCCTGCTGTTCTTCCTGCTGGTTCTGGCCCTGGCCGCTTCGGGCGGCATGTACTGGCTGATGTTTATGAAGAAGGGCAAAAAGAAAGTCAGGAAGACTGAATCATGACGGGGCATGCGCTGATAGAGGGAAGAAACAACCTGGACCTCTTTCGCAGGGTAGCGGAGTTCAACCTGTACCTGGTTCGTTATATTCATTCCTCCTGGCTGGTAAGCAATACCTTTGCCCCTCTATTTAACAAGCTCCATGAGGGGGGGGATGCAGATTACCACCTGTCCAGGTATCTGTTACAGGAATTCAGGCTGGAGGACTGTTATGACTATGATTTTCAGCCTCTGGTGAAACGCATCGTTCTGGCGGATGAAAAGGCTTTGACCCGGTTGTCTTTGTACCTGGGCATCATCGTCCATGAAGAGTCGATCCGGAACGTGATCATGCGTAAGGAACGGCGGGCCCTCGAAGAGTGTCTTGGTGAAGAGGCCTATCGGTTTGCTGTGAAAAAAGCCCAGTTCATTGGTCGTGTGGCAGATCGGCAGGGGCCCAGTCTGCTGATTGACTGGGGACATCTGGACCGGTTCAAGGCGTTTCTTGAGATGTCAGGGCAGCAGATCATACAGATGGCCTTTGCCGAGATGTCGGAAGCATTCCGTAAACGCATGGAGTTGAAGTTACCCGCCGAGTGGCAGGAGTCCCGGGATCAGCAGGAACCCTTATCGTTGTCCAGTGAGCAATGTGCTGCCCTGGTGCTGAAAGCCCACAAGGAGGTCAATCGGGAATGGCGACACCTGTTGTCCTGACAACCAGCCAGCTGCACATCGATCCCTCCTGCAAAATTCTCAAGGCTGAGGATTATGCACTTTACCTGGAAGCTTCGGAGATTATTGAGAATGCCCGGCAGCAGGCCAGGGATATCGCTGAAGACGCCAGGAGAGCTTTTGAAGAGCAGAAGGAACTCGGTTACCAGAAAGGGCTGGAGCAGAGCAAACTGGATCAGTCAGAACAGATGCTGAAAGTGGTCAGCCGGACCATCAACTACCTTTCCGAGCTGGAAAAATCCCTTGCGGGCATTCTCATGTCCGGGGTCAGGAAAATCATCGGCGATTTCGACCAGGAAGAACTGGCTGTCAGCCTGGTAAAGAATGCCCTGCAGTACGTCAGAAATGAAAAACAGGTAACCATTCGCATTCCCCCCAGTCAGTTCAACATGGTCAAAGCCCGTTTGAACGAAATTCTTGCGGAATACAAAGGCGTCGGTTTCATCGATCTGGTGGCGGACCAGCGGCTGTCCACGGGGGGCTGCATTATGGAAAGTGAGATCGGTGTTGTGGATGCCAGCCTGGATCTCCAGTTGCAAGCCCTTGAAGGTCGGTTCAGGAAGCTCAATACTGAAGCCGCAGGCACCATTGCCAGTGATGAGTCTATGTTATCTGACTCAGAATGAACCGTCGCAGCCCTCCTTTTTCCTGCCTTTGAAACACTTCTGCCTGTGGTTACTTATGCGTCAAATACGCATTCTGTTGAGGTAATACGGGATTGACGAAAATGTCATGAAATCACTACATTTGGTAGTTAACTTTTTAGTGGCAGTAGGTTTTGGAAGTCGGCTTACAGCGTATCCAGAGATGCGGGCCTGAACCTTTTTCAGGACTATACTGATGCCGAATCAGTTCCTGATCCCCACTACGGGATTCTGGTTTATATCCGGATACTGCCAGACGTTTTCTCAGCTTCCCACAAGTTATCAATTGAACCCGTCCGGTATTTGGGGAGGCGCAGGCCGTCCTGATATTGACTGGACCCTCAACAGAGGTTGGCATAATGCAGGTCATTAAGGCCGATGTAGCAATCGTAGGCGCCGGCGGTGCCGGACTGCGAGCAGCCATTGCAGTAGCGGAAAAAGATCCGAGCCTGAAGGTGGCTCTGATCTCCAAGGTTTACCCCATGCGCAGCCACACCGTGGCCGCGGAAGGCGGTTCCGCAGGTGTTATTCAGGATCACGACTCCTTAGAGAACCACTTCCAGGACACCGTTTCCGGTGGCGACTGGCTGTGTGACCAGGACGTGGTTGACTACTTCGTGGCTAACTCCACCGAAGAGATGATCCGTCTGGAGCACTGGGGCTGCCCATGGAACCGTAAGCCTGACGGTGATGTGAACGTACGTGCGTTTGGTGGTATGAAAATCGAGCGTACCTGGTTCGCGGCCGACAAGTCCGGCTTCCACATGCTGCACACGCTGTACCAGACATCCACACAGTTCCCTTCCATCGAACGTTACGATGAGTACTTCGCCACTGACCTGATCATGGAAGACGGTCGTGCTCAGGGCGTTGTTGCCATCGAAGTGAAAACCGGTGAGCCAAAGGTCTTCCTGGCCAAGTCCGTTATCTTCGCTTCTGGCGGCTCCGGTCGTGTATTCCGCTTCAACACCAACGGCGCTATCGTTACCGGTGACGGCCATGGTATGGCCATGCGTGCTGGCGCGCCTCTGCGTGACATGGAATTCGTTCAGTACCATCCAACCGGTCTGCCAGGCTCCGGCGTACTGATGACCGAAGGTTGTCGTGGTGAAGGCGGTATCCTGCTGAACAAGGACGGCTACCGTTACCTGCAGGATTACGGCCTTGGGCCGGAAACTCCGGTTGGCCAGCCAAAGAACAAATACATGGAGCTGGGCCCACGTGACAAGCTGTCTCAGGCTTTCTGGCAGGAGCAGCGCAAAGGCCGCACCGTGCAGACCCCTCTGGGCGACGCAGTAATGCTGGATCTGCGCCACCTGGGCGAGAAGAAGCTGATGGAGCGTCTCCCTCTCATCTGCTCCCTGGCCAAAAACTACGTAGGCGTTGACCCTGTTCACCAGCCTGTGCCGGTTCGTCCTGCTGTTCACTACACCATGGGTGGTATCCGCACAGACATCAACACAGCGTCTGATATCCCGGGCCTGTTCGCTGCCGGTGAGTGTGCTTCCGTAGGTATGCACGGTGCCAACCGTCTGGGCTCCAACTCCCTGGCTGAAACTGTAGTCTTCGGTGCTGTTGCCGGTAACCACGCTGCTGACTTTGCCAAACAGGCAACCATGTCTGACGAGAAGAAGCTGCTGGATCAGGCACGCGCGCACCTCGACACCATTGAGTCTCTGCGTAACGCCAACGGTACTGAGAAGCTGTCCCACATCCGTAAGGAAATGGCGACCAGCATGGAGAAGTGCTTCGGCATCTACCGTATCGGTGACGAAATGCAGGAAGGTCTGGATAAGATCACTGAACTGCGTGATCGCTTCCGCAACGTCAAGGTTGAAGACAAGAGCAAGGTCTTCAACACCGAACTGCTGCAGGCCTTTGAACTGCAGAGTTCCCTGGCCGTAGCCCAGAGTATGGCTGTTGGTGGTGTCAATCGTAAGGAGTCCCGTGGTGCGCACCAGCGTATCGATGGTTTCGAGGCTCGTGACGACGAGAACTTCCTGAAGCACACCCTGACTTACTTCAACGGTGATGCAGAACCACGTCTGGAGTACCAGAACGTGAACGTCACCCGTTACCAGCCGGAAGAACGTGTCTATGGCGCTGCGGCTGAGAAGGGCGCTGCGGCGAAGTAAGGAATAGGAGTTTCGTGAATGAGCAATAAAACCATTAGCATCGAGATTCTTCGGTACAACCCGGAAACCGATGACAAACCCAGCTACGGCAAGTTTGACATTCCCTACGTGGAAGACTGGTCCATGCTGGACGCCCTTGAGCACATCAAGGACGAACTGGACTCATCCCTGGCTTACCGCTGGTCCTGCCGTATGGCGGTCTGTGGCAGTTGTGGCATGGTCATTAACGGCACGCCAAAGCTGGGTTGTGAAACCTTCCTGCGTGACTACTACCCGGGCTCCATCAAGGTTGAGCCACTGGCTAACTTCCCGATTGAGCGTGATCTGGTTGTTGATGCGGAAGACTTCATCAAGAAGCTGGAATCCGTAAAGCCCTACATCATCAATGCCATGGAAAAGCCGGTTTCTGAAGGCGTGAACATTCAGAAGCCAGAACAGGCCGGACTGTACAAGCAGTTCTCCATGTGCATCAACTGCATGCTGTGCTACTCGGCCTGTCCGCAGATGGGTCTGAACCCAATGTTTACCGGTCCTGCGGTTATCGCACTGGGTCATCGCTACAACTTAGATTCCCGTGACGACGGTTACGATCAACGTACCGAAGTGATCCAGGGCAAGAATGGCGTGTGGTCCTGTACTTTCGTGGGTTACTGCTCTGAGGTTTGTCCGAAGAATGTTGACCCGGCTGCTGCCATCAACCAGAACAAGCTGCAAGGTTCCCAGGACTGGGCCCTGTCCTTCCTGATGCCACGCAAAGGAGGTAAATGATGAGTCGTCGCCCATACGTGCGCCCGATGAAGCGCACATGGTTCATGGACCACCCGTACTATCGCAACTACATGGTGCGTGAAGCGACCTGTGTGTTCGACGCCCTGTACTGCATCAACCTGTTCGCGGGTCTGCTGCAGCTGACCAAAGGTGCGGAAGCATGGCAGGGCTGGTTGTCCTTCCAGGCCAATCCGATCATGATCCTGTTTACTGTAGTGACACTGGGTATGACCCTTTACCACGCAGTGACTTACTTTGATATGACACCTCGTGTACTGCCCCAGCAGATTCGCAAGATGGTAGCGGATAACGTGGTTAATAAACTGATGTACGCCGGGCTGGCAGCCGTGTCTGTCATTATCCTGGCGGCAGCGGCAATGGTGTAAGGGAGAAAATAAGATGAGTCAGAAGCGTCATATTGAACCCCTGCTGTGGAGCCTGTTCGGCGCTGGTGGTACCACCATCGCCTTCTTCTTCCCGGCCATCATTCTGGTTGTGCTAGGTGCCTCCCTGGGTATGATTCCGGCGGAAGCGCTGTCTTACGAACGCATGTCCGGCTTCTTCCTGAACAACCTGTTCGGTCAGCTGGCCCTGCTGGTGGCCCTGGTGCCATCCTACTGGGCCTGCATCCACCGTATCTACCACGGTCTGCACGACCTGGGCTTCCATCCTGGTGTGGGACTGAAGGCTCTGTTCTACGGTGCGACCCTGGTACTGAGTGTTGTTACGGTGATTACTGTGTTGTTCTGACACAGAACGTTGTCGAATAAGCCTGCCGTTAAGATATTTTGATGTCTTGGGCAGGCTTATGATTTTGTGAAAATACTGGAAAAAACTTCGGTGCTGCAACTGCAGTGAATCAAGCCTCCAAATTCTTTAAAATAATGTTCAACGCTTCAGGGTTTTTCTTCAGCAATAAGAACAGTGATTGTATTATCAATTATAGAAAGCCTGATGGTTCCACCGGATGCGTTAATATCAGGGTATTCATACCAGAATAACAGCTCGCTGTTTTCCTCATTGGTTAAAACGTCTCGTATGTTGGTCTTTATAGCAATGTCGAAGCGTACTCTGCCCCGCATCTCATAAGGTGTGTACTTCTGTTTTGACTTTGCAGTTCCTTTCAGTACTACAAAAATATGTCTTGCCTGAACGGTTCTGGAGAGTTCTCCCTGTGAATCAAAAAACTCCTGCTTGAATCTGGCATCTATCAGAGCAGACCTACCAGGTTTCAGATAGTTGTCCAGATAAGATAATGCTTGCTCCGAACTAACATTTCTGAATGAGACTAATGTTTTTCCTGTGTTATTGGCCGCTGCGGTTTGTTTAAGGCCTTCCTCTACTTGGCTGAAGGTTTGCGGTTTGTCTATACCTTCTCTTAACGCCTTAATGGTATCTTTATATGAGTTGCCAAGCTCTAGATAGGAGTACGTAGATTTTGCACAAATGGTGCAATTATAAGCTCTCGATGGTGCAGCGCCAGGTTCCTCATTAATGCTTTCAATCTTCTTGATGTTTAACTCTCTTGTTATGAGAGCTAGTTCATTATTGAATGCAACATCCTGAGTAACAGGCTCCGAAGGTGAGCAGCCTTCGCCGCCTCCAGCGTGCGCAACACTATGAATGAGTAAGAAAAACAAGAATGTTGCAGTCGCTGACAGCGTTTTTCTAATCATGGTTGTTACTATCCTTTATATCCCTGGTTTCCGCGCTCGCTGCCATGCTCCAGCGCGGGAGTGTTAAATCGGGCAGGCTTTCCCACGCAGGAGCGTTGGGACGGGTCAATCACATGGAGCAAGAGGTGGAGGCTCCATTATCATCGGGTAGACTGTTTTACGTTGGCTTTTCTGAATACCATATTCGAGTTTAGCAGTGGCGAAAAAAAATTGATCTTTCTCAAGAAGGTCTGTCATGGAAGTATTAATAGTGGTTGTTCTGTCAATAAATGCATCTTCTTCAGCTAGAGTGCCACCGACATGTTCTTTAAAAAAAGCACGCCACTGATCTTCTTTGATAGATATAAAACGATCAAATTTTTCACGAGTATTGAAAGCCAGTTGGAATTTTTTCTTGAAATCGCTATCGGAGCTATTAAAAAGAATAGCTGCAGGGTCATTCTCGGGCTGAAGTTCCATCAATTTTTCAATATCACCTGAAGAAAAAAAACTGGCACCATTGTCAATAGCTAAGATTTCGCCGCTATCAAGAACAAGGGAATTGTCAGTATTGCGGTCATGCTGAAAGGCCAGATAGTCAAAAACACCTGTCTCCAGTGGGTTATCTTTTAATGAAACTTTTGAGTCTTCTACCCAGAGCTGGCGGATTTTTCCTGAAACTTCCCTGGTTGGGGGCACTATGTCGAAGCCGAGGACCTTGCTCAATTCGTAGGATGCCACTTCGTGCTTGGATGACACAAACTCCAGGGCATCTTCGAAACCCGATTCCAGGTCGCCAATAGAATCCGGATCAATACCTTCTTCCTTTTCCAGAAATGTGATGTTGGCTGTTTGCACTACACGGCCCAGTTGCACTCCGCCTGGCTTCTTAAGAACAATAACTCCAGATTCGTTTTCTGAAAAAGTTTCCAACCTGATTTCAACCCACCGGGTTATAGCGTTTTTGTCGTTTGCTTCACCCAGCTCAGAAGCTTTGAGTATGGCCTGCATGTATTTTTTCTCAGAGAAGAGCGCTTTAACCTCTTGGTTGCTAATGACCGGAGGAGTTGGGTCAGCCCATAGGTTTATACTGGCAAACAAGGAGAAGCACAAAGCAACCACCAGTAAAATACGAGGCTTTATTCGTTGGTAGTTGTTTATTGGAAAATCTTTCATTATTATGATCTCCAATTTTCTATTTGTATTTTTTAAAGTAAAAAAGTTTAATCGCAGCTAATTTTTTCAGTGGTTGAGTTACCATTAGCAAGCTTGTAGCGTGAGGTTAATTTATTTTTATCAGTGCTCTTTAACAAGGGAGCACTTTTCTGTATCGATTCTGCAGTAATATTCTCATCTTCAGCAAGTTCCTGCAAATTTTCAACATTTCCCACTAAGTTGTCATGCAGTGTTTCAAAGGTGCTTTTATTCAGATCAATTTCTTTAGTCCAGGTTTCGAATTGATTGCTGAGGCTTCCTGAGTCTTCGATAGCTTTAAAGGTTTCAGGCTTATCGAAAAAACGCTCTAATTGCTCTTTAGTTAAATTCTCTACCTTTGATTCTATCTTTTTTCCACCACGCGTTTTTGAATAATTGGCATGATCTTCCTGTAAAGACTCTGAATTATCGATAGCTACCAGCTCGCCAGAATCTGTGACTAGCCAGTTGTCTGGGCTTGAACGATCCTGCTGTCCGGTGAGGGCGTCCCAGACTGCCAGTTTGCCAAGTTCGGGGTTATCATCAGAAATTTGCGCCATACGTGAATAACCCAGTTCGCGGCCGGATCGCCCTTCTGTAACAAAAACCTGATAAATACGGGAAGACCTGGCTTCTGTAGGAGGAATAAGGTTTAATTTTAAATGATCACTGATTTTGAAATTTAGCTCATCAATAAAAGCAGGGGTCCTGGCGCCTTCTTCTGCTATTTTGGCAAATTCGGGGTCTTTGAACCTCTCAGCATCTTCTTCTAGATAAGCAAGATCCTTTCTAAATATTGTTATGCCATCTATTTCTATTTTTACTGTTGGGTAACGACCTGTCTCTATTGCAGTGACGTTGGCGCCTTCCGGTATGGCGTTCTCCAGAACCCCAACTTTTTCATGAAAAAAATCCAGGATTTTTTCTTTATCGTCTGTATACCCCTTATTAACACATTGCTGGTAGGCCGTCATAAAGTGGCCCTTGTCAATCAGTGCTTGAATATCGGAGTTGGAGACCTTCAAGCCCGCCAGAGCCACTGAGGGCAGAAGAAAGGCTGCAACAAGAAGAAGAGAACGAATGTGTAGCAGTGCCCTCAAGCGGAGTGCTAGCAAGTTGGCTGGTAGCGTCATTCAGAAAATTCCTTTTTAACTGAGGCGCAGTTTGTCCCTGATGGTTTTAGTATAGCCGTGTTGATGTTTTGCCTGTCTGAGACTTTCTGGTAATAATCTGGAATTAAAGGAGCGAGTGCTTTGATCTGACTCGTTGCCTATTTTGGAGTACATATCTTCAAAGTGCTCAGGCTCTATTACTCTATTGTTGAGATAGACCTCTTTAAAAGCCAAAAGTTTAATCACAGTTTGTGCTTATAGAAGCTGAGTTGTTTTGAACCATTTTATACCTTGATGATAGTTTGCTTTGACCCGTCTCTTTAAGAAAAGAGGCACTTTTCGTAAAGGTATCTGATTCAATGTCAGCATCTAACGCCTTTCCAACTAATTTTTCAGTATTAGTCATTAATGTTTTGTACACTGACTCCAGGTCATCTTCATTAACCCCCCTGTCTTTAACCCAATCATTAAATTTGTCACTGGTGCTATACAAGTTTTCAAAGGTCTCAGGGTTATTAAAAAAACGTTTTAGCTGGTCATCAGTTAAATCAGAAACAGTTAGGGTTGTCTCTTCCTTAGTGCCTAGTTCTATCGTGTAGCTGGCATGGTCCTGTTTTAACGACTCAGCATTATCTATGGCCACTAATTCACCTGAATCTGTGACCAGCCAGTTTGCAGGCGTTGCTCGATCCCTTTGACTGGTCAGAGTGTCCCAAACAACCAGTTTGCCAAGCTCATCGTTTCCAGCAGTAACTTGCGCCTTCCACGAATAACCAAGCTCTCTGCCAGTTTGCCCTTCCGTAACAAAGAGCTGATAGACTCGGGAGGATCTGGCTTCAGTGGGGGGAACAAGGTTTAATTCTAAATGGTCACTGAGTTTAAAATTAAGCTCCTCGAAAAATGCAGGTGTCTTTGCGTTGTCTTCGAGAATTTCTTTCAATTCATGATTATGCACTATCATTGCAGCGTTTTTACTGTGAATAGTAAGGTCTTTTGTAAAAATTGAAATGCCATCTATTTCTATTTTTTTGGATGGGTAACCTCCAGCCTCGATTGCAGTGACTTTAGCGCCTTCCGGTATACCTTTCTCCAGAACCCCAACTTTTTCATGAAAAAAATCCAGGATTTTTTCTTTATCGTCTGTATACCCCTTATTAACACATTGCTGATAGGCCGTCATAAAGTGGCCCTTGTCAATCAGTGCTTGAATATCGGGGTTGGAGACCTTCAAGCCCGCCAGAGCCGCTGAGGGCAGAAGAAAGGCTGCAACAAGAAGAAGAGAACGAATGTGTAGCAGTGCCCTCAAGTGGAGTGCTAGCAAGTTGGCTGGTAGCGTCATTCAGAAAATTCCTTTTTAACTGAGGCGCAGTTTGTCCCTGATGGCTTTAGTATAGCCGTGCTGATGTTTTTCCTGTCTGAGACTTTCTGGTAATAATCAATAGGGGTTGTGGGTTAC
This sequence comes from Endozoicomonas sp., assembly GCA_051008495.1. Lineage (GTDB taxonomy): Bacteria > Pseudomonadota > Gammaproteobacteria > Pseudomonadales > Endozoicomonadaceae > Endozoicomonas_A. The sequence goes on along the minus strand of JBPCXN010000184.1, from coordinate 7,610 downwards.
TGGATAGGGTCACAGATTGACTATAAAAGCCTAGTCTTTAGCACAAAAAGAAAATTTGCTCTGTAACTCTTCTCTAGAAGTACTTTCAAAACCTGCCTCTTCAAGCAACGACCCTGAGCGCTCGTTGGATGCATAAGTTACAATGCCTGATTTCCCTGTTCGAACAGCAGCCAGGAAAACCCTTTTAACTAACGCCCGGGGAGCATTCAATATGGTTCCTTCTGGGCGCACTGGGCCAGGCAAAACAGCATCCGGGTTTGTTAAAATCTCATCGATATAAATAACTTTATCTTGGTGTCTATATTTTATGATTCCTTGAACTTTTCCACGCAGTCTAGCAATGATTACTCTTTCCTGATTATGCAGAGTGGTGAAGCTATCATCACTTCTTAAAACAAACAAGTCTCTCCAGGAACCTGATAAATAATTTTCCCATTCTTCCCTGGGAATGAACCCATTTGTCTTTGCTTCACTTATAAGAAGTACGTTTTTATTAAATCTTAGTTTCCATCTTGCCCTGATTTTCGATAGTGTTGACTTGCTCTCAACCCCTGGCTTAAGAACTTCAAAGCTGAACTCTGTATCCAGAGTTTTTTTTGATTTATCTGATTGGACTTCTACAGGGATGTTAAATTTAAGGCTTGGGAGTTTTTGTTTTATCGTTGCTATATCAATAGACCCCCAATATAAAAATGCAAATGCGTTTTGGCTAAGCACTAAGGTCAGGAGGGGTATGATAAGTAGAGACTTCAGCATTTCATTGGGACTCCTATCTACCTTATCAGTTTATTTTAGAATAAATTTTGCTTTTTGGCGGATTTTGGCAGATTAGCTCTGTCAGGTTTTTACGTATGGAGGAGACTTTCTGTAATAATCAATAGGATTTGTGAGTTAATGGATAGGATTACAGGCTGCACTATCACTTTCAGAACTATTGGATAAGAACTTAAAACCGTATTTTTGCAAAGTAATTGCAATTTTTTTATTCTCTGCGTTCACATATATAGTTGAAAACTTATCAGTCTTAACAGTAGCTCTGATGGCAGAGTCCATTGATGCACTGCCAACCACCCCGATCTGGCCAATACTCCTGTATTTACTTGAGAGCTGACTTTCCGGATAGGCAATGGTGGTATTCAAATATGTGCTTTCTCGATCCTGTTCAAGAAATATATTGCCTTTGTATTCTGATGTTTTTGTCCCATGCGTCACGCCTGAGATGGCTAAAATTTGCCTCTTGCCATTGATATTTGCCCTTGCAACAAAAACTTGATGAATACCTGAAGCATTGCCCGGATCAAAACTTTCTCGAATATTAATTCCTGTAGTTGTAGACAGGCGTTCGCCCAGCTCAGCAGTATTAGCTTGCATTTTGCTTCCAACACCATATTTCTGATAATCGAGAGCCCAGCTGTCCAGTGTTGTCAGAACTTTGTTTAAAGAGCTATTCGGATTATCTAAGCTGGCCCTGTCGACCTTCAGGGTTTCAAACCTCAGAGGCACAGAACCTGAATATTTGCTACCGTCCCAAATCATGCCAGTGGTAACAGCAGGGAGCTTTGTCACTTTGGGGAACCCTCTGGCTTCTAAAACATAAGCACCGAGAGAAGGTTCTGGCTCCACAGGTTTAACTTTTTCAATGACTTTTGCTACTGATACCGACACCGACTGCTTCAAGACCTGTTTTCTCGCTGCAGGTGTGGTGCTGGTTGCTTTTTTGGGTGAAGTTGATGTAGAGGCAGTTCGTCTATTAGGGGTTTTGCTGCCTGTCGAACTTGTTCTTTTGCTAGGGCTGGCTGTAGCTGGTTTTTTTGCCGGTATTGAGGACTTGGAAGCTATAGGCCTTTTTAGAGTTTTATCAGCAAAGGAGTCTGTTATGGAGAGCAGGGGACAGATCATTAATAGCCCAAACAACGTACTACGAACCATAAAGCCAATCCTTTAACTCAATGGGAAAAAGTTATTACATAACTATAGCATCGTCTCATGCCTTGGACATAAGCAGGTTCTGGTAGTGATTGCGGGTAATGGTACGTTCGTTACGGGCTTGCTTGATTGCATCTTCCAGCTCGGGATAATCCTGCTGCAGTTCATCTTCCAGTAATCTCAGTTTTATGTCGGCCAGGCTATAAATCTCCTGTTCGATGCTGCGGATCATTTGCTGGCGATACTGAGTGCAGCAATTGTCATTCTGCTGGATGAACTCGGCCACCTTGAGCCGAACTACCGCTCCAACAGGGCTTGACGCCGATCTTGGCGGGTTGGTGATGGCCATGAGGGTTTCCAGCTGGCTGGCGGTCTCTTCGTCCGCCGATGTGGCTAACAGATCCCTGGCAAGGGCTTGAGCAGACAGCTGAGAATAGTGTTTGGCTACAATGCCCTGGAACTGCTCTGTACGGGCATTGGGGTGCTGATTAAAATCGATTAGCTGGTGCAGTTGTTCCAGTGAGGTGGCATGCAGGCTTAGCCAGGACTCCACACCAGGCCAGACGGCTTTGCCAATAAGCTGCCTGGCGGTACTCAGCTGGTTCAGGTTCAGACCGTCGGGGGAGTGCTTCCTGACCTTACGGCTCTTCAGGTTTTGATTTTCCGCCTGACTGTCAGCCTTTGACATCTGGGTGGCTTCAGGAGAGTGACTGGTTACTCTTCGGCCAGTCAGTTCGCCACTCTGGCTGGTTTCTTTTTCATCCAGTGGTTTGGGCTGATTACTGAGCGGTGAACTGCCATCTGCGCCCGGTGGTTTGACAGGCATGTTTTCGTCCCTGATTACATTGCATTGTTAATTTGTATAGTTACAGTCTGACACATTTTCATGGCGCAAGACTAATCTTCAGGCAGCACATCCCCGGTAAAAGTAATAGGCACTTCCGGGTTCAGTTGCTCCAGGTCGGGCAACTGCGGGAGTTTGTGCCGCCAGCGAAGGTTTTCCTCTAACTTCTCGCCAAACCTTTCCTGCTGTTGCTGAATAAACCGATAGCGCCCCTGGGAGATCTGCGAGGCCAGATCATAACTTTTAATAATGGTGGGCTTGATGAACAGCATCAGGTTGCGCTTGGTTAACTTCTTGCTGTCTGAGGTGAACAGCTGTCCCAGAAGAGGGATATCGCCCAGTAGCGGGACTTTACTGATGTTATTGTTGACCTCGGTCTTGATCAGCCCACCCAAAACCAGGATATCGCCATCCCGGATAAGCACGCTGGTATCAATCGAACGGGTGTCTGTGATCAGATCAGCGGCGGCGGTATCTTCCGTGACGCTGGATATCTCCTGCTGGACTTTCAGGGTAATGGCGTCGCCGCCATTGATTCTTGGGGTAATGGACAGCTTGGTGCCCACATCCCTGCGCTCAATGGTCTGGAAAGGGTTCTCCGTAGAGGAGGCGGAGCCGGTGGACTTACCGGTGACAAAAGGCACGTTCTGTCCAACCACAATTCTGGCCTCTTCGTTATCCAGGGTCACCAGGTTTGGCGTTGACAGAATATTGAAGTCATCGCTGGAGGACATGGCCTTGACCAGGGCGGTGAGTGAGCCATTTTGAAAGAACCCCAGTCTCAGGCCTGGCAGGTCGCCTTCCAGTGAGAATGAGTTGTCCCCTTTGCGGGTAGCCAGGCTGACGCCATTTCCGTCTCTGGCAGACTGGTTGGTGTCCCATTGAACGCCGAGTTCAGTACTCCTGCCATCCTTGACCTCGACAATAATCGCTTCAACCAGCACCTGGGCCCTGCGGATATCCAGCTTTCGAATGACGCTGATCATCACCTGCATAACGGAAGGCGGGGCAGTCAGAACCAGGGCGTTAGTGGATTCACTGGACTCAATGGAGATTTCGGCGTTGCTGACTGTAGCGTCCGTGGCTGATTTCTTGATTTTGGCGACCATGCTTTTCAGGATGCCCGACACTTCTCTGGATTTCATATAGTGCAGATAGATGACCTGGGTATTGCCGCTGTTCTCTTCAGGCCGATCCAGCGTGTCGATGATTTTCCTGGCTTTTTGCCGGTGACCAGCCTGTCCGGTGAGCAGAATGCTGTTGGTTCTTTCATCTATGGCGACGTCGTAGCTGACCACCTTGTTCTTGCCAGACTGTCTGGGCAGAAGCGCCTTTAGAATTTTGACAACATCGCCGGCGCTGGCGAATTTCAGCTCAATTACCTCGATATCCTGCTCACCAGCCTGGTCAATACGGCTGATAATATCTGTGAGCTTATGGATGTTGGCGGCCCGGTCGGCAATGATCAGGGCGTTGCTGTCCTGATAGGCGATCAAATGGCCACTCTGGGGCACCATCGGGCGTAACAGCGACAGGAGCTTATTGACAGCGATATGCCTGGGTTTGAGTATGCGAATAACCAGATCATCCGTGGCCGGGTGATCCTGGTTCATGATCGGCACAGGGCTCTGGCGCGCGATGCTGTCTGGCAGGATTTTGGTGACATTATTGTCACCTTCCACAGCGGTAAAACCATGCACCTGAAGTACCGAGATGAATACCTGATATACTTCATCCGGGCTCAGGCCATCATGGGAAACCACCGTGACACGGGCCTTGACCCTGGGGTCGATGATAAAATTCCGCCCGGTTGTCTGTGCAACCCATTTGATCAGGTCACGGATATCCCCATCGGTGACGTTGATATGGATCTCATCGGTTTCAGAAGGTGCGTCGGTGTCTTCAGCCAGGGAATGAAAGGGCATCACCAGGGTGAATACCAGGGCAAGGCCGACGGCGAAACCGGACAGAGGTGTAGCAATGTGTTTGCAAATAAGTTTCAGCATGCCGCTATATCTTTCCTGTTAGTCTGTCCCTTCTGCTCCTGAAACCTGTTCAGGGAGCGACTGCCAGGATGACGGGCTGACGCGTTATTTAATCGTTTTAATGCAAGCTCACTGTTTAAGGCAGTGCTTTCGGCACTCCGGTGGAGACCGGTTTATTGGGGTCAAAAGGCTTGAAATTGACCTGCTCCAGATGCCCCTGCCGGTTCAGTGTGACGAAATCCTTTTCTATGGCGCTAATGGTCACTCCGGGCTGCAGGCGATCACCGATACCAAGAATGGAGGTTTTCCCACGGTGCTTCTGGATTACGGTGATGGACTCTTCACCCTGATAGAAAATAGCGTGAAGCTTGACGTTCAGTTTGGTCAACGGCTTAGGTTTGGGGGGTGGGGTTATGATTTTTGCCCGTTTGGTGACTTTTTTATCCACTGATTTTCCAAACAGAAAGTCTCTGGTGGTTAACGCCTGGTAAAGTTCCGGGTCTGGTTCCTGAGGGGCTGGCTGAAAGTGATCCTGGATGGCTGTTTCTGTCGCCTTGCTGTCGTCCAGAGCCTGATAGAGGTTAACAGCTCTCCACGACAGGGAAGCCATTAGCAGGGCTATGAGCGTTATGGTCAGTGCCAATGTGAGCTGATCCAGGCGTCTGTTGTTAGCCAGAGTGTCATCCAGTGTGTTACCCAGAGTGTTATCCAGAGTGTGCATTGACCGATCCGTTGGCAATTATTCCGGCGTTAAAATCAGCTTAGAACAAAATATGAAGCATTAAAGGCTTAACTTTCGCAAGATTGGTTATAAAAAATAAATAGGTAAATCTGGAGTTTCTTCAAGTTTATATGCCTTTCCCGGTAAATACTGTCTATTAAAAGTATAAGTTGATTTGATTGAAGGTTTTGCTTTATCTATTAGGTATTTGATCTATTGGTTAGGTGACTTTCATTGTGGTTGTTTTTTTATGGGAAAACTACACTTTGATTAAATGCCCCAGCTGCTTACTTAAAGGGAGTATCTCTATTAAAAAAGAAGAGTTTATCTATCAAATTGATGGGCAGCCTTCGCAACAATCTAATCAGATAAGGATGTTGATTATGCTAAAAAAACTACACACACTGTTATTTCTCCTGATATTCAGCCAGGCGGCACTCTGTCAGAAAATAGCACCGCTGGAGCAATATCATAACCTGCTGGGCGGTAGTATTTATAATCTGTCAGCAGCACCTTTCAACGATAATGCCATCCAGGCGCAGGATATTGAAAACTTCAGGAATGCACTGATTTTCTGGGAAAACCATCCTGATATCCAGCTGGATAACAACAACCCCTGGCACTTGCTGTTTTCACAGGAATATTACTTCTATCGTAATTACTATCAGCTCGGAGGAATTCAGCTGGATGGCGACTATGTGTCGCCTTTTGTTGGGGCCAATGCGGTTTATGGCAATGGAGGTATCCAGCCCCTGAATGGTGACTACAACTTTTCTTACTCTCCTGGAAGCGCTTCGGTAGGCATTGGGCGTGATGGAACCCTTGAATACTATATCGGCAAGGGGCTTATTGCTTCGGAACCGTTTATTACCAGGGCGGATAACTGGAAGGATCTGCCACAGAGTGACAGAAAGAAAGGTATGATCGCCATCCTGGCCACGGCCGCCCACGAGTTTACTCATGGACTGGTCGCGCCTGTCACAAACCAGGCAGATAACAGACAGCTGGCGCTGACAGAGCATTTTGCCGTCATGGTAGAGCAGGTAAGCTTTTATAATATGCAGACAGCCTATAAGGTGACCAGCGATGCCCTTCAGCCAAGGCCCGGCTATTCCATGGGTGACCAGTTGAATGACATCAGGAACGGTTATTTTGTATTGGCGCGGAGCCCAGGGTTATTCAAAAAGCTGATGGGGCTGACCGGAAATAACCGGAATTTGACCTTTGTTACCCGCTCGCAATTTGAAAACTCCGGGCTGGAAAGTCAGTACTCCGGTATGGCTTGGGGAAATATATCAACCTATCTATTTATTCAGAATTAAAATTAACATTACTATGAAAAAGCAGCTCTATCAGGCTCTGTAGATATCATGATTTTAAGTGATCGACACTGTCTCGATTAAAGAGCTGTTAATGGCTATTTTGGTTAAGATCGCTTCTGTAAATAAGTTGAAAGGAATAACTCTTTCTATTTGACTACGGTTTTAATTAGTAGCGCTCGTACTAATGATGATTGCTTTAGTTGCCGCTATTGATTCTTTTAGGTGAATCTATCTGTTTGTGTATTATCCTTAAGCACTAAGTTGATTTGGAAATGCAAAAGCAGATTTTGCATATAATCATTTTATTGGGCTCTCGTTGTTTTCAGGGGGGGCGGATGATTGGAACACTATCCGTGAATGAATGCATCACAAGGAATGTGGGATTATGAAGATAACGAAGTGTGCTAGCTGGTTCTTCCCTGTTTTTCTGATGATCCTTATGGGGACCCAGAATGCCTATGCCTGGGAGGAATGTTCTATTGATCCACCAGAAAATGATGTTACCCAGAGTCAAAAGGCTAATAGTAAACCGGGTCAGGATGAAGCTGGAAAGGGTCAGGGTGAAATTAAAAACGGTCAGAGTGAACTGAAATCCAGAGGTGAGATTAGTGGTACAGAGCCCACTAACGATGGTTCCTCACCTGAGTTATCGCCAGTTGTCGAGCAAGAGCTCGGAATCGAACGGGTCAATGACTCTGCTGATGTGAGTTCCATACCGGATGTCTCGGCAACCATAGGCCGGATCGAATCGCTGGGAACCGCTGAGGGAACCGGTGAGGATGGCGATATTCCCATTGACCCCATTACCATGG
>JBPCXN010000183.1:0-20802 GCA_051008495.1 Endozoicomonas sp. | reverse complement strand
GCTTAACAGCCGATTCCTTGAACTCAGCCGTATAGGTTTTCATTTTCTTTTCTGACATTTGGACACACCTTAATGGGCTTGGATATTACCCGTGTTTGTGTGTCCGGAGAACTATAACCACTCCAGTCTTTATCAAACTGGTCAGACATACGCTTGAGGAACAGAATACCGAAGATGTATTCCTTGTACTCAGAGGCATCCATTTTACCACGGAGGATGTCGCAGGCTTTGAACAGCTTGCTGGAAAGTCGGGAAAGCGTGAGTTTGTGAGTGGCCATAAAATCTTGTTGCAGGTTGCACGACAATGAATGCATAGCCTGCAGTTATCAGACGGTTGCAGGTAGCGGAAATGAACAATGGCTGATTATACAGAGTTGGCTGCAAAGATGCTGTGTGCAGGCTACTTGCTGTTGTACAGGTCTATCAGTCACTTCCGACACACTAACCCGGATCGGCGTCGCACTGGCCAGTCTATGATTCAAGAAAGATTTCCCTGCCTGTCTTGCGACGCTTCTGTGAAAACTCGCTGGCGGCAAAAGAGAGCTGATGAGCCATGGATAACCACTCAAATGTAACTGCTGGCAGGATTATCTCATGACTGGGAACTTATTCGCAGGCTCCTGAGGTTGTAAGTAGCCGTTTGCTGCGTGTTGCGGGAAGGGCGTAGCCACACGGCTACACCCTAATCGGTGCTATTAACCGAACTGGTTCATGGTGTTGTCTTCACCGGAAGCCTTCAGGGCCGCATCGCCGGAGAAGTATTCCTTGTGATCGTCACCCATATCAGAGCCGGCCATGTTCTGATGCTTGACGCAGGCGATGGCCTGACGGATTTCCTTGCGCTGGACACCGGCAACGTAGCCCAGCATTCCCTGTTCACCGAAGTACTCTTTCGCCAGGTTGTCGGTGGACAGCGCAGCAGTGTGGTAAGTCGGCAGAGTGATCAGGTGATGGAAGATACCGGCTTCACGGGCAGCATCGGCCTGGAATGTACGGATCTTCTCATCAGCAGCCTGAGCCAGTTCAGTCTGGTCGTACTCTGCACTCATCAGGTTGGCGCGGTCGTATGAGGAAACATCCTTGCCTTCTTCATTCCAGGCATCAAATACCTGCTGGCGGAAGTTCAGAGTCCAGTTGAAAGACGGTGAGTTGTTGTAAACCAGCTTGGCGTTCGGGCAGGTTTCACGGATCTTGTTCACCATTTCTGCGATCTGACCGACGTGAGGCTTCTCGGTTTCAATCCACAGCAGGTCAGCACCGTTCTGCAGGGAAGTGATGCAGTCGAGAACCACCCGGTCAACGCCGGTACCGGAACGGAACTGGAACAGGTTGCTGGGCAGACGCTTGGGGCGAACCAGATTGCCGTTACGGTTGATGATGACATCACCATTCTTCATGGTTGCAGGAGTCACCTCTTCAACATCCAGGAAGCTGTTGTACTGGTCACCCAGGTCACCAGGTTCGTTGGTCACAGCCAGCTGCTTGGTCAGGCCGGCGCCGAGGGAGTCAGTACGGGCGACGATGACACCGTCGTCTACACCCAGCTCCAGGAAGGCGTAACGAACAGCACGGATCTTGGCCAGGAAGTCTTCGTGAGGAACGGTAACCTTGCCGTCCTGGTGACCACACTGCTTCTCGTCGGAAACCTGGTTTTCGATCTGGATACAGCAGGCTCCGGCTTCAATCATTCTCTTGGCCAGCAGATAGGTGGCCTCTTCGTTACCAAAACCGGCGTCGATGTCGGCGATGATAGGCACAACGTGCGTCTTGTGATTGTCGACCTGGTTCTGGATTTCTTTTTCTTTAGCGGCGTCGCCAGCAGTGCGGGCAGCGTCCAGTTCGCGGAACAGTCCACCCAGCTCGCGAGCGTCAGCCTGGCGCAGGAAGGTGTAGAGTTCTTCGATCAGTCCGGAAACAGAAGTCTTTTCATGCATGGACTGGTCAGGCAGAGGGCCGAACTCTGAACGCAGGGCGGCAACCATCCAGCCAGACAGGTACAGGTAGCGACGGTCGGTGCTGTCGAAGTGCTTCTTGATGGAGATCATCTTCTGCTGGCCGATGAAGCCGTGCCAGCAACCCAGGGACTGAGTGTACTTGGAACTGTCAGCGTCGTACGCAGCCATGTCTTCGCGCATGATCCTGGCGGTGTATTTGGCAATATCCAGGCCAGTCTTGAACTTGTTCTGGGCCTTCATGCGGGCGGCGTATTCGGGGTTGATGGCATCCCATGCAGAACCCTGGGTGCTTTTCAGGGAAGCGATGGTGTCGATGTCTTGCAGGTAGTTTGACATGGTCGTTCCTTTCTATTCTTGGTGATCCACTGCCTTATTGGTCACCACTGGGTCGTGATGCCGGTTAGCCGTCGATTTGCTATCGATCTAATGCCTGCATTCTAGGTGTTTGTTAACTTTTGTGACAATTCCTTATTTCTTATTCCTGTTATTCATTTCGTGAATGGTGGGTGGGAATGTTGGTTGCACTGGAGCTGGTCTATCAGTTCTCAGAGTACAAAGGGAAAGAATACAGCCATGCGTTTGTTCTCCTGGATAGAAAAGAGGAAAGCGAATTTAAGGCGCCGGAACAGTATCCAGAGCCCCTCGTTCAGAAAGCAGGTGGTGAAATGTATACCAACAAGGGTAACTGGTGGGAAGATCATTTTTCACCATGATGAAGTGCTCCTGCCCAGGGCTCGAAAGCTGGCAGAAAAACTCAACGCCATCATTTAGGGTGAAGAGGTCAGAGTGAAGAGGTCAGGGTGAAGAGGGAGAAGAGTACTGAACCCGATGTGACTGCTCCCCGCCCAATCGGGCGGGGGGTTACGACGATTTTGTTAAATTGAGCGGGCGCACCAGACGACCTTACCCAGAACCGGGTTGTGCTCCCGATCCTGCACTGGAATTGTCCAGCTTGGGTATTCAGGGTTATCACTGTTGACATTCAGATCGCCATTGGCTGCCTGTTTCAGGCGCTTGGCCATCAGTCCATCGTCAGTCTGCAGCAGGTAGATTCCTTCCCTCTGAACAGTTCTCTGGGACATATCCACAAGAACACGATCACCGTCGTTCAGGGTCGGCAACATACTTTCCCCACTGACACTGACAAAGGCCAGGTGATCTCCGGAAACTCCCAGCTGGCGGGAGAGGAAAGATTTATTGAAGGCAAAGTAGTCGGTAATGTCCTCAGCCTGAACCAATGCACCGCCACCGGCACTGGCCTGCACATCAAACATCGGGGCAAAGACAATATCCCGATCAGACACTGAGCCGGCAGGCTGGTCGCTGCTGCTCTGCTCCCCGGTCAACAGCCAGTTCAGGTCTACGCGAAATTCTTCGTACAGAGATTCCAGGTAAGCCATGGAAGGACGGCTGGCGCCACGACAGATTTTGTAAATATGGGAGGCGGATTTTCCAGTCTGCTCAGCGAACTGTTTTTTATCGCCCCCGGCAAGCTGATCTACGACGGACTGGAAACGACGGGCGAAAGCATTGGCCATGGACAACTCTGTATTCTGATATCTCGAAAGGCAGTCATTATACCTGCTCTCTTCGTGAACTGCCTGATCAACAGTGGCAATGACTCAACTCTCAACCACTCTGGTCTTTTGTCCCTTTTCCAGGGTCAGAAGCACCAACGCCAGCAGAACCCCGAGCAGCAACGCAATGCGCTATTCCCAACTCCTGATTCAGACGACTCATACAACAACTACTTCACTGAGCCTGCATTCAGACAAGTTCAGGAACATTAGTCGTTTCGCGAGAGGAAGTCACACAATCGACCATCATGACACAAAACCGGACGACTATATTTTGCTCAGGATCAAGGATTATGACCCTGAAAATCCGTAATCTTGAAACTGTCCCGGACACAGACAGACGCAACCAGGTGCCAGTGAGCACAACGTAATAAACGAAAGCATGGCGTCAGTCGGCCGGACTACAAAGACCTGATTTATGAATTTTAAGGAGATCCATTACGCTGAGTTCATCAAAATCTGTGGAGGACATAAGCCCCGCCGAGGCGGGGCTTATGTGCGTTTGCCGATAACTCAGCCTGCTACGGCTTTATTCCTTCGGTCAGATTTAATATCCTGATCGGATGTTCCTTCCTCTGGTGAACTTATGATTCTGGTGACAGGTGGCGCTGGCTTTATCGGCGCGAACTTTGTGCTGGACTGGCTGGCCAGCAGCGATGAACCCATCATCAATCTGGACAAGCTGACCTACGCCGGCAACCTGCTGAATCTGTCCAGCCTGCAGGGTGACAGCCGTCACATTTTTATCCGGGGCGACATTGGCGATCATGCGTTACTAATACGCCTGTTCAATGAATACCGGCCAAGAGCGGTCATCAACTTCGCTGCCGAGTCCCATGTCGATCGATCCATTCATGACCCTGAAGCCTTTATCCGGACGAATATCGTTGGCCTTTTCCGGCTGCTGGAATCTTCCCGCTCTTACCACCAGCAGCTGGCCGAACAGGATCGCCAGGCTTTCCGCTTTCTTCATGTTTCCACCGATGAAGTTTATGGCTCCCTGGACAAGGATGCGCCGGCTTTCCGCGAAACCAACCCCTATGAGCCCAATAGCCCCTATTCCGCCAGTAAGGCGGCCAGTGACCACCTGGTTCGTGCCTGGGGTGAAACCTATGATCTGCCGGTCATAACCAGCAATTGTTCCAATAACTACGGCCCTTACCAGTTCCCGGAAAAACTGATTCCCCTCGTAATCAATCATGCCCTGGCTGGCGACTCGCTGCCTATATACGGCGATGGCCAACAGATTCGCGACTGGCTCTATGTCGGAGACCACTGTTCTGCCCTGCGCTGCGTTCTCGAAAAAGGCGCTGTCGGAGCAACCTACAACATTGGCGGAAACAGCGAGAAAGCGAATCTCAGCCTGGTGCGGGAGCTGTGTACTCTTCTGGATGAAATGAAGCCGCGAAAAGACGGCAAGAGTTACCAGGAACAGATTGCATTTGTTACCGACCGCCCGGGTCATGACCGCAGGTACGCCATAGACTGCAGCAAGATAGCGATGGAGCTGGGCTGGCAACCGCAGGAAACCTTTGCAACCGGCATACGCAAAACAGTGCAGTGGTATCTGGACAATGAAGACTGGGTTGCCAATGTCCAGAGCGGCGCTTACCGGGAATGGCTTAGCCAGAATTATGACATGCGTTTGAGTGAAGAGGCCGCACCAGAATAGGCTGCCTCAGAGATTCTTGCGAACAAACACTTCCCACCCCCCTACAAATTTGTAGTGCCGGCCAAATAGATACCAGGGCATTTTCAGCAGAATGGCCAGTAGCGTTCTCAGGAAGTGTTTTTTGAAGCTGCTTTCAACGATGGATGGCCTGCTGGCCAGGATCTGGAATGTTTCTGACTGGCTACCAGAAAAGTAGTTCTCCCAGAAATCCTGACCAAGATCGTGTATGTGCCCGGGAAAAGAGAAATCAACCTTTATTCCAACCAGGCGAAACAACCTGATGATGGGAGCCATGCATGGAGTACGGGCATAAAACATGGCACCTGGCTTCATCCTCCCGAGCAGATCCTGCACCAAACCCCCTGGACGTGGATAATGCTCAATGACTGCACTGGCTATGACAATATCGTATTGGCTCGTCACCTGCTCCAGTGAGTCCCTGCTGTCAATACAGATACGGGGGTCATCGGGTTCAACCGTGGAGGGGTGATAGTCAACAACCGTTATGCTGACCTGCTCAGCCCCCTGTTCAATCAATATTCCGGCCAGCAGGCAGGCGATGGTTCCATCGCCGCCACCAAAGTCCATAACCGTCACACAGCCTTCAACACCAGACCGACAATAAATTTCCGCAATATTTCTGGCCAGACTCTCTGGTTTGTCAAAGGTGACCTGAGAGTCTGCAGACTTGAGGTTCGGAGAATCATAGTACCCGCCATAATATTCTGACAGTACCTGCTCACTGGGCATCCGTGACGCGCTGACTGCATGACAGTCACGGCACTGCAGCAGCTTGACTACTGGCTTTTCCTGAAGGGTGTGGACACACTTGCGACTGGTGCTGTTACAAAAGGGACATCCGGTATCAGACAACTCAAGTCGTCCTTCGTCCAGATGCGCTGACCTGTGAAACACTGTCGTATTGAGTTGCATTCCCTGCCTCTCAAACAGAAAGTTTGTGAAGACCAGGGGGCTAACCGCCCCCGTTTGTCTATGGCTGGGTTTTATATCTGCCTGTTATGGCTAAACTTGATCAGACCCGATGTCATCTGCCTTTCCTGAGCAGTCTTAAAGCATTCGCCGTTACCAGTGCCGTGGCGCCGGTGTCAGCCAGCACAGCTACCCACAGGCCGGTCAGGCCAAGCAGTGTTGTCACCAGGAAAACAGCCTTGCTGCCAATAGCCAGGGTGACGTTCTGGCGAATGATGGACATGGTGTCGCGGGACAAACCTATCATCCGCGCCAGTTCGGTGACCCGATTATGAGTGAGGGCGCAGTCCGCGGTTTCCAGGGCGACATCGGAGCCGCCACCCATGGCGATACCAATATCCGCCATTTTCAGGGCCGGAGCATCGTTAATGCCGTCTCCGACCATGGCGACCTTGCCGTTTCTGCTCAGCTCATCAATAGCTGCAGACTTGTCTTCCGGCAGCAGTTCCGCCCGGTAATCCATACCCAGTTCCCCGGCAATGGCGGCTGCAGCCCTGGTGTTATCCCCGGTCAGCATGACGCTGTTGACATTCAGCGCCTTGAGAGCAGCTATCGCTTCCTGGGCGTCATCACGCAGAGTGTCTTTTAGAGCGATCATGCCGGCCAGTTGCCCATCAATAGACACCACCGCCATGGTGTTTCCTTTATCTTCAAGGCTCTTCATGATTTCTGAAGCGCCGGAGATACTGCTGATCACTTCTTTCTGGTGCTTTGGCGACCCAACGACAGTCGCCTTGTTATCAACCACACCCATGACCCCCATCCCGGCCATGGCTTTGGCCTGATTCACTTCTGGAATGGTCAGATCTTTACGCTCAGCTTCTTCAACAATGGCTTTTGCTAGTGGATGAGTAGAGCCCTGCTCAACAGCAGCGGCCATTTTCAGCACGGTTTCTTCATCAAAACCGAATGCCCTGACTTCTGTTACTCCCGGCTCTCCCCTGGTGAGAGTTCCCGTTTTATCAAAGGCAATATTCGTTACCGAGCCCAGTTGTTCCAGGGCTGCTCCGCCCTTAATCAATGCGCCATTGCGAGTGGCGGCGGCCAGTGCGGAAGTGACGGCAGCAGGCGTGGAAATCACCAGGGCACAGGGGCAGGCGATGAGCAGCAGCGCCAGGGCCTTGTAAATCCATTCAACCCAGACACCGCCAAACAGCAAGGGAGGAGCCACCGCCACCAGCAGAGCGACAATCATCATCAATGGGGTATACCAGCGACTGAAGCCATCGATAAAACGTTCGACAGGAGCCTTACGTTCTTCGGCTTCTTCAATGAGCCGGATGATCCGGTCAACAGCGCTCTCTCCCGGCTCGGATACCACTTTCAGGCGGGTCACCCGGTCTACAGAGAGAGAGCCGGCCAGGATCTTTTCGCCCGCCTCATGCTCCGTCGGCACAGACTCTCCGGTCAGAGCACTTTCATCAAAACTCGCCCCTGCAGTCAGCAGTTCTCCATCAACGGGCAGGCGTCCACCCGGCACTATTTCGATGGTATCACCTGGCTGAAGAGTGTCTGCCGGCACTTCAGTTTTGCTGCCATCCCTGTTAATACGCCATGCCGTATCGGGCGTCAGTTCCATCAACTTCTGAACACCCTGCCTAGCCCGTCCGGCGGCAAAGGCTTCCATGTGCTCACCAACCATGAACAACAGCAGGACCATTGCCGCTTCTACTGTCTCGCCAAGAAACAGGGCGCCAATGGCGGCAACACTCATCAGCATTTCTATTGAGAAGGGGCTGCTGTTCCTGGCCAGCTTCAGGGCTTTCTGAAAAACAGGAAAAAGGCCCCAGAGGGTAGCGGCGTAGAAAAGGACTGTGCCCAGTGAGGGAAAAGCGATTTTAACCAGAGCGGCAACGGCCATGATTCCGGCCAGTGAGGTAATACGCCAGTAACGCTGAAGGAAGCCTGCCGGCTGAACCTGCTGCGCTCCAATCCTGCCCTCTTCGGACAGTTCAAAGCCTGTGTCATTCACAGCATTTATGATTCGCTGCCGGGTGGCAGAGTCATCATCAGCCATCACCAGCAGTCTTTCCGTGGCAAAGGCCACCCGCACCTGGTAGACGCCCTGGAGACCTTTTACGGCATTCTCGACTTTGCCGGCACAGCTGGGGCAGTCCATACCCTGGATTTTCCAGCCCTGGCGGACACCTTCAGCAGAATCCATGGTTTGCTTCAGGCCTTTTTCTCCATTGCCTGAGGAGCAGCCTCCCTGGGTCGCACAGGACTCAGCCTTTACCGCCTCCTGCTGACACAGGTTTCTATGGTCTGTTCCGTGAGCCATAACCTACCTCTCCGAACAAATAAACCTCATTACATATAAATTTAATTTTATATGTATGACTGGTCAAGGAGAATCTCCATGTGTTGGAAGCATGCTAGGAGCCTGACTCCTAGACATGGCTACAGGAAAAGCCTTACAGTGAGGTTAATGTCAGTCCGCTGTAAAAAAGCACGGAAGCCATAGCGGGATATCATTGTGACCAGTTCTGTCAGCCCCCATAAGGATACGGGCCGGATACTCGACTTTATTGAGCGGGTGCTGTTCGTTGCCACTCTGCTTGTTGCTGCTTCTTTTCTTTATCAAGTGCTGAAATACTGCCATTTCGGCATGGATTTCACTGACGAAGGTTTTTACCTCAACTGGATATCGAACCCCTGGCTCTATTCCGCCTCTACCTCCCAGTTTGGCTTTGTTTATCACTTCTTGTACAGGCTGGTTGGGGAAGATACTGTTCTGCTCAGGCAGGCCAATGTTCTCCTTACTGTTGGGCTGGCCTGGTGCCTCTCAATCACCCTGTTAAAGCAGCTACTGATAAACGATAAGGGAAGACTTCCCTGGAACACGCTGAACCTGTACGGCATTGCTTTGCTTCTTTCAGTCTGCTCCCTTCTTTTCCTGAGAACCTGGCTGATCTCTCCCAGTTACAACAGCCTTGCGTTTCAGGCTTTGCTGATAGCCACAACAGGCTTCATGCTCAGCAGGGCAGACTATTCCCGGCAAAGTCTTGCCGGTTGGTTTCTTATCGGTCTTGGGGGCTGGCTGGCTTTTATGGCCAAGCCAACAACTGCCGCAGCCCTTGCCCTGACCATGTTCATCGGACTGCTGATAAGCCGGAAAATACGACCCGGGTTGCTTGGCATAGCCACCGTTACAGCGATTGCTCTCACCGGCTTCTCAGCCTGGCTCATTGATCATTCTCCAGCCGGTTTTGCCGAGCGTATTCAGGCAGGCATGCGTCATTCTGCCCTGCTGGGAGGAGGCCATAACCTGTCGGACATTTTTCGCTGGGACACTTTCGTTCTGAGCCCAGTGGAGCAATGGATATTCGCTGGCACCTCCTGTCTGATTGTTGCTGGTATCTGCCTGGGCCACCGGCAACTGATTCAGTCCCGGCTGGCATGGTGTTTCCTGATATTGGCCAGCCTGACTTTCGGCGCCATCATACAGATGCACTTTTATTCCCTGACAGACATCAACTTTTTCTTTCTGGGTTTACAGTCAGCCACCGTTCTCTTCGGGTGCGTCGTGGCTGCAATACTGATATTCAAACAGCAGATAATGCACAGATTGAATAGTGATGTGCTGGTTCTGGTTCTGTTCTTAACTGTGCTGCCGCATATCTACGCTTTCGGTACCGGTAACAACTACTGGCAGCATGGCTCCCATGCAGGCTTCTTCTGGGTTATGGCCGGTGTTTGTCTATTTGGCATACTACAGGGCAGCGAATATCAATGGCGCAGCCTGTTATCCGTTGCGACCAGCGCTTTAGTCATCACCATTGCCCTGGTTTCTACCGGTCTGGAGTTTCCCTATCGCCAGCCACAGGCTGTCTATCTGCACAAAGAAGCCCTCTCCATGCGCAATAACAAAAGCCAACTTGTGGTTGCCGGGGACACCGCCAGATACCTGAACGAACTTCTGAAGCTGGGCAAAGGTAACGGCTTTAATTCAGGCACACCCATGATTGACTTAACAGGCAGTTCTCCCGGAGCGCTGTTTGCACTGGAAGCAAAGGCTATAGCCCAGCCGTGGATGATCGGAGGGTATAGCGGCAGTGAACTACTGTCATCCGAAGCATTAAAGCGGGTTCCCTGTAATGAAATCGCGTCTTCATGGATTCTCACCGAAGTACAGGGTCCCAGAATCCTTAATAAACGCATTCTTAAACAGCATGGAATTGTGCTTCATCGGGATTATCAGCTGGCGGGATCGCTGATTTCGCCGAAAGCAAGATACTCAGCCACCTTCAGACAACAACTGTGGAAGCCGATGAGATTACCAGAACAGGCTACAGCAGCCTGCAACCTCAGTCGGGCCGACAAGACATGAAGAAACTGTCTATTGTCACAACACTCTACCACTCAGCGCCTTACATTGAGGAATTCTGCCTCCGGGCCTCTGAGTCGGCCCGGCAGATGTATGATGACTTCGAAATCATTCTGGTCAATGACGGCTCACCGGACAACAGTCTGGAAGTAGCAAAACTGCTTCTGACATCAATGCCCAACCTGGCCATTGTTGACCTGTCACGAAACTTTGGTCATCACAAAGCCATGATGACCGGCCTGGCTCACGCAACGGGTGAGCTGGTATTTCTGATCGACAGTGATCTGGAAGAAGAACCGGAATGGCTGCTGACATTTCACTCACAAATGCAGCAGCAGGAATGCGATGTCGTATATGGCGTTCAGGAGCAACGCAAAGGAGGCCTGTTTGAGCGCTTCAGCGGGGAAGTATTCTATCGTCTGTTCCGAAGACTGAGCGGTTTGAATCTGCCCAGTAATGTTGTGACTGCAAGGCTCATGACCAGGCGATATGTCAAGTCACTGCTGGACCACAGGGAGCGGGAAGTTTATCTTGCCGGCCTGTGGCATATCACAGGCTTTGACCAGCAGGCTATGGAGGTGCAAAAGCACGATAGCAGTCACAGTACTTACACTTTCCGCCGCAAGATGGCGATTTTCGTCAATTCCATTACATCCTTCAGTAACACGCCACTGATCAGCATTTTTTATATTGGTATCAGCATCCTTTTTCTTGCCGGAAGCTACACAACCTATCTCATCTACAACTGGCTTTTCCTTTCAGAACCTCTGCTGGGCTGGACATCTTTAATGGCCTCCATCTGGCTTCTGGGTGGCCTTATGATTTCATTTACCGGAGTTATTGGCATTTACCTTTCCAAGATCTTTATAGAAACCAAGCAACGCCCGTACACCATCATCAGGAAGGTTTATGAAGTGCCTGAAAAAAAACCACGTCACATGGACAGACACACAGAAAACAAAGAGCTCGATAATTTATGATTCACCCGCCCGGGTGCATCACAGGAAGAAACCCATGGCTTATTTATCCAGGACACAATTAGAAAAAATGGGGTTCAAATCACTGGGCAAAGATGTACTGATCAGCGACAAGGCCTCTATCTATGACCCGGAAAAGATTGAAATTGGCGACCATGTAAGAATCGATGATTTCTGCGTGGTGTCCGGCAAAATCAAAATGGGCAGAAATGTCCATTTTGCTGTTTTCTGTAATGTCGCCGGTGGTGACAAAGGCATAACTTTCGAGGATTTCTCCGGTCTCGCTTACGGCTGTCATGTCTTTACCCAGAGTGATGATTATGAAGGCTATGCACTGACGAACAGCACCATTCCCAGCCAATACAGAAAAGAAAAGAAAAAAGCAGTTGTTATTGGCAGACATTCAATCGTGGGAACAAATTCCATCATTTTTCCGGGTGTCACCCTGGCCGAAGGCACATCGGTTGGCGCTCTGTCTCTGGTTGCACAGTCTACCCGGGAATGGTCCGTTTATTTCGGTAATCCGGCAAGGCGGGTTATGGAAAGAAAGCGCGATCTGCTGCAACTGGAAAAAGAGTATTTATTAGCAGAAGAGAAAATTGACACCGAGATTAAATCCGGAAAGATCCCAACCAACATAGAGACCGACAGTATTTCACAATGAACAACCTGCTATCGGAAAAGGAATCAGTAAAAATTCTAACACAATTCATTCGCTATGGACTTGTTGGCATTACTATCAACGTCTTAGGTTATCTGTTATTTCTTACTTTCACGTATCTGGGAGTTGAAGCCAAACTGGCAATGACAATGTTATACGTACCCACGATGATTGCCGGATACTATGGTAACCGCCATTGGACTTTCTCCAGACCAGCACAACTTTCGATATCAAATTCTGGGCTAAAGTATCTACTCGTACATTGTATAGGGTATGCATTAAACCTGTTTTTTCTCTATATTTTCGCTGACATTCTCGGCGTTACTCACTACCTTGTTCAGGCTTTTGCCATTCTCTTTGTTGCTCTGTTTATATTTTTCGCCTCCAGAACAATTGTATTTCAAAGTCTGTCCAGAAGTTCAGGAACTGCAAGATGAAAATATGTTTCAGGTGCAATACACCCGGAGATATATCTGACCAGAACTGTCTAAACTGTGGCCACCCTCCTTTTATGAAGGGTGGCATCCCATACTATGCTCCAGAAAGTGTCATTGAAGGAAATGGATTTAGAAGTAATCATTTTCATGAACTTGCAGAACAGGAGGAGCGAAGTTTCTGGTTCCGTTCAAGGAACCGTCTTATTCTTGCCTCAATAAAGCAATACTGTCCTGACTTTTCCTCTTTTCTCGAAATAGGCTGTGGTACAGGTTATGTGATATCAGCTATTGCCGAGCAACACCCTTCCGCAAGGATTTTTGGAGGGGAACTATTTCCCGAAGGATTGGGTTTTGCTTCTTCAAGAGTTCCACAAGCTCGCTTTATGCAGATGGATGCAGCAAAGATCCCTTTTCTTGATGAATTCGATTTAATAGGTGCCTTTGATGTTCTGGAACACATCGAAGAAGATTCGTTGGTATTAATTGAAATTAAAAAAGCACTGACTCCTGGCGGACTACTCCTGCTAACTGTCCCCCAACACCCTTGGTTATGGAGTTCTACAGATGACCTCGCTTGCCATGTACGCCGTTATACCCGAAGCGACCTACACTCTAAACTTGAAGCCGCAGGATTTTCTATTCTTCGAAGCACATCATTCGTTTCACTGTTATTGCCTGCCCTATGTATCTCAAGGCTAATGAACAGTCTCGGTCACGAGCAAAGCGCCAAGCCCGGCGCAGAGCTCAATATTTCATCGTTTTTGAATAGATCACTGGAGATCTGTATGAACATTGAAGCCTTGTTCATACGTCTGGGGATAAATCTTCCTATCGGTGGCTCAAGGCTCATCATCGCGAAGCATCAATAGTCTGCACTACAAAAGTCAAAAGTCGTAACTTCTCAATAACTGCTGGAGATCGACAAAAATCGAGCAAAACCATAGTGCATTATCGTTAGCTACCAAGGGTTTCAGAAAGTTGGTACTTTGGTTTGCCAGCACTTTTTGAGAAGCTACCAAAAGTCTCACTTTAATTTTCTCATTCCGAGTCGATACTGGTGCATTAACAATCTCAAAAAAACTAAACGGCCTCCATTGGCGATGACAAAGGAGTTGGTTACATGAAAGCCATCATCCTCGCAGGTGGAACCGGTTCACGCCTCTATCCACTGACCCTGGTGACCAGCAAACAGCTGCAGGCCGTCTACGACAAGCCCATGATCTATTATCCACTGACGGTTCTGATTGCCGCCGGCATTCGTGAGTTCTGCATTATTACGACCCCCGATGACCTGCCCCTCTTTGAAAAACTGCTCGGCAATGGCCTCCAGTGGGGCATCTCCATTGAATATCGTGAGCAGCGTCGACCGGAAGGGATTGGCCAGGCTTTCCTGATTGCTGAAAGCTTTATTGGTGAAGACTCTGTTGTGCTGATGCTCGGCGACAATATCTTTTTTGGCGGCGATGCCTTCCCGCGAGTCATGGAAAATCCCGGACCTGGCGCCACTATCTTCGCTTACCAGGTCAAAGACCCTCAGCGTTATGGCGTGGTCGAATTCACTGCCGACGGCCAGGCGCTTTCCCTTGAAGAAAAACCCCAGTTCCCCAGAAGCAACTTTGCCGTGCCCGGCATTTATGTTTACGACAACCAGGTGGTCGACATTGCCAAATCCGTTCAGCCGTCTGCCCGCCGGGAGCTGGAAATTACCGACATCAACCGGGTTTATATGGAACAGGGCAGCCTTTATGTATACCGCCTGAGCCGCGGGTTTGCCTGGCTGGATGCCGGTACCAGCAGCTCACTGCAGGATGCTTCCGCTTACATAGAAACCATTGAACGTCGCCAGGGCGTGAAGATTGGCTGCCCGGAGGAAGCTGCGCTGGTTCGAGGGTTCCTCAAGCTGGAGCATTTCGAATCCCTGCTGGCGGCCATGCCGAATTGTGAGTACAGGGACTATCTGAGCAGTGTCGCTGAAGAAAACAGACGATTGCTCCTGAAGCCGTCCAAAGGCTCTGAGTCTCGTCAGGCTATGGCGGAGCACTGACGATGATTGCTGATGCTATTGCCTTCAACCGTCCCTGCATCACCGGCAAAGAAACGGAATATCTTGCCCGGGTGCTCTCCAGTCAAAGGCTGGCGGGTGATGGTGAGTTCACCCGGCGCTGTCATCAATGGCTGGAGCAATCCACCGGTTGCAGCAAAGCACTTCTGACCCACTCCTGCACCGCTGCCCTGGAAATGGCCGCATTGCTGTTGGACATAAAGTCTGGTGATGAAGTCATCATGCCATCCTACACTTTTGTCTCAACCGCCAATGCTTTTGTGCTGCGCGGGGCGGTGCCGGTTTTTGTCGATATTCGACCGGACACTCTCAACCTGGATGAAACCCTCATTGAGGCAGCCATTACCCCCCGCACCCGTGCTATTGTGCCCGTCCATTACGCCGGGGTGGCCTGTGCAATGGACAGCATTATGGCCATTGCCAGAAAACATGGTTTAAGCGTCGTGGAAGATGCTGCACAGGGAGCTATGGCCCGTTACAAGGGACAGGCACTGGGCAGCATTGGGGATATGGGTACATACAGTTTTCACGAGACCAAGAACCTGATTTCCGGTGAAGGCGGCAGTCTGCTGGTTAACGATCCGGAACTGTCAGTGAGGGCAGAAATCATCCGGGAAAAAGGCACTGACCGAAGCCGTTTCTTCAGGGGCGAAGTGGATAAGTACACCTGGCAGGAAGTCGGTTCATCTTTTCTGCCCGGAGAACTCATTGCCGCCTGCCTGTGGGCCCAGCTTGATGAAGCGGAGAGAATCACTGACGCAAGGCTTGAGATCTGGAAAAACTATCACGAAATGCTGATACCACTGGAAGAGTCCGGAATACTGAGACGCCCGATCGTACCAAATGAGTGCCAGCACAATGCCCACCTGTATTACGTCCTGCTCTCTCCCGGACTTGATCGTCACTATGTTCTGCAAGAATTCAGGCAGAAGAACATATCCTCGGTCTTTCACTACGTTCCCCTGCACAGTTCACCTGCAGGAAAGAGGTACGGGAAACAGAACGGCGAGCTGCCAGTCACAATGGATATTTCCGCCCGACTGATCCGCCTGCCTCTCTGGCCGGGAATGTCTCTTCATCAGCAGCAATCCGTTATCGGCGTTCTGCAAAGTCTACTGTAAAGCGTCCGTCATCTGCAGTCGCAGCCGTTCAGCGCGGAAATGTCATAAAGTGTAAGCATTGTGGATTACTTTTTACTGGCTTCCAGTGCCTGCTCTATATCGGCAATGATGTCATCAATGTGCTCAATGCCGATGGAGAGCCTGACCATATCCTGGGAGACGCCGGCGGATTCCAGTTCACTGTCGTTCAACTGACGATGGGTAGTGGTAGCCGGATGACAGGCCAGGGATTTGGCGTCGCCAATGTTCACCAGGCGCAGGATCATCTGCAGTGCATCGATGAACTTTGCCCCGGCTCAACACCGCCCTTAATGCCAAAGCTCAAAATACCTGAAACCCTGCCCCCGCAGATTTTCTCGGCATTTTCACGATCGGGACTGTGTTCCAGCCCGGCGTAATTTACCCAGTTAACCTGTGGATGGTCGTACAGGTAGGCCGCCACTTTTTCCGCATTCTCGCAGTGGCGTTCCATCCGCAACGCCAGGGTTTCCAGACCCTGCATCAGCTGGAAGGCACTCTGTGCCGCCAGGGCGCCACCGGTATTTCTCAGGGGGACGACACGGGCACGGCCAATATAGGCAGCAGGCCCCAGCGCCTCGGTATAAACAACACCATGATAAGAAGGGTCAGGCTCGTTCAGAGTCTTGAAGCGTTCCCTGTTGGCAACCCAGTCAAACTTGCCGCTGTCGATAATAGCCCCACCCAGGGTTGTCCCGTGTCCACCGACATATTTCGTCAGGGAGTGCACGACAATATCAGCGCCATGCTCAATGGGGCGACAGAGAATTGGGGTGGCAACAGTGTTATCGACAATCAGGGGCACACCGTGGCGATGGGCAATTTCAGAGAGCTTCTGGAGATCGACAATATTACCGGCCGGATTGCCGATCGATTCACAGAACACAGCCCGGGTATCGTCGTCTATCAGGGCCTCCAGGCCTTCATAATCGTCATGGGAGGCAAAGCGGACATCAACCCCCTGCTTGGGCAGAGTGTGGGCGAACAGGTTGTAAGTGCCGCCATAAAGCTGGCTGGTCGAGACAATGTTGTTCCCGGCTTCCGTAATGGTTTGCAGGGCGTAAGTGATGGCAATCATTCCGGAGGCCAGGCTTAATGCTCCAACCCCGCCTTCCATTGCCGCCAGCCGGGCTTCCAGCACAGCGTTGGTTGGGTTCATGATGCGGGAATAGATATTGCCGGGAACCTTGAGGTCAAACAGGTCGGCGCCGTGCTGTGTATTATCAAAGGTATAGGACACAGTTTGATAAATCGGCGTGGTAGCCGCATTGGTAGCCGGATCACCTTCGTAGCCGGCATGGAGCGCCAATGTTTCAGGTTTCATCATCTCCCCCTCTGCCGACCTGTTCAGAAGTGCCGGTCACTGGATTGGTTTGTTCTTGCTTATAGTAGTCTGGTCTGACCAGTTCTTAGTATCCGATCGACCATCATACCTGAGACCTCTGGACGGTTGTGCAGGTCAGAGGCAGAATCCGATATAATTTATCCATGACATTTCAACTTCGCCCCTATCAGAAAGACGCTGTCAAAAGCGTTATCCGACATTTCCGGCAGTCTGATGAGCCCGCCCTGATTGTCCTGCCCACCGGGGCAGGGAAGAGCCTGGTGATCAGCGAACTGGGCAGGATTGCCCATGGCCGGGTACTGGTTCTTGCGCATGTGAAGGAACTGGTGGAACAGAATCACGCCAAGTACGAGAGCTACGAGCTGAAGGCTTCTATCTTCAGTGCCGGGCTGGGCAGAAAAGAAGCTTCTGAACAGGTGGTTTTTGGCAGTGTGCAGTCTGTCGTGCGCAATCTTGACCAGTTTGATGACAGCAGTTTCACCTTGCTGGTGATTGATGAATGTCACCGTGTTTCGCTGGAAAAAAACAGCAGCTATCACAAGGTCATTGATCATCTGCGAAACCTGAATCCTCAGTTGAAGGTGCTTGGGCTTACCGCTACGCCATATCGTCTTGGAATGGGCTGGCTCTACCAGTATCAACACAAAAATGATGGCAAAGGCACTGTCAGAACTGAAGACAAACGCTTCTTCAGAGACTGTATCTTTGAGCTGCCTTTGTCGTACATGATCAAAAACCAGTTCCTGACTCCGGCTACGATGATTGACGCCCCCGTGGTGTTCTATGACTTCAGCCAGTTATCCACAGACAGCTATGGTCGTTACAGCGAAAAAGATCTGAACAGCCTGCTAAAGGGTAAGGGGCGGGCGACTCAACAGATCATCCAACAGGTGATTCAGGATGCAGAACAACGACAGGGGGTGATGATCTTCGCCTCTACCGTGGATCATGCGAAAGAAGTCATGGGTTATCTCTCTGACGAAGAGGCCGCCCTGATCATTGGTGACACGCCGGGAAAAGAACGTGACAGTCTCATCGAAGCTTTCAAGAGCAAATCTCTCAAGTACCTGGTAAACGTGTCAGTGCTGACCACCGGTTTTGACGCTCCCCATGTGGACCTCATTGCCATACTTCGCCCGACGGAATCCGTCAGCCTGTACCAACAGATCGTTGGCAGGGGATTGAGGTTGTCACCGGGCAAAGAGGACTGTCTGGTGATCGATTACGCCGGCAATCGCTATAACCTCTACAGCCCTGAGATCGGTGAGCCAAAACCTGACTCGAATTCGGTGCCCGTCACTGTCCCCTGCCCGGTCTGCGGGCATGAAAACAGCTTCTGGGGCATTGTCGATAACGACGGTGATCTGGTCGAACACTATGGCCGTCGCTGCCAGGGATTTGAGGAGTTCGACGGGGAAAAAGTGCAGTGTGATTTCCGCTACCGGTTCAAGGAGTGTGATCAGTGTGGCGCAGAAAACGACATTGCCGCCCGTAACTGCCACCAGTGCCGTAAAACAATGGTCGACCCTGACCAGAAACTGCGTGATGCCCTCAACCTTAAGAACTGCATGGTGATCCGCTGCTCCGGCATGACCATGGAGCAAGACAGCGATAAGCAGGGAAAAGATCGAATCAAAATCACCTACTACGATGAAGACGGTGCGGAACTGCAGGAATATTTCCGGCTGGACACCCCTGCCCAGCAGGGTGCCTTCTACCATCACTTTGGTAAACACGCCCTGATCAACCGGGCCGAACCTTTTCGCGCCTCATCTGTGGATAACGTTATCCACCAGCGAAAGAAGTTCCGTAAACCCGACTTCGTTGTTGCCCGGAAGGAAAAATACTACTGGCAGATTCTGGATAAACTTTTTGACTACCAGGGTGCATTCCGGAAAGCCTTTTAGGCTGTAAGCCCGGAAAATTGACCCAGATCAATCTTCGATTTTTTAGAACGGTTCCATCCAATTTTTCCGATATTCATCGATATTTTTTTCGATTAACCTGCCCTCTGGATCTGGCAGGAGGTCATCATGGGTGTCTGGAAAAATACAATAACAGGCTATGGACGGATCAGTATTGCAGTGCACTGGCTGAGCGCCATTACTGTCTTTTCCCTGTTCGGCGTCGGCCTTTATATGATGTCACTGTCGTATTATGACCCGCTCTACCGCACCTTGCCCTGGTGGCATAAAAGCTTTGGGGTGACGCTGTTTTTTCTGACGGTTTTCCGCCTGGTCTGGAAAGCCGTCAACCCGAAGCCCGCCGCTTTGCCTGAGCATGATCGGCAGACGGTATGGCTGGCGACATTGGGACACCATCTTCTCTATGTTCTGCTTCTGGCCATTATGATCAGCGGGTATCTCATCAGCACAGCTGACGGCCGCGCCGTCTCTGTATTCGACTGGTTCGAGATTCCTGCCCTGATTGCAGGCCTTGAAGGCCAGGCGGATATCGCCGGTGAAGTGCACTTTTACCTGGCCTGGAGCCTGGTGATTCTGGCTGCCGGACATGCCCTGGCCGCCCTCAAGCACCATGTGATCGATAAAGACAAAACCCTGACAAGAATGATAACAACCAAGGAGTGAATCCATGAAAGCACTGAAGAAAACCCTGGCCGCTGCGGTACTGACTGCAGGTGCCATGAGTCTCAGCCTGCCGGCTTTGGCCGCCGACTACGTTATCGACACCAAAGGCGCCCATGCCTTTATTAACTTCAAGGTCAGCCACCTGGGTTACAGCTGGGTGCACGGCAACTTCACCGATTTCACCGGCTCATTCACTTTTGATGACAAAAACCCGGCCAACTCCAGGGTTGACGTAACTATCAAGACCGCCTCTGTCAACAGCAGCCATGCGGAGCGGGATAAACACCTGCGCGGCGGTGATTTTCTGAATGTCAGCAAGTTCCCGGAAGCCCGTTTTGTCAGCACAAAGGTAGAGAGCACTGACGGCGAGAATGCCAGAATCTACGGCACATTCACCATGAAAGGCATTTCCAGGGATATCGTCATTGATGCGGTCAAGGTTGGCGAAGGCAAAGACCCCTGGGGCGGCTATCGTGCAGGTTTCTCCGGCACCACCTCGCTGACCATGAGCGATTTTAAAATGATGGACCTCGGGCCGGCTTCCGCCAATATCGAGATCACTCTGGAAGTGGAAGGAATTCGGCAGTAACGGGATGATCCCCATTACTCGTCTTTCATCACTCGCTACCCGAATGAAAAACATCGGGTAGCGGACTCAATCTCAGGAAACCTTTTCCAGTATAAGATCCAGCGTTGCCTGCATTTCTGTCTGTTTCTTTTCCAGTTTTGCCTGCCCTTGCTCCAAGTTAACCTGCCCTTGCTCCAGCTTAACCTGCCCTTGCTCCAGCTTAACCAGCCTTTGCTCCAACTTAACCTGCCCTTGCTCCAGCTTAACCTGCCCTTGCTCCAGCTTAACCTGCCCTTGCTCCAGCTTAGTCTGCCTTTGCTCCAGCTTCGCCTGCCCTTGCTCCAGCTTCGCCTGACCCTGTTCCAGGTTGGCTTTTCTTTGCTCTAGCTGAACCTGCCCTTGCTCCAGATGAGTCTGCCGTTGCTCCAGCTGAGTCTGCCTTTGCTCCAGCTTAACCTGCCTTTGCTCCAGCTTAACCTGCCCTTGCTCCAGCTTAACCTGCCC
>JBPCXN010000182.1:0-12852 GCA_051008495.1 Endozoicomonas sp. | reverse complement strand
ACCTTGTGGCACTAAGGAATTTTGCGATTGAGCGCCGTACTGGTGTGTACGGTCGATTGAGCAAAACTTTCTTAGTGCTGCAAGGGGCAAGCGAGGACGCACGCAAATTTATGAAATATCCGGGCTAATATAAAGGGCAGTGGGTCACTGCCCTTTAAGGTGTTATCAGAATTCTCAGCCTGACAAATGCCGGTGGTGAAAGCGCAGGTGTTCTTCGATGAAAGAGGCTATGAAATAATAGCTGTGGTCATAGCCTTCCTGGTAACTAATCTCTGCGGGAAAATTCCATTCGAGACAGACTGAAATCAGTTTTTCCGTATTCAGCTGGGCTTCCAGAAAGTTGTCTTTGGTTCCCTGATCCACCAGCACGGGCAATGGGTCCGCACCTGCCGCTATCAGTTCAGTGGTGTCGTATGCTTTCCAGGTATCCCGGTTATCACCCAGATAATGACTGAATGCCTTCTCCCCCCACGGACAACTGACTGGATTGGCGATAGGGGCAAAAGCGGAAGCCGAAACATACTTTCCGGGATTTTTCAGGGCGATCATCAGGGCGCCATGCCCTCCCATTGAGTGGCCTGCGATTGCCCGCTTTCCGGTCACTGGAAAATGCTCTTGCACCAGTGCCGGAAGTTCCTGAGTAACATAGTCGTACATTCTGTAGTGACTGCTCCAGGGCGGTTCCGTGGCATTAACGTAAAAACCCGCCCCCAGGCCAAGATCATAGGCACCGTCTGTATCATCAGCTACATCCTTCCCCCTGGGGCTGGTATCAGGCATAACCAGCGCCAGGCCAAGCTCTGCAGCTATTCTCTGGGCACCGGCCTTGGTAGAGAAATTTTCATCCGTACAGGTCAGCCCCGACAACCAGTAGACCACCGGCACATTTTCCCCGGTGCCTGTCTGTGGAGGCAGATAAACGGAGAAAGTCATGGTGCAATTCAGGGTTTGTGACCTGTGTCGAAACTGTTTCTGCCAGCCGCCGAAGGCATGATGGCTGGCGATGGGCTCCAATTGTTCTGGCATAGGAAGTACCTGTACCGGGATGCATTGCCCCCCGGTTAACAAACGGCCTAAAAATGAATAACACTGCGGATGGACTTACCTTCATGCATCAGGTCGAAGGCCGTATTGATGTCATCCAGCCCCATGGTGTGGGTAATAAACGTGTCAAGATCGTATTCCCCATCCATATACCGCTGAACGTAGTCAGGCAACTGTGAACGTCCCTTAACACCGCCAAAGGCAGAACCCTTCCAGACACGGCCAGTCACCAGCTGGAAAGGCCTGGTAGATATCTCCTCCCCTGCTCCAGCCACCCCGATAATCACAGACTCCCCCCAGCCCTTGTGGCAACACTCAGTGCCGAGCGCATAACATGCACATTGCCAATACATTCAAAGGAATAATCCACACCACCATCGGTCATTTCGACGATAACGTCCTGGGTGGGTTTGTCATATTCCTTCGGATTGACAAAATCCGTGGCTCCAAGCTGTCGGGCAAGTTGTTCCTTGCTGTTGTTGATATCGATGGCAATGATTCGACTGGCTCCCGCCATGGCAGCACCGATGATAACGGCAAGCCCTATGCCTCCCAGGCCAAATACAGCTACTGTGTCGCCTTTCTGAACCTTGGCGGTATTGGTGACAGCACCCATACCGGTAGTCACGCCACACCCCAGCAGACAGACTTTCTCCATCGGCGCTTCCTTAGTGATTTTCGCCAGAGAGATCTCAGGTACCACGGTGTACTCAGAAAACGTCGAAGTGCCCATGTAGTGATAAATGGGCTTGCCATCTTTGGAGAAGCGGGTAGTGCCATCAGGCAACAGGCCCTGCCCCTGGGTGGCCCGGATGGCCTGGCAGAGGTTGGTCTTTCCCGATTTGCAGAATTTGCACTCACCACACTCCGGAGTGTAGAGAGGAATAACATGATCACCGACAGCTACACTGGTGACACCCTCGCCCAC
This sequence comes from Endozoicomonas sp., assembly GCA_051008495.1. Lineage (GTDB taxonomy): Bacteria > Pseudomonadota > Gammaproteobacteria > Pseudomonadales > Endozoicomonadaceae > Endozoicomonas_A. The sequence continues at coordinate 10,880 of JBPCXN010000182.1, read as the reverse complement.
GGCTTCAACAATGCCCGCCCCTTCGTGCCCGAGAATAGCCGGAAAAACCCCTTCAGGGTCGGAGCCGGAAAGCGTGTAGGCATCGGTGTGACAGACACCCGTTGCAACAATACGCACCAGCGCCTCTCCCGCCTGTGGCGGCATCAGGTCTACTTCTTCGACAGTCAGGGGTTGTCCTGGAGCCCAAGCTACGGCAGCGCGTGTCTTGATCATTTCCATAGTGACAGATTCCTGCGGTTGGTGAATCAGCAGAACTATTACTACTCCATTCCAATAAAATTTTCCATGAGATGACCCTTACAGAAGTCGATGAACCAGTGACACCTGTCACAGAATGGCCTGAGCATTCAGATACAAAACCGGCCTGATCCCGTGTTAGGATGACTCCACGTAGCTGATGCTGTAGTTACCCATAGTCAAATAACGACAAAGGAATTCCAGCATTTCATGGAAGGCGGTAGCGTAGCTGCCAAAAAGAATTATTCAGGTTGTATCATGACCACTATTGTCAGGACAGTTGTAACTCTATTGCTTCTATTCCATCTGCCACCGTTACAGGCTTTCACCTGCTACGAAAAGTCGCAGGATTTAATCCGGCTGGGTGATGATTACTATGACATGGATAACCCTGTAGAACTGACAGACAAGACAAGAAAAAACCTTAAGACTCTGTATAAAAGACTAACAGGCGAATGGACAGGCCATATAGAGGAAATTGATTGCAAAGGGCCTGAAAGTGCGCCCAGGCAGGAACTCAAGGCCCATACAGCCTCCACAACAATTACCCCTGGTTTAAGCGACTCACTGAAGCTTCGTTTTGAGAAATATTCTAAAGAGGAAAACGTTACCAGAAATGAGCTTCTGGAGCTGGTCAGCCCGGATATTATTTTCGATATCCAAGCATCTAAAAATTCGATCCGTTTACAGGAGAAATATCGCATTTCTTCTGCAGATAACTTCATCAGAGACTTTGATCCAACCGATAGACGCCGATTGAAACGGGGACCAATCTTCTATGAAAGACTTATAGACCTTAAAACGGCTAGGAATACCCTTTCCATAACTATCCGATACTTCATTAATGGTCATGCCGCCAGTGAACAGAGAATTCGCCTGAAAAAGTCATGACCCCGGTATAGCAGGATGGACAACAGGAAAGAAATGTTTTCACTGACAGCCCGGGTAAACAGCTTCCGCTACGGCATTAATGGCCTTGTCGATGTCGTAAGACACCAGCACAACGCCCGGGTGCATCTGTTTGCCACTGTCGCTGTTATCGGGGCAGGCCTGTTTCTTCAGGTGGCCGCCCTGGAATGGTGCCTCCTGGTGATTGCCATGGTGCTGGTATGGATCACTGAACTGCTCAACACGGCCCTGGAATATCTTTGTGACCGGGTTTCACTCGAATTTCACCCGCTGGTGAAAAAATCCAAAGATATTGCCGCCGGTGCTGTACTGGTCAGTGCAGCAGGAGCCGCCACAATTGGCCTGATTATTTTTTTACCGTACATTTGCCGCCTGTTTTAAACAACAAAATGCATTTTAACAAGTCACTATAGATTCCGCCGGGTGCTTTTCCTGAGGCCCGACAATAGCCACGAAAGATACCAACAACAAAACGTGCAAGGAGCATGACCTATGTCTTTCTTCGGAAAAATCGTCGACTTCATCAGCGGTGGTGTTGGCAGCAAGATTGTTGACACGGTGGCGGCGCATTTCCCGCCGGATATGAGCGAACAAGAAAAAGAGCAGATGAAGCTCGTGATTGCCAAGGCCTCGCGGGAATACGAACTGGAACTACTCCGGGTAGTCCAGAAGGAGCAGGAATCTTTCAACCAGCGCATCAAGGATCTTGAAGGAACTGCCGCCGACCTCAACCAGGCCGGCTGGCTTGGCAGGATCATTCTCTTTTTGCGGGGGCTGCAACGACCAATATGGGGTTTTGCGGTTCTTTACCTGGATTTCATGGTTTTCTCCGGTGCCTGGCCCGTTAGCCAGAAAGCGGCCGGCTCTGACTCGGGCGCAGCGAAAGAGGGCGCAAACAATGTGATCACCAGTTTCACGGCTACCGACCTGGAATCAGCCTTCTGGGTGATCAATTTCCTGGTGCTTGGGTTCCTGTTCGGTGAACGTGCCGTGCGCAATGTAATGCCTTTCTTCCAGGCACGCTTTGGAGGTGGAGCAGCACCCGCCAGCCCCCAGACCAACAACAGAGCTGTTGGCTAGGAGGCAGGTTATGACGATAAGCATTCAGAACCATCAAATTACCGGGCAGCTGTCTGGTAAGAATATTGAGCAGGACCCCTGTGCCGGCAAAGACAGTGGTATCTTCACCAGTGGCTGCCCGGACACCCTGGTCATTCATTTTACCGCCGGCTCGACCATGGCTTCCGCGGTCAATACCCTGAAAGATCCGGATGTGGAGGCCTCCGCTCACCTGGTGATTGACCGTGACGGCAGTGTCAAACAGCTGGTAAATTTTGACCGAATCGCCTGGCACGCAGGCAGATGTCGCTGGAACGGCAGAACCAATCTCAATCATTACTCCATTGGCATAGAGCTGGTGAATGCCGGTTGCCTGACCCGTTCAGGCAGCCAGTACCTGTCCTGGTTTGGCAAACGCTACGATGAAGACGAAGTGATTGAAGCGGTGCACCGTAATCAATCCACACCGACTTTCTGGCATATCTACACCCAGGAGCAGATTGAGGCCTGTTTCGAAGTCTGTCGCACACTGAAAAAGAACTATCCGATTGAAATGATCCTGGGGCATGAAGAGATAGCGCCGAAAAGAAAAACCGATCCCGGCCCGGCCTTCCCCCTGGACCGTTTGCGGGATCAAATCCTGACAGGCCGTAGTGAAGCCAGCCAGCAGCAATCTGTTGCACCTGCAGGAACGCCTACCGGCCCTGACAATAGCAACCACACAACAGCAACCGTAACGGCAAGCCAGCTGAACTTTCGCCAGCAGCCACACCAGGGTGCGCTCATGGCTGGTGAGCCGTTACCCATGGGAGAACGTGTCGAGGTTCTGGAACGCAGCGGTGTCTGGCGCAAGGTGCGGGTTCATCAGGATGGCTGGGTTCACGGAGATTACATCCATCAGGAGACGGATTAACCGGAAACAGCTCACTGTTCATGACTGCTTTCAATGGATATTTTCAATGGTAAAATGTTTACTTCAACATTTTACCTTCTGGATGAAGTACCCATGAGCGAAGAGATCAGCTTTCAGGATTTTCAGAAACTGGATATCTGCGTTGGCCGGATTATGCAGGTCGAGCGTGTTGAAAACACAGAAAAACTCTACAAAGTTCAGGTGGATATCGGGCGGGACCGCCTCTATCAGACCGTAACCAGCCTGGTAGAATATTACAGCGCTGAAGAGCTTCAGGACAAAGAAGTGGTAGTACTTACCAACCTGAAGCCCGCCAGGATGCGTGGGGAGCTGTCTGAAATCATGCTGCTTTGTGCCGAAACACCTGACGGCAGCATCTGTAAGCTACTCAAGCCCGAAGAGACCCTGTCAGCGGGCACACCTGTCTGCTGAATCACCGTGATTGTCGGATTAAGGGCTTGAGCCCTAATCCGACCTACATGACTCGGGTATCTTTTAATTTACCTCTTCCCTTAGCCCGTTGCCCGTTGCCCGTTGCCCATTGCCCGAAAGAGTACGGAAGGCGGGAAGCGGAAGGCGAGTGCAATCGGTATAATTTTGTATGCTGCTTCCCTATATACGACAAAGGGGAGCTTTTCTGGCTCCCCTTCCCTTCAACGACTCTTCTTCAACGACTCTTTTTCAACTAGGCACGCACCGGGCGCAGCCTGAAGCTGTAGCGATATGGCTTAACTTCTGGCTGGTACTGCTTCGGAGGCATGGAGCCCCAAGAGTTCTGCCCTCCAGTGCCCATCTGCACCAGGTCGATATTCCAGGTTACCAGGTTGCCTGGCTGGAGATCGGCACCATGCTTACAGGACATTGGCGTCAGACCGGAAGCACCCATCCCCCCCTCATCCGCTATAAAGTCCAGCTCTTCAGCCGCAAAAGGCCAGGCGCTGGTGTTCAGCAGAGTTTCTTCTGCGATAACCTCCAGACCCGTTCCGTCTTTTTGGGTTATGCGAGCCCAACGAACATCCGTTTTGTTGGCTGTCTCCTGTGGACGTGGATAAGCGTGAACCTGCTCCCAGATAGTGCCTCCATGAACACCGGCTTTAGCCCCTTTACGGTCCGCATAGGTTTCAACAGGTCCACGACCAAACCACTGAATGAACTGATACTCCGCTGGCAGAGTCATTTGAAGACCAAACCTCAACATAACTGGAAGCTCTTTTTCACCCGGAGTAAATGCAGCTTCGACCCGGATCTCTCCATCCGCATAGATGCTGTATGTCAGCTGATAACGGGCTTCTATGGTCGGCAGATCAAAGTGAGTGATCACTCTGACTTCCTGTGCAGAAACCTGCTCTACCAACAACTCTGACAGCTGTCGTTTTGCGCCAGCATCCTGCCAGGCTGTAGCCCACTCAAACGCCCTGGCTCCCAGGTCATTATCGGTCAGTCCTCGCCAGAAATTGGGTTCCAGACCGGTACGGAGCATGCTATGTCCATCCAGCAAATACTCCGTCATCTGACCGTTTCCCGCATCAAAGCGAACGTCAAACTGTTCACCTTTGATTTGAACGTTTTTCTCAGTTTTAAGCAGAGCCAGAGTCTTCTCAGAGGTGATTTGAGGTTGCTGATAGGCAGGACGAGCGGTCAGTTCAAATTGATCCCAGGCCAATTCGTAGCCAGAACCCAACATCGGCTCTTCATCACGGGTAACGGCACTCAGGGTGATCAAGTATTCCCGGGATGGGTCAATCTCTACAGAGGAAAGATCCAGCTTCAGGTCTGCGCACTTACCCGCTTCAACAGCAACAGAACCTACAGAACCACGAGCCACTTCGATGCCGTCAGCACTGATTTGATACTGGATGTCCAGCTTGTCCAAACCGGCAAAGTCATATCGGTTCTCTATCTTGAACAGGCCAGCAGCCGAGTCGATAGAATGGAAACGCACAGGCTGATAGACCTTTTTCACTTCAGCCATGTGTGGGTGAGGTGTGCGGTCAGGAGCTACCAGCCCATCGTTCATGAAGTTGCCATCTGTTGGCAGATCAGGATGGTAGTCCTTGCCATAGCCCCAGTATTTCTGCCCTTTCTCGTTGGTCAGCTCCAGAGCATGATCCATCCATTCCCAGATAAATCCGCCCTGCAGGCAGTGACCTTTATCAATAATTTTCCAGTAATCTCCAAGAATACCTACTGAGTTCCCCATGGCATGAGCATACTCAATCATGATCATTGGACGGCCGTCGTTCTGCTGGGAGAATTCCTCCAGTCGTTCCAGTGTCGGATACATGGGGCAGACAGTATCTGTATAATGTTCTTCGCCAGCAGGCTCATACTGTACCGGGCGACTGCCGTCACGCTTTTTGGTCCAGTTATAGAGCGTCTCGAAAACCATACCAGTGCCAGATTCATTGCCCAAAGACCAGATGATCACACAGGCATGGTTCTTGTCCCGCTCAACCATGGCTTGCATGCGATCCAGGTGGGCAGGAATCCAGGACTCCGTATCACCGATTTGCGTTTCCGGTTTCAATGCCAGAGGATGAGATTCGATATTGGCTTCATCCACTACATACAAACCGTACTCATCACACAGCTGGTACCAGCGAGAATGGCAAGGGAAATGACTGGTGCGCACGGCATTGATATTGTGCTCTTTCATCAGACGGATGTCTTTGAGCATGGTCTCTTCAGTGGCCACATGCCCCAGGTGCGGGTCCAGCTCATGACGGTTGACGCCCTTGATCTTGATCGCTTTACCATTCACCAACAGCTGGCCATCAACAATCTCAATACGACGGAAGCCCACCTTGTGCGAGGTACTCTCAAAAATCCGTCCACTCTCATCCTGGAGAGTCAGCAGCAATGTATAGAGGTTCGGCGTTTCTGCACTCCACAGGCGAGGAGCTGAAAGCTCTGCAGAAAATGCCAGTCGCTGTTCAGAATCTTCAAAAGTAACGGATTGCTCCAGAGAGATTGCCGGAACAAAACCCTGATCATCCTCCAGCAGCTGGGCTTTTAAGGTCAGGCCGGAAGGAGCTTCCTGCAGGCAGTGTTTCAGGTCGACATCCAGCTGGATGCTACCCTGAGTCAGGGTTTCATCAAGCGTTGCCTTACAGTCAAAGTCGAAAATGCGGGCTTTGTCCGTGGAATAGATAAAGACATCCCGCTCCATTCCGGACATATCCATCATATCCTGCTTTTCCAGGTAGCTGGCGTTTGACCAGCGGTACACCTCCAGAGCTATAGAGTTCTTACCCTCACGAACATAAGGGGTGATATTGAACTCTGCCGGATTTTTGGCGTTCTGGGTGTAACCTACGCGCTGTCCATTGACCCAGATAAAGGTGGCCGTACGGGCACCCCCCAGTTGCAGGAAAATCTCCCTCTCATTCCAGCTGTCGTTCAATTCAAATTCACGACGATAGGAGCCCACTGGGTTGTAGTCCCTTGGCACCTTCGGCCACTCAGTGGTGAATGGAAAACGTTCATCCAGGTAAATAGCCTTGTCGAAGCCCTGAGCCTCCCAGTTACCAGGAACCTGGATGCTATCCCAGCTCGATACATCGTAATATTCTGCCTGGAACCCTTTCGGACGGGACTCAGGATTGTAGGCGCAGTTGAACTTCCACAGGCCATTCAGAGACAGGTGATTGGCTGCCAACTCTGGCTTGTTATTGATTGCCAGGGATTCATGAGCAAAAGGAAAAGCGTTACTGCGCGGCGCTTCTTTATTGATGCCATTGATCTTGTGATCTTCCATCACCGCCGGTACATGATCGATCTCTTCGTAAAGGGCGATAGCTTGTTGTTCGTCAAAAACGACAGCGCTCATATTGGGAATTCCGAAAAAAATCAGCAGGCCACCAGCCAGTCAGCATGACTGACTGGTGGAAATTGTTATGAGAAGTCAGGAGGTATCAGATCAGGGCTGGGCCAGCGCAGGTTTCAGAATTTCCTGCTGGTCCTGGCCATTGAGCTTGAGGTAACGGCTGTACCAGAGGTTTGCTGCGCCAAGGAAAACAACGACACCGGATACGTTGTACAGCAGAATTTGCAGAACATCGCCGCCGGTAGGGAATGTGGCAGCCAGGAAGCCAATGGTGAAAATAGTCAGCAACATTGCCGTCACACCCATGCCAACTGTGCGAGAGCCCATGCGGAATTCACGCTCTGTTTCGTCATGATTCTTGCGCAGCATGAAGTAGGCAACCATGATGAAGATAGGTGGCAGCATAGCGGTTGCTGCAGTCATGTTAATGGTCATGTTCATCAGCTCCTGGGCGGTGTCACTGCCCAGTGCTGGAATAAACATCAGAGGGATAACCAGGATAAACTGAGCCCATGCAGCCCGAGCAGGAACACCGTGCTCATTGAGCTGGGTTGTCTTCTCTCCGTAGATACCCTCAGGGATCTCTGAAAAGTGAATTTTCACAGGAGTTGCTGACCACATAAGCAGACTGCCGAACATTGCGGCAAAGAGTACGACACCCACGACGCGCCCAGTGATGGCTGTAGAGAAGCCATAGTGACTGGCCATTCCGGTGAATACCTCAACCATGCCACCGGTAAATGTCAGCTCTGCACGTGGAACAAAGACGTTGATCAGCAGGGATCCAAGGGCATACATCAGGCCAATAGCAACACCTGCAGCAATGATCACCCTGACGAAGGTTTTAGAGCCCCCCTTAACATCGTTCAGGTATACGGCAATACTTTCCGCGCCACCGGCAGCCTGAAAAATCCAGCACATGATACCCAGTGTCGTCCAGGTAATCGTTGGAGTAAGGGCGTCCATGGTGATCGGATCAGCTGGCTCCAGCCCACCCAGCAGTGCGCCTCCAGCCATGAAGATATAGCCAACAGTCAGCGCCAGAACTACCGTAGCCACTACAGAAGTGATCTTTCCGAGCCAGCTGGCTCCGCGGGTAGAAACAAAGGTCGCCAGGGCAAACAAGGCGATAGAAACAACCGCTGTCGCCATTGGGGAGAAGGTTTGCTCATAGCCCAGCAATGCATAAGACGCGTAAGCGATGACGTTGGGCAACAGAGAGGTAAACCAGAACAGGTTTACAAAGAAATAAGTAAAGGAGCCCAGATAAGCGGCCCGCCCTCCGAGAGGCTTCTTGAGCCAGTCGTACATACCAGATTCAGAATTCTTATTGGCAGAGACAAATTCAGCCACAATGAAGACGAACGGGATGAAGTAAACAAGGGTTGCAATCAGGAATATCGGTGCCGAACTGAGCCCCAGCTCAATGTTGTTGTTGACTATATTACGTACATTAAAAACTGCGGTAAACGTCAAGGCGAGCAAGGCAAACTTACCAATGGTGCCCCGATTGGTTTCACTCATAGATAACTCCGAACTGGGTGGAAGGTTCTATTTAGTCATCATCCGCAGAAGTAAAGGGAACCCCTGCTCTGATACACGCCTGAAAACCTGCTGGAGATGTCTGAATGCAGATCTCAATTCGATTTTCAGCATGTCTATTCAAGTAAAATTTTACTAAACAAATGGTACCGCAAGTTCAACCCTGCTCACTTGATCTGGATCAATAATTAACATTTGTGATCGCCGACAATCGAAACCAACCGAGTTCAGGGGAATAACTACCAGAAGACATCAAGAGACTGAGCGGCCGGGAGAGTGGATAACAAGGAAAAGTCAGGAAAAAGCAGTAAAAAAGCACCTGATAGACAGCAGCCTGTCGAAAAAGAAACAGAAAAGCGCAGCAATGGACACTGAACCATCAGCAGCCAGAACTGCTTTTCCTGTTACCGTTGACAGCGTAATTTTCTCAACGCGTTGTACCACGGAGCTTCAGCGTCGCCGGCGAAGTGATAATGAGAGGCACATCCCGACCTTCCCTGATGCGATCTGTCAGCAGATTAACTGCCTGAATCCCCATCAGTTCAGAGTGGATACGGTAGGTAGACAGTGCAGGGAAGGTGAATTTTGCAGTAGGTATATCATTAACACTGACCAGAGCCAGACCCTGAGGGATTAGGATATTCCTTTCATGAAGTGCTCTCAGCACACCGATGGCTATTGAGTCGGAAGCCACAAATACCGCCTCGGGAAGCCCTCGCTCAAGCATCTCCTGCGTCAGCGTATAGCCCGACTGACTGGAAAAATCGCCTCGATAAATATCTTTGGGATCGACAACCCCTTTCTTTTGACCCTGTTTGAGAAAAGCCTCTTCACGGACATCCACCTCCCCGGAAGCGTCCTGCCCACCGATATACCCTACCCGCCGATATGCCTGAGAGCAGAAGAAATCAATCACGTCACGACCGATCTTCGTCAAATCCGTAAAAACACTGTCGTATGTACCCTCATAGCGACTGGTATCTACAAAGGCCAGGTTCTCCGAAACCTTTCTGACCTTGTCCAGCTGGTCTTCCGAGATAGAACCAACGCAGAGTACCCCATCAATACCATGGTAACTGCCACCATCCTGCAGTTCATAGCTGCTGGTCAGTCGTATATTTAGTTTCTTGCATTGACGCTCAATCCCGTAGCGAATGGACAAATAATAAGGATCGCTGACTTCCAGTTCCTGATGGTAGTTGTAAAGCGCCAGTAAACTGCAATCGACCTGCTGCTTTGTTTTGCGGGCCCGTGCAGTGGTGTACTCCAGCTTCTCGGCAATCTCGAAAATCCTGTGCCGGGTTTCGTTCTTGACACTGATGGTTGGGTCGTCATTCAGAACTCTGGATACCGTTGACAGGGAAACGCCCGCTTCGAGCGCGATCTCCTTGAGGGTTGCCATTCAAAATCTCCGGCAATAATGAGAGCCGCCTGTCAAAAAGAGAGCCCCTGGATTACTGTTCTCAGGGGAAAATTTTAGTAAAGCTTTTAGCTTTTCCTGCCTGGTCATCGGGTCATTCTAATTTAAGTGGGTAGTTGAACAAAATCCGTATCCTTCCGGTTTGTCGGTGACCGCTTGACGATAGATTTCACCGAATTGCAACCAACCCTTAACCAAACCGCCATAACCCTGCTCTAGCCTCAGGGTTATGGAGATATTAAGCCGACTTCACCACTACGACCAACGCCTGTTTCTATGGTGCGTACAGATTTGCCAGTTCCCAAATCTGAAGCGCTGCGCCAAGGTTATTTCCCGTACCGGTGACGGTTACTCTCAAGTCGTTCTGCCCATGCTGATCTGGGCCTGGTATGGCTCGCAGGCCATGGCTTTCATTAAGTCTCTGGCAGCCGCCTTTGCCGCTGAACGAGTGCTGTACTGGCTGCTGAAAAACCGCCTCAAACGTAAGCGCCCACCAGCAGCCATTCCCTCCTTTGTTGCTTCAATCACTGCCTCAGACGAGTTCAGTTTTCCCTCGGGACACACCTCTGCAGCCTTCCTCCTGGCCTTTATTACCGCTTTTCATTATGAAGCCGCAGCCATTCCTCTGCTTCTATGGGCATCGTCGGTAGGGCTTTCCAGAGTAATTCTTGGAGTGCATTTCCCTGCCGACATCGTCGCCGGTTTCTGCCTGGGCGCAGGTCTCGCCTCGTACTTCCATTTCGTCGTTTTTGTCTGACTGCTCTAGCCCGGAAATTTCATAAAGTTTCGAGCTTCTCGCTCTGCTATTTTTTTGGCTGACACGTTTTGTCGGCATATTCATGCTTATTGCATGGATCTGCCGACAAAATGCTGTCATGGCGGAAAAAGAGCTAGCGAGAAGCCGACGAGCAATGTTCGCTTATTTTCGTACACATCAAATATCGAACATTTCAGTATTTCCGCAGCCTCCAGGT
>JBPCXN010000181.1:0-15242 GCA_051008495.1 Endozoicomonas sp. | reverse complement strand
CCCGAGTCCGCTGGCTCCACCGGTTACCAGTATTGATGGCATGTTTCACTCCTTGAAAAATTATTCCTGCGCAAGATCGAGAACCAGCTTGCCGACTGCGCTCCGGTTACCCAGGGCATTAAAAGCCCCGGCATAATCTGTAAACGGGTAGACCCTGGTGACTTTTGGAGTAATGGCCCCGGAAGCAACCATTGAGAAGAGTTCCGTAAAGTTCTGGCGATTGGCTTCCGGCTCACGGCTGGTAAAGCTTCCCCAGAAGACTCCACAGATGTCACAGCCTTTAAGCAGTGGCAGGTTGGCCGGGAAACTGGGGATGTCACCCGAGGCAAAGCCAATCACCAGGTAGCGGCCGTTCCAGTTTGTTGCCCTCAGTGCCTGTTCAGCCAGTTCTCCGCCTACCGGATCATAAACGACATCGGCTCCCTTGCCGCCGGTCAGCTGTTTGATGGTTTCTTTCAGGGGTTCGCTGGTGTAGTTGATGACATCGTCGGCGCCAGCAGACTTTGCTGCGGCCAGCTTTTCATCACTGCTGGCCGCGGCGATAACCCTGGCTCCCATGGCGTGACCCAGCTCAACGGCAGTAAGCCCGACGCCGCCGCCTGCACCCATTACCAGCAGAGTTTCACCTTCTTTTAAACGTCCCCGCTGTTTGAGTGCGTGGTAAGAAGTACCGTAAACCATGGAAAAGCCGGCTGCCTGTTGCATGGACAGAGCTTCAGGAACCCTGGTCAGGCTGTGGGCTGGAACAACCACTTCTTCGGCGAATGAGCCAAAGCCGGTCAGGCCGAAGACTCTGTCTCCGGGCTTGAAGCCGGTGACATTCTCTCCGGTTTCAAGGACAACACCTGCCATCTCACTGCCAGGACAGAAAGGCAATGGTGGTTGAATCTGATATTTGCCCTGGATAATCAGGGTGTCCGGAAAATTCAGGCCGGCGGCGTGAACCCTGACCAGAACGTTACTCTTGCCGGGGGAGAGCGACGGGACCTCTTCTATAACCAAGTCTTCAGGTGTACCGTGTTTTTTGCAAAGCAGGGCCTTCATAAGTGCAACTCTTGTTATTTGTGTTGGTATCTGGGAAATACTATGGACTGCGAATGATTCAATCAAATGAATAGACCTGATTGGTTTCCATAAATTTCATTTATGGTTTTTCTTCCAGGCAGAGGCTTGCTAGCATCTGCGCCAGGGCGTTAAAAATTCAGTTGTCCGCAATAAATACAATAAGGCAGTTGTTTATTGATGAAAATCAGCCGTATCGACCTTAACCTCTATGTTGTACTGGAAGCTGTTTTTAGTCAGGGCTCCATTACCGGAGCGGCGAAAGTGTTGAACCTGACACAGCCGGCAGTCAGCCATGCCGTCAACCGTCTGAGAGAACGGCTGGATGATCCACTGTTCAGCCGTCAGGGTCGGCAGATGATTTCCAGTCCCTACACACGGAGGATCATGCCGGAGGTAAGAAACGCCCTCAGAATTCTCGAAGGCACCACCGAAAAAGAGACTGAATTTGATCCTGCCGGTGCCGGGAAGGTGTTCAATATTGCTATTCGGGAAATGGCGGAAACCTGGCTGCTTTCAGCGCTGGTGCCCTATCTGCGTCAGCATGCTCCGGGCATCTACGTCAACTCTGTACAGATGAGCCGCCGCCAGATGGCCCTGGACCTGGCATCTGGGAGCATTGATTTTTCCATGGATATTCTGATGGCGGTGGACGACAAAGTGCATTATTCCCCGGCAACCGACGATGCCATGGCAGTGGTTGTCAGCAGGGAACACCCTCGTATCCGCTCTGAAAAGGACCTGGACATTGAAGCCTATCTAGCCGAAGAGCACATACAGGTTTCCTCCCGCAAAAGGGGCCCCGGTTTTGAAGATCATGAGCTTGCCAGACTCGGCTACAGGAGGAATATAGCCCTGCGATGCCAGAACCATAACAGCGCCTGCCAGGTTGTCAGTCACTCAGATCTCATCCTGACCATGCAAAAGACCTACGCCACCCAGCTTGCTCAGCAGATTGACAACCGGATTCTGCCGATGCCGGTCACACTCCCCAATCTCAATACCTATCTGTATTGGCATGAAAGTATGGAAACTGACCCGGCGCATCGCTGGCTAAGAAAACTGATTATCAAGTGTGCGCGCAACTCATGAAATAATGGAACCGTGAAGCGCCAGGTTAGGGTATTTTTACCATAGGGCAGGGCGTCTGCCTGCCTGATAATTTCTGACATGACCAACCCTGACATACCAATAACAAATAAAAAGGCAGTGTGATGAAAAAAACAGGCGCGTGGCTGGTGCGTTATGCACTGGAGCAGATTGGAGTGACCCATACTTTTGGCATTCCAGGCGTTCACAACACTGAAATCTACGATGAGCTGGAAAGTTCAGAACAGATTCAGCCTGTTCTCGTTACCCACGAAGGCTGCGGCGCTTTTATGGCCGATGCCATGAGTCGCACGTCTGGCAGTATCGGTACCATGCTGATTGTGCCGGCGGCGGGGGTGACCCATGCTGCCAGTGGCATTGGTGAAGCCTTTCTTGATGGTATTCCCATGCTGGTTATCTCCGGCGGTATTCGCAGTGACTCTGAATTCGAGTACCAGCTACACGACATGGATCAGCACAAGTTACTCGAACCCATCACCAAGAAAACTTACAAGGTAGAATCTCAACAGGACGTCATTCCCACCATTTATGAAGCTTATGAGCTTGCGGTGAGTGGCGAGCCCGGGCCGGTCTTTGTCGAAGTGCCAGTGAATGTTCAGCTTTATAAAGGTGAAGTGGATGAAATAACACCTTTTCACAAGAAGGAATATCACCAGAAATCTGCTATCAATGAACTGCTGGATCAGGCAGCAAAGCTGTTAACAGAAGCCAAACGCCCCGGCATTTTTCTGGGTTGGGGAGCTGTTGATGCTGCGGAACACAGTATTGCCCTGGCAGAGCACCTGAGTGCACCTGTATCTACGACCCTGCAGGGGTTGAGTGCTTTTCCCGCAAACCATCCTCTGCATACCGGCATGAGTTTCGGACCCGCAGCCGTCCCGGCAGCAACATCAGCGTTTGAATCCTGTGACTGTCTGCTGGCAGTCGGCACACGTTTTTCAGAGATCGGCACCGGCAGCTTTGGTGTTAAGGTTCCAGAAAATCTGATCCATATTGATATCAACCCGTCGGTGTTCAGCGTCAATTATCCGGCTAAAGTGGCGATCGAGGGCGATTCAGGCCAGGTGTTGGAAAAGCTACTGGAGGCTGTTTTCCGTTTGCAGCCGGAAAAACGGCAAGATGCTGCTGTCCAAAATCAGATTCTGCAACAGAAGCAGGCGTATCGCGATGAGTGGATGGCGCACGACAGTGGCGACAGAGTCAATCCCGCCCTGTTCTTTGAAGGCCTGAGGCAGCACATTGGCGACGAGGACTTCGTGGTTACCGATGACGGCAATCATACCTTCCTGACTGCAGAGTTGATGCCCATTCATCAGTCCCGCCGCTTTATTTCCCCCACCGACTTTAACTGCATGGGCTATGCCGTACCGGCAGTCATAGCTGCAAAGATGGCCAATCCTCAGCAACAGGTAGTGGGTATTATTGGTGACGGCGCTTTTCTGATGACCTGTATGGAATTAATCACTGCTTCGTCACTGAGTATTGGAGCCGTATTCGTAGTCTTTAATGATGGCGAGTTATCCCAGATCTCCCAGGCTCAACAGATACCCTATAACCGCAAGACCTGTACACAGCTGGGGAATATCCGTATTCGGGGCATAACGGAAGCGACAGGGGCCGCTTACATCCGCATGGAAGACAATAGTACGGTTGACAGTACACTGGATGAAGCGCTCAGTATCGCCGCCTCGAATCGTCCGGTGGTACTTGATGTTAACGTCGACTACAGCAAGAAAACCCGCTTCACCAAGGGCATTGTTGGCACTAACCTCAAGCGGATGCCGTTTCAAAACAAGGTGAGAATGATCGGTCGGGCATTAAAACGCAGGGTAATTCCTGCCTGATGTCGTCAGCCACCCGTTTTGATTATTTCTGCTCTTTTACCAGCTGGGCCAGTTCGGTCCGGCTGGTAACCCCCAGTTTGTTGTAAACCCGGTAGAGATGGTTTGATACTGTTGAAGGGGAGAGCCCCAGCTGCCGGGCTATGACCTTGAAGCTCAGACCCTGGGAAATTGCGTCGACAACTTCCCGCTCCCTTTGTGTCAGGTTATCCAGCGGGCCCTCCGGCCAGATATCCACACAGTAGAGCTCACCAATCGGCTCAACCATACAGCACAGCCCTTCTGGCAGCAGATGTTGTCCCGGTTCAGGAAGTGAAAAAGGCAGGCAGGTCAGAGGTGCTGAGGGAAAACAGGTTTCAAGCCGGTCAAGAAATGCGGTCTGCACTTCATGGAAAGAACCTTCCCGGTTACAGAGGGCCGACACTCTGCTTGAGTCCGGTGTTGAATGTCGTTCAATATGAAGAAATGCGTTATGGGAAGCAGCATTGAGCAGGTGGTAGAGCAGCCTCTGCTGCAGTGCTTTCTCTTCTTCATTGAAACGTATCTTTCGCTCACACCGATACAACGATAACAGTGTCAATATTCCGCTGCGTGAGTCCTGGTGCAGAGACGACAGGATACGTTCGATACCCTGTGGAGCGAAAACTGTCTGATAGAGCTCTGATGCGTAGAACTGCTCATCCTCAATGACATCAGTCATGTCAAATGCCTGTCCCAGGTTGGCGCTGATCTCTTTTGTCAGAGGGTTACTGCTGGCACGTGTCAGCAGGGTATCAGGAAAGTCATCGGAGAGATTGACCAGGGTCTGGGTATAGACAGTAAGAGGGTGTCGCCGGCCTGTACTCCATAGCGCGGCATCAAAAGGCAGAATCTCATTCACCTGTAGCAGTGCCCAGCGACGGAATTCATCAACGCCAATTCTGTTGGTGGCTCGATAGAGGTGTCCGATAAGTTCTTCGACGGCAAGGTTCCTGGATTCATACTGCACTGGTTATTATTCCTTATGATGCGCGGCACGGTGAAGTGTGTCGTTTAGGGTATTTTTACCATCGCTCACTGACAATGGCTACTCTAGCATGAGCCTTAACGGGTAGTTTTTGCCTCAGGGGGAGGTCGTGTGAGTTTGCAGGAATATCAATGTGACACTCTGATTGTTGGTGGCGGTATCGCCGGGATTGTGACCGCTCTGGAGCTGCTGCAGAAGGGACAGCAGGTCATTGTCGTAGACCGGGATAGTAAAGAACGTTTCGGTGGTCTGGCCCGCTGGGCCTTTGGTGGGATGTGTCTTGTCGGCACTCCGGAACAGAAGCGCATGGGCATCAGGGATACCCCTGAGCAGGCTCTTCAGGATTGGCACAGTTTTGCCGAATTTAGTGAAGCTGACCACTGGCCGAAGCGCTGGGCAGAGTACTACGTCAATGAAAGCTATCCCCGGGTTTACCGGTGGCTGCGTGACCAAGGGTTGAGCTTTTTTCCTGCCGTCAACTGGGTTGAGCGTGGACTCTACACATCCGGAAACTCATTGCCCCGTTACCATATCCTCTGGGGCTGTTCACTGGCCATGACCGAGACGCTCATCGGCAAACTGCTTAACTCACCCCGGGCCAATAATCTCACAGTGTTACACCACCACCGGGTTGATGAGTTGTTGACCGGGGGTGGGCATCTGGCTGGAGCCATCGGCAAGAATGAACTGAATGGCAGTGATTTCACGGTATCAGCCGACAATGTGGTGGTTGCCACCGGTGGTATTAACGGTACTTTAGAGCGTGTCCGGGAGAACTGGTATAAGCCCTGGGGCGAACCACCTTCCGGGATGCTTAATGGTGCACATCCTTACGCCGATGGCAAGATTCACGATCAGGTTAATGCAATCGGCGGGCAGGTTACTCACGCAGACAAGATGTGGAATTATGCCGCGGGAATCCCCCATCCCCAGCCACACTTTCCTGACCATGGTTTGAGCCTTATTCCCTGTAAATCGGCGCTCTGGTTGAACCACCGCGGCGAACGAATCGGTCCTGATCCCCTGGTGACCGGTTTTGACACTAATTACCTGTGCCAGAGGGTGGCTGAACAGGATAAGCCCTATACCTGGCAGTTGTTGAACTGGCGAATTGCGGCCAAGGAGTTTGCCATTTCCGGTGCGGAGCATAATCAGCCAATCCGCGATAAAAAACTCCTGCAGTTTCTTAAGGAATCGTTGCTTGGTAATCACCGCCTGATACGACAGATGCAGACTGAAAGCGACAGTTTTCTGGTGGCTGACAATCTGTCTGAGCTGGTGGAAAAGATGAATGCGCTGACAGGAACACAGGATATCGAGCTACCACGCCTTCAAACGCTCCTTGATCAGTACGACAGCAATTTCAGCAAGGGCTCATCTTTCTTTAATGATGACCAGATTCGTCGAATTGAACATGCCCGCCACTGGCGTTCAGACAAAATTAGAACCTGTAAGCCAGCACCGATCCAGGATCCCAAAGCAGGCCCGCTTATTGCCATTCGCCTGCAGCTGATTTCCCGTAAAAGTCTTGGTGGCATTCAGACAGATCTGAAGAGCAGGGTGCTTGATGATAGCGGTAGCTCAATACCAGGGCTTTATGCAGTGGGGGAAGCCGCCGGCTTTGGTGGCGGTGGAGCCAGCGGTAAACGATCTCTGGAAGGCACCTTTCTGCCAGGCTGTATTCTGACTGCCAGAGCCGCTGCTGCAGCGATAACTGAACCCTGACATGTGCATGACCGGATGAGAGTTAACTAGATCCCATCCGCTTTCCTTTCAATCACTTCCAGAGAGGGGTTCTTTCTAGTTTTCATTCCCCGAGAACCCTTTCGCCTGATGTCGTCAGTTTTGTGTCGTTTGGCTCTATCTTCAGGTTTCAATCCAGCAGCAAATAGATCATTTTATACTCTATTCTTCAGCGCTAAAGATTGGCAGAATGGTTCTGACAATACTCTGCGTGAAGTAGTGACAGCTTTGCTCTTCATTCGGACATGAATAGGGAAATTCAATTGAATAAGAATATCAGGCCTGCTCTCATCGTTATTCTAATAGCTGCATTTGCGGCTGGCTGTACTAGCTCAGTCAGGCGTGACCTTGGTTCGTTCAGGCAACCTGCACAGTGTTATGACCGTGACAAAGAGCCTTTCACTTCTGTGGTCGATACCCATGTTCATTTCAGACCCTTTGGTGGCCTTCCCGTGCCATTTCCGGAAATGAGTGACTATTTAGACCAAACGGGTGTTCTTTTTGTCAATGTATATGGTATTGGACAGTCTTTGCCCGTTGACTCTGGCTGCACATATTACCTCAATTGTCTGGGAACCCCTGCCTTACCAAGTATCAAGAACGATTTTGCCAATGCCGAAGACTACCTGGAATTTGATTCTGACGAAATACATATGACGTTGTCCATGACATTTCCTGACCTGGCAAATCCGGATGACATCGTTGATCTCATCCATTTATATGATCGGGAATACCCTGGCATGTTCAAATGGATGGGGGAAGTAAACCTGATTAAACAGGCATTGCTCGGGAATGAGCATGAACCTGCAGCCAGACAGGACATTGCCCAATGGGCTGAGTTCATGGCGATCCTCAGGGACAGGAATATTCCTATCAACATACACTCTGATTTAGGCAGTGACTCAGAGCCTAAAAAATTCCTGCATCTCATGGAGCATGTGCTGGAGCTGTATCCTGACAATAAGGTTGTCTGGGCGCATATGGGACTGTCGAAAGAGTTGGTGACTATCCCGCCTGAAGAGCATATTCAAACGATGAAAGTCATGCTGGATGCCCACCCGAACCTGATGCTGGATATTACCTGGCGGGTACTGGAGGATAACTACTTCAGTCAGCACAGAGACTCTTATACCGCATTTATCAATGAGTATTCTGACCGAATCTTACCCGGCACTGACTTTGTTGCATCCCGAGACAAGAATTTTGAGGTGTATAAAAGTGAGTTGGAGATAAACAGTGAAATCAACAAGTATCTTGACGACAATGCCTTCCGGAACATTGCCATGGGTGAAAATTATTTCCGGCTGATGGGGCTGGATTATCAGGCGCCAGAGATTTGTGACTAAAATCCCAACAGCTTCTAATTCAATTCAACAAAGAGTATTGAAGAATAACAGAGGTAATGGCTGCCCCAAGCAGCAGAGTGATAGCTGGCATACTGGTTTCCGCAGAATTCACTGGAGATGAAGACGGAGAAGCACTGGGTAAAGGGGGGGAGGGTGATGGTACTGTTGTTGGGTTAAGGTTGTGGCAGCTTGAACCGTCTACAAAATAAACATCCACATCCTGTACAGTACCATAACAGGCTAAACCAACACTGTTGCTGGATTGCCAGCGGTTGCCTGTATTGCCTTCAGGCTGAAGAAAAAACTGTCCATCAAAGTCAATGCCATTACGGTACCCGCCTATAAATTCATTACCCTTGATCTGAAGGGGGGAAACACAGGTTGAACCTCCGCAACTCAAGTTGATGGCTGTGATGTGAGCCATTTTGTCGGGCGCTTCAAAAGTCAGGTTTTTAAAAAAGGAGGGTTGAAGTGATTCCTCCTTCTGTTGACCAGTCCACTCAATGGTTCGGCCATTTATTCCTTTACTGATAAGGCGGGTATTTTCAAGTTGAATAAAGGATGTCCAGTCAAGCAACAGGCTGCTACTTCTCTGCTGGCGTCGGTGTTGGAATGTAAATTCGCAGTCTTTTGCTATAAGCGATGATTTGTATATTGACATCATGCGAGCGCTTGCGCCGGTCAGGTCTTTAAGGTGAATATTCTGCAATCGGGCAGCTCCTCCGGCGTTGGAACGAAGTACTCCCTGATGTTGAAGTGTTTTAGGTCCTTCATAGTGCAAGGCTAGATTCCTCAGCATGAGCTGGCTGCTTGTTTCCAACCGGGGGGGCGGGAAACTGTTTTTGTATGGGTACATGTCTATCTTAAAAAGTAGTTTCACCAACTCGCTGTTTCTATTGTCAGTGGGGATATCATCTGGTGGTGGCGAATTGGTTGTTGGGCGAGCCATCTGGGGAAGCAGGTTCGGGAGGCCACAGATATTGGTATGGCCCTTGAAGTTCAGTGGGCCATATAGGGTATAAAGAGGCTCCATCAACAAAAATTGCTGAACCGTTTCTCTGTCTTCATTTCCTGTAATCCACTCATTGAGTTCCTGTGCTGTTTTGGGAACATAAATTGTCCTTAATCCGTTAAATTCACAACGAAACATAATGGTAGAAGAGAGAGAAGCCAAAGCACTGGCTAATCGTTCAGACTCGTCTCCCTGAAGGCTGGGGCTCAGAGTGAAGTCTAAGCCCGTGCTGCCCGAAGCCGAGGCTGAGCCAGTAGCATTGGTTGTGTTATAGCTGCCAAAGGAGTATTGCGTACAGGCTATGAAAAAGATGAGAGTGAAGCAATGGGTTCGTTTCATGATAGACATGCCAGTTAAGGCCGTAACGGGGTATTCTATGTCGCACTTTGAATGTTAGCAGTGTAGCTGAAGACGTATTCACCACGGCAATGTCTAAGCCTATTTTTAACAAAGCACCTCCTGACCACGTTCTACGAACGAGGATCATTTACTGAAAAAACAGGCGCAGAAGCAGGCTGATACCAAGACTGAGCAGAACCATGGACGTCAGAGATAAAAATCTGGTAGTGGTCACCTCGAAGGTGAATGTCGCCGGGCAACCGGCCAAACCAGCCCATAATCCAGGGGGCGAATTGCAGGATCAATCCGGTCACCGCTAAAACCAGGGCCGCCAGGAAAAACCATTTAGCCATTACGGGAAAAGGTTGATAGGTTAATAGCAAGATCCACAAATTTTAGCCGTTCTTGGAACTGTGCTTTTTGTGTTTTTTGTGCTTTATAAGAGAGCAATGATCTCGCTTATTGTATCCGGCGGCAGTGGTATCCGGCTCTGGCCACTCAGCCGGCAGAACTGCCCCAAACAGTTTATTCCCCTGCAATCCGGGCTGTCGATGTTCCAGCAGACACTCCTGCGCCTGGAAAATCTCACAGTCAAGCAGCCAACCATTGTCTGCAACAAGCGGCATCGCTTTCTTATGGCTGAGCAGTGCCGACAGGCAGGTATCACCCCGGACACTGTATTGCTTGAACCTGTCGGCAGAAATACGGCGCCTGCTGTCACTCTTATGGCTCTGAGCCTGCTGGAGCAGGGCTGCCAGGAACCTCTGCTGGTATTGCCCGCAGATCATCAGATGACCGACACCGGGTCTTTCCTGAATGCGGTGAAAGAGGCGGAAAAGTTTGCTGATCAAGGCTATCTGGTGACTTTTGGTGTGATCCCTGATTACCCTGAAACCAGCTATGGCTACATTCGCAGGGGGAGTGAATTGGAAGGGGCTTTTTCGGTTGACGCTTTTATGGAGAAGCCTGGTCTGCAAAAAGCCCAGAACTTCGTCTCAGACGAAAGGTATTATTGGAACAGCGGTATGTATCTGTTTCGTCCTGAGGATTTTCTCGACGAGTTGTGGCGCTATCGGCCAAAAATGGTGAACGCTTGTCACGAGGCTCTCAAAAGGCTGAGAGAAGTGGACGGTATGCTCGAACTGGATGAAACCGCCTTCCGCACTTGCCCATCTGAATCCATTGACTGCGCCGTGATGGAAAACACCCGGCGCGGTGTTGTTGTTCCCCTGGATGCAGGTTGGACAGACCTCGGCTCCTGGTCCAGCTTCACGGAAACCATTGAAAAAGATGAGTACGGCAACAGAGTGATGGGCGATGTAGTGTTGAAAAAATGCACGAATACATCGATCTTCTCAAGCAAAAGGCTGGTAACAGCCCTTGATGTGTCAAACCTTCTGCTGGTCGAGACCGATGATGCCATTCTGTTGACCAGCAAGAAGAACCCGGATGTGAAAAGCCTGGTTGAAACTCTTTGGCAGGATGGCAGAACTGAACTGGAAGCCGGTACTACTGAATATACCGGGTGGGGCAGTAGCACCCTGGTTACAGAGGGCTGTGGATTCAGGATTCGGCGACTGAAGGTGAATCCGGGGTCAACGTTGGGTCCACACAAGCATATCTACCGGACTGAAAACTGGACTGTGATAAAAGGCATAGCCGATATCGACGTTGGCGGGAGCAGGCAGGAGCTTGCTGCCGGAGAGTCTGTGGCTGTACCTGCTGGAGTCCTGCACAAATTATCGAATCCAGGGCAAGCTTCTCTGGAACTGATTGAAATACAGACAGGCAGTATTTTGTCTGAGGAGGATTGCAGTAAAAACTGATGCCTGAGCCCTGCTCTACCGGCAGGTGAAACTCACGGCGACATACCTGTTGTCGATTTATACTGTAGGCATAAACAGCCATGAGAGATGAAACATTTTTTCGTCACCCTTGGTGATGAAAAAGTGTTCACGGTAAACAGCCGGTCAGCCAAAAGCGTGACCGCCATTCCCGATAAAACCCACTCATCAAGGGGGCCTCCATGAAGGAACGCAGCCAGTCACCATTGATTACCGACGTCAACCCAATGGGTACCGATGGCTTTGAGTTCATTGAATTTTCTTCTTTCCACCCAGGGGAGCTGCATAGCCTGTTCAGCAGCCTCGGACTCATTCCCGTAGCAAGGCACAGTTACAGAGATCTGACACTCTACCGGCAGGGCGATATAACTTTCCTGGTGAACGGCGAAAGAGGCTCATTTGGTCATGAGTTTGCCAAAAAACATGGACCCTGTGCTTGCGCCTTCGGCATCAGGGTCGCTGATGCCGATTACGCCTTCAGCAGAGCGCTGAACCTTGAGGCAGAAGCTGGCGTTTCTGAATTGTCTATCGGGGGCAGGGAGCTTCCCTGCATTCTGGGTATAGGTGGCAGCCTGTTGTACTTTGTGGATCAATACGACGAAGCTGCCCCCCTGTTGTATGACGACTTTATTCCCATAGAAAGTCCGGTAGAAGCTACGGACTCCAGCGGTCTGTTGTATCTTGACCATGTCACTCACAATGTCTATCGAGGCAATATGGATGTCTGGGCCGGCTTTTACGAGAGGCTGTTCAATTTCCGTGAAATACGATATTTCGACATTGAGGGTAAGCAGACCGGACTGAAGTCCCGCGCCATGACCAGCCCCTGTGGGAAGGTCCGCATTCCCATCAATGAGTCTTCAGACGACAAGAGTCAGATAGCAGAGTATCTGGAGATATACCAGGGGGAGGGCATTCAGCACATTGCTCTGGCCACTGACGACATTTATCGAACGGTTGACCAGCTTCGAGCGGCCGGGGCAAAGTTCCTGGCGCCGCCACCGGAGACCTATTACGAAATGCTTACGGAGAGGCTGCCCTGGCAGACCGAAGACATCGAAGAGCTGAAATCCAGAAGCATTCTCATGGACGGTGCTGCCACTGAAGATGGCGGACTGCTGCTGCAGATTTTTACCGAAACTGTGATTGGCCCTATTTTCTTTGAAATTATCCAGAGAAAAGGCGATGAAGGCTTTGGTGAAGGGAACTTCAAAGCGCTGTTCGAAAGCATGGAAAGAGACCAGGTTCGAAGAGGTGTGCTCAAGGAAGCTTGAAGAAAACCATACAGTCAGGAGAAGTAATGAAGAAGCCATCGACCTACACAGCTCGCAAACCTGATGGCAGTGGTTTTATCCGTTATTCCGCTGAAGAGCATGAAACCTGGAAGATCCTTTACGAGCGGCAGATGAAGATTCTGCCCGGTCGGGCCTGCAGTGAGTTCCTGGATGGGCTGGAACTTTTGAGATTGCCTCCTGACAGGATTCCCCAGCTAAGTGAAGTTCAGGGAGGGCTTGAGAAAACAACGGGCTGGGGGGTGACGAGAGTGCCGGCCCTGATCTCTTTTGACCGGTTCTTCAAGCTGCTGTCCGAGCGGCAATTCCCGGTCGCCACGTTTATCCGCACCCGCGAAGACCTGGACTACCTCCAGGAGCCGGACATTTTTCATGAGATATTTGGGCACTGTCCGCTTCTGACCAATCAGGGCTTTGCTGACTTTACCGCCACCTATGGTCGGCTCGGCCTTGAAGCCAGCAAAGAGGAGCGGGTTTATCTCGCCAGACTTTATTGGATGACGGTGGAGTTTGGTCTGCTGTCTACCCCTGAAGGTCTGAGGATATACGGTGGCGGGATACTATCCAGCTACAGCGAGAGTCTTTACTGCCTGGACAGTGATAAGCCTGCCAGGAAAGCGTTTGATGCCCTGGAAGCTCTGCGAACACCCTATAGAATTGATATTCTGCAGCCACTTTATTACTTGCTGGATGACCTGTCCGCTCTGCAGGCTCTGGCGGCCACGGATATCATGTCACTGGTGCATGAGGCCGTGAGGTTTGGCCTGCACGTCCCTCTTTACGATCCCGCCGATAATGATGATTCTGCCTGACTCTACCCCTGGCGGCCGATGCCGATAGCCTACGGGATGAAAAGGCATGGATGCTCATGGTTCGGAAACTCTTTGTAACAGTCACAGCGATCTTGTTGACCACCACGGCAGCACTATTTCTGCTGGTCTTCCTGTCCGTTGACAGCCAGCCCAAGGTGGTCAAAGCAGGAACAAATCCCAACAAGGCGTTCAGTCGGGCTGAGGTCTGGATTGAGCGTATTCAGCAGGCATTTACCCGAGATCAGCTGAGCAAACTGGTTTTGCAGCCTGATGATATTGAAGGTCTTGTTTCCTATGCGGCCCAGAGGGCGAAAATGGGAGGCCAAAGCCTGGTCAGTGTTGAGGGCGTAGCGACCGAATTCATGGATTCCTCGGTGTTTGTCAAAACCTCAATAAAACCTCTTTACCTGGCTGGGGTATACCTGAACCTGGAGGTATCGTTTTCAGAGCGCAATGGCTTGCCTCACTGGGATTACCTGAAGATAGGCAAGGTGAAATTTCCTGGTGCCCTGCTGTCCTGGTGTGCCGGAAAACTGCTCTTACAGCTGCCCGAAGATAAAGCCAGGGTATGGACAACGGTGACGGGTGCAGTAAAGGGATTCACTGTCTTTCCCGATAAAATCGCCCTGGTATACCGTTCAGACAAGGAGTTACGGGACCAGCTGAAATCCCAGGCCATGAACCTGATGCTGGGCTCAAAAGAGGAGCGGGAAACCCTGCAGCTCTATCTTGATGTACTCTATGCCGCTGCCGCCCAGGAAGGCGGCACTCAGCTGTATATGTCCAGGCTGCTCAGAGCCATGATGGGACTGGCAAGAGCAAGGAGCTCAGAGCCTGGGAACAGTGCAGCTGAAGAGAATCAGCGCCTGTTGCGAGCCTTTGCGATCCAGGTATCCGACTCATCGGTAAGGACTCTTCTGGCGCCGGGTATGAAGCCCCATCCCATAGACAGGCCGATATTGCTCAGGGGCAGGGCGGACCTTACCCAGCACTTCATGGTCAGTGCCGCCCTGGCGCTTACTCTTGATGAAGAGACCGCCCTTGGGATCGGTGTCAGTAAAGAGCGGGCAGACTCCCAGGCTGGTGGCAGCGGCTTCAGTTTCTCAGACCTTGTGGCGGATATGGCAGGTATTCGATTTGCTGCGGCTGCGACTGAGAATGAAAAGAAGGCCCGCTGGCTGCAGGACTTTTTGCTGAAAAACGCTGGAGAATCGGCGTACATGCCGACAATAGACTGGCTTCCGGCCGGCCTCACTGCTTCTGCCTATCAGGACCTGGTGCGACATCCGCTGTATCCCGCCATGCTTGACAAGATAGTCAAGCGATTGAATGCTCTTCCTGTTAGATGATATACAATCATATTTCCATGCTCAATCTACAGTTCTCAACCTGAAATTCCGCAGCAATAAGTTGACAAAAACCTTATCAGTTAAGCCTGACTGAGGTTTGAAGGCAAGTTGCACGAGCCTGTCATTCCTGATAATTTGCCGAACTCTACTTTCCTGTGACTGGTCAGCCCAATCAGTTTTCCACTGAATTGCCACTAATGCTCTTGCATGGGCAGGGCATGGGCAGTAAAAGGACATGAAAAAGTACATATACCTTTCCATGGGTATGTGACCAGCCACAAGATAATGCCAATGTGGCATTCAATAAGGCTACGGGGAAGGGCGTTTTGCGGATTGTCTTCAGCTGTGGGTTGTTAGATTCTGACACTCCCCGTCCTATCGGACGAGGGTTCTTGGATCGCTCCAAGAGTTTCCTGTTTCAACGTTCGATGCTCAGAGAACAGCTTGGTTATCGCATAAAAGTTCCCATGATGAGAACTTTTACGG
>JBPCXN010000180.1:0-10038 GCA_051008495.1 Endozoicomonas sp. | reverse complement strand
CCGTAAAAGTTCTCATCATGGGAACTTTTATGCGATAACCAAGCTGTTCTCTGAGCATCGAACGTTGAAACAGGAAACTCTTGGAGCGATCCAAGAACCCTCGTCCGATAGGACGGGGAGTGTCAGTGAGAAACTATTCCTGATTCACTCGGACAGCAGCTGGCTTGAGAAGAAATGTTAATCGTCGGCAGAAAACAAGAAACTTTAATTGTCCACGGATAGTGTGGATAACCCCGTTAGCAAGGCGTTAGTGAAACGATAAAACACGGAAGAAATAGCCTTGCAATGATCATGGCTATTTTTTATACAGGAGTAGATAAGTCAGGATGGTCGCCACATCCGTATGGCGTCTGTTTCACTCAATGAGAGGTCTTAGCCTTTCGATTGATGACGCTATGATAAGAGTCTTGGGTTGATTAAATAATCAGGATTACTGCTGAAAAGATTGCGACCAATTCGATCAAAAAAGAAACACCCCGCACTGGGCGGGGTACAGGTACTCGGTTCCTGCGCTACTTGCTTTATTCTTTTGGTCTTCCGTGGACTCACTTTCCCTGTGATGCCAGCTTATTATCATTATTCTGGCTCTGGCATCCGAAGGTTTCCCCTCGCTCATTCCCCCCTCAAGGAACACCTGCAGGATACGTATTTTCCGCAGGATTTAACATTGACCCAGATCAATGTTTTGCCCAGTCACCCATCAAAACCGGGTTGGCTACAAGCTTGCTGAAACTGTCAACCAGGCCACGTAACTGCTGACTTTTGCGTGGTTTTGTCAACCTGTGTCAACCCCGTTTTTCAGTCTGTCGCTGGCGATATTCCGCGCCTCTGAGCACCCGCACTACCAAAAGGTCTCCAGGCTCCCCGGAAAATCCCACAAGACCAAGATGTAAGGCTATAGCTCCGTTCGCAAGATGATCACTTTTTCAAAAGCGCTTGTGAGCGGTCAGGCTCCTAGCCTCTGCCTCTCTACTGAGCCCTCTGTAACCGAGCAAGATCAAGAGCTTACAGAGACAGTCTATTATTAATCCTTTCTTGTCCATCCAGAGCACTTTGTAGTGATGAGATCTTTGCTATCGATCATTCCATTATTTTTCATCACATTTTTTGCCCATGGTCATGAAGTGTTTTGTCCGTTCTGCCAAACGATGGTTGCTCCCCTCCCTAATAACACATGCCCTTGGTGTAAAAACTACCTAACAACGACACCCAATACTGACTGTAGTCGAGGTGCCTGTGCACTTGATCCTGTCGATAACCTTGCAGCGGGAGTCGCTGAAAAGTTGCTATTAACCCCTCCCGGCTCTTGCACCAATACTCACTTAGACTTCCTACTGGCTCTTCAGCTAAGTGCTCAGCTCAATGGTGAGGAAGATTTTATCGAGACCACGGAAGAAGATAACAATACTCAGCCTGGTGTCGTGTTGTATGATGCAAAGGAGGATTGGGACTCACCAGCGCCACCGAGTGCCTTTGCTGGAATTCAAGCAAGCCTGGGTCAATATCTAGCCCTATTTCTGTTAAAAACCAATCAACAAACAGGACAAAGTAATAGCAACATTCAATCGATCATTCAGCGCTATAACAACTCAAATCATACACAAGATTCTCTTGACAGTGCCATTTTGTCATTAGGCTATCAATGGGTACCTTTTAATAACGCAATTTTTTTTGAAGCGGTGCCTGATAAGTTACTGGAATTTTTATTAAGCCAACTCAACACTCCATCACCAGACGAAATCCTACTGGTCTTTTTTACCGAACATTCAGAAATCCAGTTTACCTACATTTCCCTCGTATTCGTAGACCATAATATTTTTGTAACAATAGCCAATCCGAATGAAACTGCCGCACTGCAGTTAGCGGCATCCCCTGCTGCATTGAGCACACTTCTATCCGCAGCCTTCACACTGCTTAATGCGACCCAAATGTATGCTTATTATTTTTCTCAGTCTGGTCAGTAGCTCTTGATATTTTTTGCAGGGCAAACCCACACACTGGAATGAAACTCTGGCCGAACGAACGCCTTACAGACCATGATGACCAGACTGCATTTCAGGGAATAAAGAAGAGAAAAGATAAGAAAAGAAAAGAAAAGAAAAGAAAGGAGAGGTTTCCAGCTCAGGAACAAAACTCTCCCAAAGACAAATTTCAATGGCTATGCATGACGCAAAGCAATCTGATGGCTACTCAATTATTAAAATACTGTCTTACAAGGGATAGTTACATTAGCGTATAGGCCGGCCATACGGCTGCACACACGACCAACAGTCGATACATCACGTCACCCACTTTTTTCTCGTAGCAGTCCAGCTTTTCTAAATCATCCATTGTTTTAGCTCCATATTGTTTTGAGAGGTCGTGCAGCCTTGAAACTGGGGAAATTCAAGGCCACAACTGCCTCAACTATTACTAGGCAAGTAGCGGGCCAAACTCTGTATATTCTGATATTCCGATCCGGCATTGAGATAACACTCCCTGCGTTACTCCAGTAGAAACAAGGCCTGCAGCATAACCTGACCCTGAATTGAGCTGCGCCGAAGAAGCGAATAACCAGACATTCCAAAGACCAAACCAACCATCAAGATGCACCACAGTCGTTCATAGCCAGCACCAGAATACCCCTCAGGTGAACATCCAGCCTGTCGTAATAACTCAATGCCTGCCCGGGTATTGATTCACAGTAGCCCTGTCGCTGGCAGAATCTATCTGGTAAGACTCTACCGGCGAGTTATCGGTGGGCAGCATAGAGCTGTCAACACTATCCATCCCTTCCTCACTCAGCACAATAATCTCGATTCGGCGATTGGCTGGATGGGTGGGATCATCTGGATAAAGCGGGTCTCTAGTAGAGCGGGCACTGAGCTTGACGATTTGCCGTGATGGCAGGCCGGCATGAACCAGTGTTCGCCTGGCTTCATTGGCTCTCTTGCTGGACAGCTCCCAGTTATCTGAGTGGGCACTGTCAGAAAAACGAACAGCATCGGAATGACCATAGATGGCCACTGGTCGTTTGGTTCGCGCCAGGTAAGGAGCAAGGTTCATCAGCAGGTCTTCATAGTAAGGCTCCAGGTGCCCTCCTCCCCGCTTAAACATGGGCTTGTCATAACTTTCCGAGATATTGATCCTGACACCACCCGGAATGTAATCCAGCCCCATATTGGCATCAAATTCATCCAGCAGCGCCGCCAGGCCGGAATCCTCCATATCCTGGAATAACTGCCACAAAGGTGACTCAACTACATGCCCCAACTGTGGCACCAGCGATGGGACGACCTGCCCCCCCCCAAGGTCGAGAACCCCTTCTGACCCACCAGCCTCATAATAACCCGGATTATTAAAATACCTGGCAATCTCCTCCTGCTGATCCGAGGTTGTCATACTGATGACCCAGAGCACCAGGAACACTGCCATCATGGACAGGGTGAAATCCGCGAAAGCGATTTTCCAGGCGCTGCTGTGACTGCGTCCCTTCTTGCGTCTTTTGCGACGAACAATGATAACCTGATCCGATTTCATAGTTATGCTGACCGGTTTTCCAGCAGCCAGCCTTCCATCTGGTCAAAGCTGGGACGAACTTCGGAGTACAGCAGACGACGACCGGCATCCACAGCGATGGCAGACGGACGACCACTGACCTGAGCAACAATCGCTGTCCTGACGCATTCAAACAGCAGCACCTGCTCCTTGACGTTATGCTCAATCGCCTGAGCCAGAGGCATGGCCACACCGTAGCAAAGCAGAATCCCCAGGAAAGTACCCACCAGGGCTTTGGCGATGGAGACACCGATCATTTCCACCGGGCCACCCATAACCCCCATGGTTACGACAATTCCCAGAACCGCAGCGACAATGCCGAAGCCGGGCAGCGCTTCCGCCACAGACTGGAAGCTATGTGCCGGGCGCAGAAGATCGTCTTCCATGGTACTGACTTCACTTTCCAGAAGGCCGTCCAGTTCATGGGGCTGTACCTTGCCCATGGCGATCAGCCGCAGATTGTCACAGATAAAGCTGGTCAGCCGTTCATTTTCAAGGATGCCGGATTCAATAAACAGAGAACTTTCACCAGGCTTCTCGATATGATCTTCCAGGACCGCCACGCCAGATCGACGACGCAGCTCAAACAGTTGATAGAGCAGTGTCAGAAGACGCTGGTAGTAAGCCTGGCTCAGATGCTTACCTGTGAAAACCCTGGCGACAGCTCTGCCTGTCTGCTTGACGTTGTGCCAGGAGTTGGAAATCAGGAATGCGGCGAAGGCGCCGCCAAAGATAATGATGAACTCCGGCGGCTGCCAGAGCACCATTGGCTGCCCGCCAGCCAACTGAAAGCCACCAATGACACTCACTGCCAGTAATATAATACCGGCGAATTTCTGCAACATACTCTACATCCACTCCGACAGCTTTCTGCGCAGGGTCTTCACCGCCTTGCTGCGCAACTGGGATATCCGGGCCTCGGTAAGATCCATCACCTTGGCTATTTCTTTCTGGTTAAGCTCTTCATCGTAATAAAGGCTCATGATCAACTGTTCCCGTTCCGGCAACTGCTTCAGGGCTTCTGCCAGCGCAAGCTGGCGACGGTGCCCCACCACAGGGGAAAGCGCCCGGTCATGCTCAAGAGGCAGGCCGGTCTCACCGGATTCCAGCAGCAGGTCGAGGCTTATAATGCCGGCACTGTCCAAGCTCATTGTCGTACGACGACATTCCTCCAGTGACAGTCCTGTGGCATCAGCCACCTCCTGTTCAACAGGTTCACGGCCCAGCTCCTGCTGCAGCTTCGCACGCATCTCGCGCATTTCGCGCCCCAGCTTGCGAACATTTCTTGGACACCAGTCGTTACGACGCAGGCTGTCCATCATCGCCCCGCGAATACGCGGCAGAACGTAAGCTTCGAAGGGCACCCCTTCCACCGGACTGTACCGTTCCGCAGCCTCCAGCAGCCCAACCAGTCCTGATTGAACCAGGTCATCAGGATCAACGGCACCATCAAGCCGATCAGCCAGATGGTACGCCACCCGCTTGACCATATCGGCATGATCCATAACCAGCCGGTCCCGTTCATGGTTGGCAGGCACGGACGATCGGGATGAATAGTTCACTCTGCCCCGGGCAGAATAAGTAAGCGCTACTGCTGTCACCTTCTCACACCCTGAAAATCAAACCAGCCCTACTGCACCACAAACTCGGTAAACAGCACGTTACTGATGGCGTCATCACCGGACTCTGGCCGCATCAGTATTCGCAGCTCATCTATCGTTCGCTGGCGCAGGTCATCCAGCCCACCCGTGGCCAGCAGTTCATCGACAGAGCTCTTGCTATAGAGAGAAAGCAGCGTACTGCGCACCAGCGGCTCATGCTCCCTGAGTTGCTGGTAGACCGACTTGCGGGTTGTCACGAGAACCGGTGCGACTTTGAGGTAGGCGGAGCGCCGTCCCATGGTCTGCACATTGACCACCAGCGGCGACATTTTGAAATAATGAGAGACCAGCACGACCTCCTGCTCGTTGCTTTTGGCCTGGGCCACATCAGGGGCACCTGCCGCCATCAGCCCTGCCGTCAGCAGGGCTCCAAGAGCCACCCCGGCCAAGCTTTTGTGTTGTTTCTGGTCTTTACTGCCCGACACAGACATAACAGCTCCGAACGCTTACGCGAAAGTATTGATGAAACCCTGTGACAGGGTGCTGGATGGCTCCGGTAACGAAAGCTCCATCACCTCCATCTCTGTAGAGTCGAACGACGATTGCCCGGCAATTGCGCCATCGGCACTGGCGAATTGCTGCTGATCCTGGTTCGATGAATCCTGCCCCACATTAACATCCACCAGGTTCATTCCCTGTTGCTCCAGGGCAATACGCAGACGATCTGACTGGGTTTCCAGCATTTCCCTGACCTGCGGCACATCAGAAACAAACTGCACACTGACACCACTGTCCTGTACTACCAGGCGAACCCCCAGAGTTCCAAGCTCAGGTGGATCAAGGCGAATACTCGCCTCCTGTCGCCCCTGACTGACCATGGCCAGCAGGCGCTGCCCCATCAGATCAGACCAGGAGCCTTTGTCAGCCATAACATCTGGACGGACAGAAGCTGCAGTCTGAGGAGCCTGGGCAGAATCCACCCTGGTTTGCAGTTCAGCAATCTTTGCTGCCGACGCTGGCATTTCATCAACACTGCCGCTGATAGCTTCAGCAGCCACTGCGGCAGGAGATACCTGGGAAGAAAGCGCTGCCAGGCTGCGACCCAGCATACTGTCGGTCACTCCGGCCTTGATCGGCACCACCTTCTGCTCAACCAGCTCTTCAGGCAGAGAAACCGTTCCAGCAGCCAGCTTGCGCGTGGCATCAAAATCAGCATCCGCCAGCTTGTCCGGCATTTCTACAACAGTGCCCTGCTGACCAGATTCTCTCTTCTGACCCGGCTCAGCCGTCGGCATAAAGTTTTCGCTGGCTTTATGCATAGCCTGTCGTACAGCGTCTTCAAATTCAGGCCGGGCAGAAAATTCCGGCGCAACATTCACTGGCCGGTAAAAACCCTGAAACTCTAACTCGTTTTCAGACATTGCCTGAGCCAACGGATTCCCTGATGGTTGCTGGTTTTCAGGATTCCAGGCCGACTGGTTCTCGAGCATGGCGAGGAAACCCAGCACTTCACTGTCGTCCATATCTTCCAGAGTTGAGCGCAGAGCCTGGAGACGTTCATCGGAAACATCCAGATTCTCGCTACCGATGAACTGCTGGATCAGACCGTCGAAATCCGCCGACTCACCATCAGTAAGGCGACTTTCAATATTTTCCGCAATGCCAGAAAGCTTGCCGTCCACCTGGCCCGCGATGACGCCCTGAAAGGCTGCTGGAATCATGCTTTCGCCCTCAGTTCTTTATTGCCCGCCGCCAGCGAAGTGCCGTAACCTTTCATGGCGCTTCTGTTGTTGCGTAAGCCTGCCATTTTTTTCTTCAACTCACCCTGGCGAACCGCTGCGTATTCCAGCACGTCCTGATACAGCGCCTTGACCCGTGCGACTTCCGCCGCCAGTTCCGGCGAGCGGGATTCACGATCAACGTCTTCTAGAATCTCACAGATTTCCCGGTCGATTTTCGTCACTTCCTGCCAGTCGTTATCATCGCGGGCATGGCTGAGCCTTTCACGAAGGAACGCCAGTGAAGCAATAGCCTTATGCTGCTCCATGCAGCTTCTCCTCCAGCTGGTCCCAGGCGGATTTAATCTGCTGGATGATTTTCATGGCGTTATCCAGCTGCTCCAGGTCATTCTTCAGGGAAGCCTGGGTCAGGCAGTGATTGCAGTACTGGTAGAGGTTATCGAGATTCTGACTCATCTCTCCGCCGACGCTATGATCCAGGCCGGAACGCAAAGCATTGATAATGTCCATACTGCGACCAATGGCTTCACCCTTAAGAGCAGGCTTATTCTGTTCAATAGCACCACGGGCCCGGGCCAGGTTGTCGGACAGGTTCTCAAACAGGATCTTCACCAGCCGGTAGGGACTGGCGACTTCCGCCCGGGAGCGGGACTGGTTGTTCTGGTAGGCGTTCAGCCCGCGGTTTGCACTCATACTTCGTCACTCAATCTCTTCACTGCGGGGGTGAACAGGACAGTCCCTACCCACGCTGAAAAAGCCCGGAAACATATCTCCGGGCTAGTAGATAAACATTAAATAAGCAGGCCACCCAGCGACATATTCATCTGGGCAACGGCCATATCCATGGCGATATACTCATTGAGATAACGCTGGTAAACCGATTCGTAGCGAGTCTCAAGCCGGCTCCATTCATCATCGACAGCCCGCAGGTCACGCTCAAGATTCTCCACCCTGGCATCAATCAGGCCGTCAGCCGGGATGTATTTATCCGATGACGTAGAGGGAGAGGAAGCCTGTACCGTACCGGAACCGTCCTCATCATCCTCCTCTTCCTCGGGCCGGCCGATGTATTTGGTGACCACATCCTCCCAGCCATCGATCACATCCATGAACATATCGTTCACCGCATTCGGATCTTCATCCAGCGCTTCCTGGAGTGCTTCAGAGTCCACCTCCAGCTCACCGTTACGGTCGGTGATAATGCCGATGCTGGCCAGGGAAGTGAAAGGCTCTTCAAACTCGGTCTGCAACACCGCCCGCAGCTCTGTGCGAACTGAGTTAATCATAGGGTCGCTGGCCAGAGGTGGACGGTAGCGCTCACCGGTGGTTTCATCCAGTGTACTCTTCGACAGACTGTCCAGCGTCTTCAGCACTTCATTGAAACTGTCGACAATGGCGTTGACCGAAGAAGTCATGGTGGACGTATCCGGCTGGATTTCGAACCGGATCGGTTCGTCAGTCACGCTTTTAAGACTGATCGTTACACCCGGCAGCACGTCATCCACGGTATTGTCAGAGCTGGTCATGGGAATGCCGTCTATCGTGAATTCAGCATCCTGGGCTTTCTGCAGAACGGGGGGGTCATCATCATGTGACATGGTAATTTCACTGGCTGCCCCCGTCTCATCCGATGTCAGTGTCAGATAGGAAGTATTTCCATTGCTCATCATGCTCGCAGTAATGCCAGGGTTGTCCGGGTGATCGTTGACCTGACTGACAACCTCACTGAAAGAGTTCGCATCTTCTTCTACAGTGATTGTCATTTCTTCGCCATCAATGGCAAACGTGTATTCACCTGCAGGAACTGTCGGCTCTTCTCCATCTGCAACCGTGTCAGTGAAAGCCTGCACCTTATGCTGGGTCGCCAACTGATCCACCTGCAGCTGGTATGTGCTGGGCAGAGCTGTTTCGTCTACGGATACCGTGGCAAACTTCTCATCGTCTTCCGCCATCTGCACGTGCAGGGCACCAAAGGACGTCGGGTCGGAATACCTGCCGATGGTGTTATAAAAGCTGTTCAGGGAACTGCTCAGCTCATTCAGGGCAGCAATCTCACCGTTGATTGCTGTCTCCTTCTTGGTGAGCTGGTTGGCCTTGGGCTGAATCTGCGCCGTGGCCATCTGCTGCGCCATTCCGTAGATATCCAGCCCGGTACCCATACCGGCCATTGAGATGCCTGACATGTACTACTTCCTCATTTCCGGGCGCCACTAAATAACGCCGGGTGTCGTGCACTTCGGGCAGTGCCCGACGATAACATTATGTATTGGCAAATTCTGTGCCATCAGCAATCAAACTGAACCAGAACACCTTCTGCAGAGGGTGACTGGGAAAGCCGAATGACCTCTTCTGCGCTGAGCGTCATGACCTTCCTGCCCTGCCCGTCGTCAATATCCAGAAGCCATTGTTCAAACTCGCCGTCAGTGATCCGAAAGCTGAAGCCTTCAAGCTCCGGACGCTGCATCAGACTTTGCAATGCCGCCTGCAGCGATTTCCGGAAATTCGCTTCCGCCTGTTCTGAAGGGTTTTCACGTGACTGGTCATCCCACTGAACAGACCGGTTCGGCTGGATACCGGCAACCGGCTGAGCCTTGTGATCAGCCTTCACCCTGGGCAGTTCGGTTTCATTGCTCATGGCACAGCTCCCTGCCTTACAAGACAGTTGTTTTATGAATTTGCATGAACGCTATTAGAGGAAACGGCAGGGCTGGGCGAGGCTTAAATGTACTGAAGGGTCCGCGCTTTACGTTTTCCGTTTTCCGTTGTCCGCTTTCCGTATGAAACAGAATCAAAAAACTGTCAGACTCACCGGCCGTAACGAGCAAAAGGAATACTACGAGCAATTCTTTTCTTTCGGGTAGCGGGCAACGGACAACGGACAACGAGCAACAGACAACGGACAACGGGTAACGGACAACGGAAAGCGGACTTCTTTGGGCAAAAAAAAGGGCGAGGCCCAAAAGCCCCACCCTCTTCAACATAAATTGTCCAGTGGGCAATTTAGCCAATCAGCATCACGGCAAATTCCGGCAGACCCTTGGCCTGGGCCAGAACAGAAGTACCGGCCTGCATCAGCATCTGGTTGCTGGTCATATCCACCGTCTGGCCGGCGAAATCCGCATCCATGATCCGACTGTGGGAGATGGACAGGTTTTCTTCCA
>JBPCXN010000179.1:0-12450 GCA_051008495.1 Endozoicomonas sp. | reverse complement strand
TACTTTTGTTTGCAAATCAACAAAACAGGCTCTTGCAAAACGGGGCGGACCATATAAGACTCCTAGGAAATGACCGGGGCGGCTACTTTTTCATTGCTTTGGTTTTCTTCTTTTCTTCGTATTGCTGTTTAGTGAGATCATGGACAATGCTTTTGAACTCCAGCACTTTGATATTGCCTCCCTGCCTGCCAAGGACGTATTTCTGGATGGATTCATTGGTCGTGGTAGAGCCCTGCGTCGTGTAGCGCTCATAAAAAGTAGTATTGATGGTAGCCTTGCCTCCTTTAGTAACGACCTTGGGCTTTTCCAGATCAAAACTGTAATTGTCCGTGTATGACCAGGTCTCTTCCTGGTACTGTTTTAAGTCCTTTAAACTGATCTCACCACTCTTCATCTGATAAGATTCAGGCAGCTCATAGGTGATTTTCGCGTCTGAGGCGAAGAAGTTAAAGTAATCGGCACTCTCGTTGCGAACGCTCTCCACCAGTTTCCAGAAGAAATCCTCGGCGTCCTTTTTGCTGAGGTCAGCAGCCAGGATACTGGCGCTGAAAGCTACGGCAGCTGTTAAGACGCCGATCTTTTTTACCAGGAACTTCATTTTTACGCTAACTCATGCTTCAGTGTGGTTCAGCCTGCCACCCTGTGGCAGGGGTGCCACCTTATTAATAGTCGGTAAATGGCAGCGTGCCAGTTTAACGAATGGCTTTTATCCGGCTGCGAACTTTTTCCAGAAAGTGCTTGCGCTGAAGATCGGTATTCTTGTCCATGCTGTACAGCGCCAGCCATTGAATATCCCGGCAGCGGGTGCAGGCCTTTAGTGACAGCTTGAACATCTTTTTTGGCGGGTTACCGATGGCGAACATCCGCCAGCGGGAAGAACCCTGGGTGGTGATGACCATGATTTTCTTGATGTTGGTCAGGCCGGGTTCGACCACGCCATTAGCGAACGTTGCCGCTACGCCGGGCAGCCAGACCCGGTCGAACCAGCCTTTTAATATGGCCGGCGGCCCCATCCACCAGGTGGGATAGACAAACACCAGGGCGTCTGCCCAGCGGAGTCTGGCCACCTGGTTCTCAATGCCCCGGACATTCTCCTGGGTCATATACTTTTCCCGCTCTTCCCGGGACATGGAAGCCTGAAATTTTTCCCTGTAGAGATCCAGGTCGTGTACTTCATGACCCGCCTGTTGTAATTCAGAACAAACCTGCTCATGAATGGCTGCGTTAAAACTGTCAGGGTCAGGATGGGCGTAGACGACCAGAACTTTCATTGTTGATCCGATGATTTAGTATGCTCCTGGCGGTCCAGTTTAACGGCAGGAGCCTGACCGGGAAAATTGAAGAGCGAAGTATAACCGATAATGCCTTCAGGGACGGCAGTCAGGGCAGGATGCCTCATCGGCAGGTATGGAACTGTCGCTGGCAGCGGCTGGCATTTCTCTTCCCGCGGCGAGAGAGCAATCGGCTTCAGGGTATGTCTTCTCATCCTTCTTTCGGACTTTCTGAATCCTGTAGTCCGGCTGGCCAGCATGGTTTGTCTGATAAATTAATACTCTTGTTCCGACGGGCAGATACACCGCCGACTGCTGCTGCAGGCTAATGATGCCGGAGTGCGCACTGCAAGGTTGTACCTCATAGTTGTACAGGCCCTTGCCCTGCTGGTAGGAACCGACGCCATAACCAATGGCTGCTCCCGATGCTGTGCCGACTCCCCCACCAACCGCCGCACCACCAAGCACATAACCGGGTACCATGGGAGCACAGAGGCCCAGGGTGGCAAGAGTGCAGGCGGTGCCAGCTGCAGCGCCACCCAGTGCCCCCAGAACTGAGCCCACTGCCGCGCCACTCCAGGCACCGGTTTTTGTCTCTGCCGTTCTGTCCGGCAGACTGACCAGTTGCTCTTTAAGCACAACCCCCTGACCAACCGGCCTGTTGGAGGAACAGGCTACTATGGTCAGGCAGGCTGCGAGTAGCAACCCGGTTTGCCGGTAGAACCTGACCGGGCAGAGAGTTCTCTGGCGTATGGTCTTTATTAAGTTGTCCATAAGCTCGAAAGAATAGAACAGTCTGCTGTCAGCCGCTGGAATACTGGCCGGGATCTGTATAATAGCCACAGAACTAACGTTGGGAACGGCAATGAGACTTTGTGACCGGGATATAGAAAACTGTCTGGACTCAGGCAACATCGTCATTGAGCCCAGGCCAGGCACTGACCAGATCAGTGGCGTCAGCGTAGACCTGAGTCTGGGGAACAGCTTCAGGGTGTTCAATGATCACGCAGCGCCCTTCGTAGATATCAGTGGGCCAAGGGAAGAGATTGACCGGGTGCTGAATTCCATCATGAGCAAGGAGATCACCCTGGATGACGGTGAGGCTTTTTTCCTGCATCCGGGCGAGCTGGCTCTGGCCGTAACCCGGGAATCCATAACGCTGCCCGCTGATATCGTTGGCTGGCTGGACGGACGTTCTTCTCTGGCCCGGCTTGGCCTGATGGTGCATGTCACAGCCCACAGGATTGATCCGGGCTGGAGCGGCCAGATTGTCCTGGAATTCTTCAATGGTGGAAAACTGCCCCTGGCCCTGCGTCCGGGTATGGGCATTGGTGCCATCAACTTTGAAACCATGAGCGGTCCCGCCGCCCGGCCCTATAACAAACGTCATAACGCCAAGTACCGGGATCAGAACAGTGCAGTAGCGAGTCGCATAGCCGAGGATGGTACGCTCTGACCGATGGCAGTGAGCAATATTCAGACCATGCGTTGAAGTGAGAAATTGATCTGGATCAAAATAGTGGTTTCCCGAAGTGGGTCATACTGTGAGTGCTCAAACTTGGAGCCTGACTATTCTCAGTCAGGCTCCTGAAATGTACGAGGCAATTCAAGGTTCTTCCCGGTGTATTAAGGACTGTGAATTTCCAAAGCAGACACCGCCGCGGCAATTACGGAGACCGGAACCATGAGCCAGGAAAAATCCTTTCACACTGTCACCGCCGATCAGGTCATGACCTGCAAGGTGATTACCGTTCCCAATGACTGGACGGTGGATCGCCTGGCGCGATTTTTCACCGACAAAGGCATTTCCGGGGCGCCGGTAGTGGACGAGAGCAGTCGTCTGGTAGGCGTGGTGACGCTCTCTGACATTGTCCGCCAGACAGGCAGCGGCACGGTGGACATGGAGCGACGGGATGATGATTTCTATAACTCGCTCTATGACTCAGCCCTCTCAGAAGAAGACCAGAGAGCCTTCCACGAGTCTGTGGACAATTCTGTGATGATTAACGACATCATGACACCCATGGTCTTTGAAGTAGCTCCTGAAACGCCTCTGATGAATGTAGCGGAAGCCATGGTGAAAGGGCGTATCCATCGGGTGCTGGTCACCAGGGATCGTCAGCTCAAGGGCATCATCAGTGCCCTGGATCTACTGAAAGTCATGACTGACTGAGCCTCTGATAGTCCGTCAGGCTAACGCTTGCCGGACTACTGTATTTACGCAAAAAGAGCAAGACGGCAGTGTCAATTAACCTTGCCTTG
This sequence comes from Endozoicomonas sp., assembly GCA_051008495.1. GTDB lineage: Bacteria > Pseudomonadota > Gammaproteobacteria > Pseudomonadales > Endozoicomonadaceae > Endozoicomonas_A. The sequence continues at coordinate 8,917 of JBPCXN010000179.1, read as the reverse complement.
TGTTTCGTTGAGCCTGTATTGCTGCAGGATCTGGATTCATGCTGGAGGCCCGGGTAAGAAAGTCAGCCAGTGTCGGATAAGGCTGGCTGCCGGATTTCTCAGCCACTTCCGCAGCGTTTTTACCCAGGTCTTCCTTTTATTTATACTCATGTACTGAACCGGGGTGGGCGAGGGGTGAAAGTTCTCTGGATTGAATCCTATTACGAGGAATCTCCTGGCGAGCTGGTTTATTGTTGCAGCTGTTTGAGTTTTGCCTGTAAGGTTTCGATCGCCTGAACTAGGTCAGGAATTTCTTTGGAGGCCTGGTGGCGTTCGTTTATATCTATTGTTGTATCTCTGACTACTGGTTCCTTCTCTCGGCCTGCCTTTTTTAGCATTTTGATTTCTGTTTTCAGCTCTCTTTTCAGCTCTGAATTACGTTCTCTCTCCCTGATCTCTTTTTGTAACCCGATGACTTCTGTTTGTAGTGTAAGTAGCTTAGATGTATTGGTGGCCAACTCCTTTTGAGCGGATGTTCTGAGCCATCTGGAGTGCAGTTGCTCCTGTAATTGCTCCTGTAATTGCTCCTGTAATTGCTCCTGTTTGACTTCTGTTTCAGCCAGCTGCCTGAGTTTTTGGGTATGTTCCGTTTGGAGTTCAAAGAATGATCTGTCTTTCAGGGAAACAGCCTGCTGAAAGAAGGGAGTGCTTAGAACCTGTTCAGCATCAAACCGGTCTTTGGGGTTGTTGTTCAACATGTAGAAGAGCACATGCCTGGCTTGCGTACTTAATTGGGGGTGACTGCCGATCAAGCGGCGTGTCTCTTTGTAGGCTTTCTGATCAAATGTGAAATTTCCAGGCTCATTCTCGAAGACCATCTTAATACCCTGACCGGTCAACAGTTCCAGCATCACTACGCCTAAAGACCAGATATCAGCCTTGTTGCTGCAGATGCCATCAGCCAATATCTCTGGCGCCACATATTCCGCCGTCCCGGTGGAACCATGGAATTGAGCCAGTTCGGGATGGCCTTTGGGGAATGTGACCTTCTGGGAAAGACCAAAATCGGCCAGCGTGGCTTTGCCCTGGTTGGTGATCATGACATTTTCGTGTTTGATATCCCGGTGCAGCATCCCTTTTCGGTGCATACTGGCAAGCTGGGTCAGCAACTGCCTGCCCAGATCCCTGACCAGAGGTTCGGGCAAAGCCGAGTGCTTATGTTTTTTTGGGTCGATCAGGTCATACAGGCTGCTGCCACCATGCTCCATAAGGATTTTGTGAGACTTTCCCCATCGGCTGGACTTATGTGCAGTAATCTCGATTGCACCTTCTGCCTGTGTTTGCAGGGCAATTTCTCTTTTGAGCATTTCCTTTGTTGTTTTCCCCGACTGCATATCAACCTTTTTAAGAACCTGCTGTTTGTGCAATCTGGTGGGAGTTTCTTCAATAGACTCAGGAAAATCTTTTTTGTGGGCCTGGTAGACAGTGCCAAAGCCTCCTTTTCCAAGCTCTTGACCTTTGACCATTGACTTCAGTTTTGGTCTATCGACAAGGCCACGATACTCAGGCAGCACATCTTTGGCTGAGGAGGCAATGGGAATTGGGGGATCGTCAGAAGGGTTCTCGCTATCGGATAGAGCAGAGACCTGGCGCTGCTCGAGAGTTCGGGTTGTTGATGAGCTGTCAGTGCGTCGCTGTATTCCTGGTATTAAACGGGCCAGGTTCTTAATGGAAACCTTGCGAAAGAAAGATTCGCCTTTGGATGTTTGTTTTGGGTTCTGTTCCTGGTTCTCTTCGGTTTTTATGAAGTGCTTTGGACTTCCCCCATCAGACCTTTCGATAGCCATTTAGCGCCTTCCCTGACAGTGCTGTAACTCTATTAAGAGTAGGCCGAAACACAGCGTGTTGAGGAACGGTCGATTAGTTGGCGACAATATGACAGAGTGCGTCATGAATGGGTCACCATGGTGCGTAAGGCTTCTGGACTGCCTGCGGCATTTCAGAATGGCGTTCACGTTGGGCTCTGCAGTCCTTCAGGATAAAATGTTTACTATGAAAGTGCAGCTAATCCGGGTTCTGCAGTCATTTTCATGGTTCAGGGTGAGCTGCACTCTTACCATAATGAGCCGCTCATGGCTGCTTGATAATGCGGATCTCCGCCCGACGGTTTTCTTCCAGCATCTCTTCCGTATCATTGCCCCGGACCGGTTCGGTTTCACCTTTGCCGGAAGTCTTGATGCGATCCCCTGGAACACCCATCTCTTCAAGGTACTTCTTCACCGCCCAGGCGCGTTGTTCCGAAAGCACCTGGTTGTAAAGCCTGGTGCCAATCTCGCAGGTATGCCCTGTGACAGAGATCTTGTTACCCTTTTCAAAACTGCCCAGCAGTTTATTCAGGTCTTCAAACTCGTTTTTGCGGATGGCCGCCGAGTCGAAGTCGAAGTGGATAGTCAGTTCTTTCAGACCGCTGAAAGGCTTGATGTCGATAGGCTTGAGCTGAATTCTGTCGACCTCTGCCTCTTTCTCCGATGAGGCGAGGGCACAGGCCGTACCCGCCATTATTGCACCGGCAACAAAAGCAGTGCCGCCGGTGGCAAGGTTGTATGCGGCACCCGGCACGCCCAGAACTGCGCCACCTTTAACGGCACAGGCAACCGGAGAGTCGCTGGTCGGCTTGGATGGTGTTTGTTGGGTTGCGCATCCGACGGTCAATAACAGGGTGAGGATAAGCGCACTGAAGCGGAACTTCCTTGTGGTCATGGTACTTCTCCATCCATGGTGTTGTGAGGGCAGTCATATGCCACTGGCATGGTTATTTTTCTGAGTATAGACAGGGGCGTCAGTGACAAGGCGGAGTGCTGGTTTAACCACATCTGGCTTGAAAAAATCGGCTGTCTGAAGTACAGCGTGGTTTTATTGACGACTTGATTTCTTCAAAAGTTCCAGTCTGTCCTGAAGCCGTTATGGTTCCTGGAAAGCTGGCGGGAGAGGCATTTAACGGATTGCCGCGGGGCGTTCTTTCAGATCCAGGATCAGGGCATAAACAACGACGACCGCCAGGAAAATATTGGACAGTGGCAGGGCGATCCAGACCCCGGTCACGCCGAGAAACTCAGGCAGGATCAGCAGCAGGGGAATCTGCACCACCATATTGCCAACCGTTATGATGGTGGCGATCCGGGATCTGGCCAGGGCCTGGAAATAAGCGGCAGCCACCACAATCAGGCCATCCAGGAACATGGAGAAAAGGTGCAGGCGCAGGCCAGTGGCTGTTTCCGATATCAGCCGGGTGTTTTCGCTGTTGAACACGTAGGCGATAGCTTCAGGGAACAGGTTTATGAACAACACTGTGGCCAGGCCGAGAATCAGCACCGACTTCAGGCCCAGTCCCAGGGTTTTACGGATATTGGCATTATTTCGGGCGCCGTAGTTGTAGCTCAACAGGGGCTGGAGACCATTGGCTATACCTTCGGCGATCATATAATAGATAGCCTGGATATAACCGACGATGGTGAATGCCGCCAGGATCGTGACATTGCCATAGTCCAGGAACAGCCGGTTATGCACGGCAATGACAAAGCTGATGTACACAAACATGGTAAAACTGGGCAGGCCGGTGACCATAATGCTTTTCCAGGTGGAAAGCGTGCAGGCCATGTCCGACAGGCGAAGCCTGAGCCGGGCTTTGCTGCTGAAAAAGTAACCGATGCCCCAGATCATCGTAATGCTTTGCGCCAGAATGGTGGCCAGTGCGGCGCCGGCAACCCCCATCTGCAGATGAATGATGAAGAGATAATCCAGGGCAATATTCGCCAGGGCGCCCACTGACAGGATCAGAGTAGACAGCTGTGGGCGTTCATCATTGCGAACCATCATGGGCAGGGCTGCCCCCATCAGGGCGGCGAAGGAACCCATGCCGATGTAGCGGAGGTATTCCTGCCCCATCTCCAGCACACTGCCCTTTGCCCCCATCCACAGCAGGGCTATGTGACCATAGTGGTAGATGAAAGCGCCCAGCAGCAATGAGCCGAGCACCATCAATGTCACTCCGTTACCGAGAATGGCCCTGGCTCTCTCTTCTGCCTGTTCACCCCGGGCGATGGAGTACAGGGCTGCCGTACCCATGCCAAACATCAGGCCAATGCCCAGTATCAGGCCAAACACGGGCCATATGATGTTCATGGCCGCCAGGCCTTCAGCCCCTATGGCCTGGCCAATGAAAATACCGTCAATGGTCGAGTACAGGCCATTGACCAGCATGCCGGCGACGGCAGGCAGGGAATAGCGCCAGAAAAGCTTATTGACGGGCTGGCTAGCTAAAGATCCTTTGTCGTTTGTCAGGGTATCCATCAATGGACTGCTTATTTTGTTAGCTTTGCTAATTAATGCTGCGAGGTTATCCCTGTTTTCGGCTAAAAGAAAGTTATTCTTTCGGTTCCTGCCTATGATCCTGCTCAATTTTTGTATTCGCCCATGGCTGTGGATGCTAGTTCCGTGCAGGTGGCGGAACTGGATGAAATGGGTCGGCTAACCGATGAAATTCACGTCAGACTGGCACTGGGGGCAAAAAGAAGCGATGTGTTGCTGCAGTTCCTGATCGAGGCGGTGGTGCTTTGTGGTATTGGTGGCGTGTTTGGCATTCTGGCAGTCAAAGCTGGATTGTTTGGTGCTGAACATGTCACGGGATTACCGGTATCTATCCAGCCCTGGGTATCCGTTGCCAGTGTCATCTTCTCAGCCATGATCGGGCTGTTCTTTGGCTTCTATCCGGCGCGCAAGGCCTCCAGGCTCAAACCGGTAGAAGCGCTTCGTTATGATTGAGCGTCCAGTAACTCGATCCAGTGTTTTACCGGAACGGGTGACTGGCTTTGCAGATGCAGGTGGCAGCCGACGTTGGCTGTCACTATCTGCTCCGGGTCGTCTACAGTCAGGGCCGCCAGCTTGTTGTCTAACAGCTTCTGACTCAATGCCGGCTGAAGAATGGAGTAGGTTCCGGCAGAGCCGCAGCAAAGGTGTTTTTCTCTGGTCGTTACCAGGGGAGCACCGATCCGTCTGAGTATCTGTTCGACAATTTCCGGCTGTTTCAAACCGTGCTGCAGGGTGCAGGGGCAGTGGACAGCTGTTTTTGAAGTATTGGCAGGTAACTTCAATGTTTCCAGCTCTTCATTGACCAGAATCTCACTGATGTCTTTTGCTATCGAGCTGACGACTCTGGCCTTTTCTGCATAGTCTGGATCATCACGCAGGTGATACCCGTATTCGGTGAGCATAACGCCACAACCTGAAGCCGTAGAGATGATGGCTTCTGCTCCGGCCTCTATTGCAGGCCACCAGGCATCAATGTTTGTGCGCATAAACCCCTTTGCTTCACCCGGTGCGCCAAGGTGCTGGCTGACTGCACCGCAGCAACCTGCAGTTGGCGCTTCCAGCAGAGTGATGCCCAGCCTGTCCAAAACCCTGGCAGTTGTTGTGTTGGTGCCAGGTGTAGTGGCTGATTGCACACAGCCAGCCAATGCAAGCATGACCCGGGGATGGCTGTTCTTTGGCCAGGGCGAGTGTTTCACTGCAAGGGGAATCTTGGTTTTGAGATTGGCGGGAAGCAACGGTCGAAAGGCCTGACCGAGCTTCAAGAGGAAGCCAAAACGACGAGGGTAAGGTAATACATGCCTTAGTCCCCAGCGCATGAGCCGCTCCTTCATTGGTCGTATTTTCTGTTCTTCGAGCAGACTACGGCCAATATCAATAAGCCTGCCGTATTCAACACTGGAAGGGCAGGTGGTTTCACAGCTGCGGCAGGTCAGGCAGCGATCCAGGTGAGTGAGTGTTTTTCCCGTTACTTCTTCGCCTTCGAGCAGCTGCTTAACCAGATAAATCCTGCCCCTGGGGCCATCCCGCTCATCGGCCAGTTCCTGGTAAGTCGGGCAGGTAGCATTACAGAAACCGCAGTGGACGCAGCTTTTAATGATCTCTGCTGCTTCCAGGCCTTCGGTGGTCTTCTTGTATTTTTGATGTAGGTTGGTATGCATGGTTACATCCAGCTATACAGTCGTCCGGGGTTAAACAGACCGTCAGGATCGAAGCTTGCCTTTATTCGTTTCTGCAATGCTATGAGTCCCGGGGCTGGCTGGTGAAAAACTTCACCCTGCCGATCACCGCCATGAAAGATGCTGACCGTCCCCCCGGCATCCTCTGCCAGTTTATCCAGTTCCATACGTGAATAATGGCCTCTGAGCCAACGCTGTGAACCAGCCCAGTCGATCAGCCAGTCCCCGTCGGTGAGAAAGTGCGCCGCTGAAGAGCGAATGGAAAACCGCCAGAGAGGTTTGTCGTCTAAAAAGAACGACAATTGCTGCTCGCGAAGATCACGCCAGATCGAAGCATTGTTATCGAGTACATCACCGGACCATTGTTCTGCCGTTTTCTCCACTGCACTCTGTGCGCCGGCAAGACGCAGGTACATTATGCCCTCTGACCAGCAGGCTCCAGCCAGGGGAGCAGCTTCTGCCGAGTGCTTATTCATGGCATGAATGGCCTCTTCAGCATCAGCCTGCTTTGCCAGGGTGAGCGTGGCTGCTGGCCCGGGCATGACTTTCAGGCTGACTTCCGCGATCACTCCCAGGGTTCCCATGGCCCCAGCCTGCAGCCTGGATACATCGTAGCCAGCCACATTTTTCATCACCTGTCCGCCAAAACGCAGATGTTCACCCTTGCCGTTGATAAGGCGCAATCCCAGGACATGATCCCGGATAGAGCCTGCCCAGGGGCGAGCCGGACCGGAGAGATTGCAGGCCAGGGTGCCGCCAATGGTGGCTTTGCCGTCAAACAGTGGTGGTTCACAGGCCAGAATCTGTCCCTGTACGCTCAGTGTCTGTTCCACCTCCTGCAGTGTCGTTCCGGCTCTGGCGGTAATCACCAGTTCTTCAGGCTGATAGTCGACAATGCCTGTGTGTTCACGGAGGTGCAGCGGGCTTCCCGCCGGGGTTCTGCCCAGGAAGGATTTGCTGTCACCACCGATGATATTCAGAGCGGATTGGTCCTGACGGATGGTGAGCACCTGGTCGATAATCTTATGGCTGATATCAGGCATGTGTCGTTTCCTACCTCCTCACTTCATTGTCAGCTTTCTGGGAGCCTGACCGAGAATAGCGGCCGAGTATAAAGTTCAGTAGATCGAGTCAGATTTTTCACTGGATTTGTGCGAATAGTTGACCTATTTAATCAAATTCAGTGGAGCTGTCTAGAACGCTCATGGCTGCGGCCGATCTTCCTGGGCTTTAGGCCGACCTGCCTATTCTCGGTCAGGCTCCTAGGGGAGAGCCCGGTACTCCTGACAGTGCTTCAGTAATGGAACTCCCTTGCCCGGATTGAGGGTGGAATGAGGATCGAAAGCTGTCTTGATGCTATGAAACTGCTGCAGCTCCCGGTCATTAAACTGGACAGGCATCTGCCGTAATTTTTCTGCACCAACACCGTGTTCACCGGTGATGGCGCCACCGCACTCTACGCAGAGCTCCAGTATTTTTCCACCCAGCTCTTCAGCCTTTTGACTTTCTCCCGGGCTACCTGCATTAAACAGGATCAGGGGGTGCAGGTTGCCATCGCCAGCATGAAAGACATTGGCGACTTTCAGTCCGTATTCATGGGATAACCGTTGTATCTCCAGCAAGACCCTGGCAAGAAAACGGCGTGGAATCGTGCCGTCCATGCAGTAGTAGTCGGGTGATAAACGACCGACAGCCGGGAATGCCGACTTACGGCCTTTCCAGATAAGTGCCCTTTCTTCATCACTGCTTGATATGCGTGTACTGGTGGCCCCCAGCTCTTTCAGAGAGGCATCAACCGTCGACATCTGTTCCCGCACTTCTTCCCTGCTGCCATCCAGTTCACAGATCAGAATGGCCTCGGCGTCTACCGGGTAACCGGCATGGGCGAAGTCTTCTGCCGCTTTGATAGCGAGATTGTCCATCATTTCCAGCCCGGCCGGAATAATGCCTCTGGCGATAATGCTGGCCACTGCATCCCCGGCGGCCTGTATGTTGTCAAAAGCCGCCATCAATACCTGGGCTTTTTCTGGCAGGGGCAGGAGTTTTACCGTCACTTCCGTAATGATTCCCAGCAAGCCTTCAGAGCCGGTCATCAGTGCCAGAAGGTCCATGCCCGGTGTGTCCAGCCCCAGGCTGCCAATAACAAGACGCTGTCCTTCTACTGTGTACATTTCCAGGCTGAGAATGTTGTGTACCGTCAGGCCGTATTTCAGGCAGTGCACGCCGCCGGAATTTTCAGCAACATTGCCGCCTATGCTGCAGGCGATTTGTGAGGAAGGGTCAGGGCCGTAATACAGGTCGTGTCCAGAGACTGCTTCGCTGATGGCAAGATTACGAACACCAGGCTGCACCCTGGCGATTCGCGCCAGTGGGTCTATTTCAAGAATATTGGTGAACCTGGCCAGGGACAGAAGTACGCCCTGTTCATGGGGCATGGCACCAGCGCAAAGCCCAGTGCCCGCGCCTCGGGCAACCACGGGAACCTGCAGCTGGTAACAGGCCTGGAGAACTTTCTGAACCTGCCCAGTGGTTTCAGGCAACACCACCAGAAGGGGCATCTCTTTATATAGAGCGAGGGCGTCGCACTCATCAGGCTTCTGGGTTTCCGGATCAGCAATGATACAGTCTGGCGTCATAAACTGACGGAACTGCTCTAGCAGTTGCCTTTTCTTCTTTTCCTGGTCTGACATCTTTCGCCCTGCCTGCCAAAAGCTTTTTGGCTCCCCGTGATCTTACCAAATTTGCCGTAAAGCATCGCCCAATCGGTCGGTGATATAAGGCGGGAACGCGCAGAGCGTTCCGGTTGCGTGTTTGTACGTGCTCTGCTAGTTTTCATCCTGTCTCTTGCAGACCTACCGTAGGGCATACGGTATGTTAAGCCTGCGGAGTTTGAG
>JBPCXN010000178.1:0-33610 GCA_051008495.1 Endozoicomonas sp. | reverse complement strand
CCAGTTTTGCCTGGTGACCATAGAGTGTTGGAACCACCCGATCCCATCCCGAACTCGGAAGTGAAACGACACATCGCCGATGGTAGTGTGGGGCTTCCCCATGTGAGAGTAGGTCATCGCCAGGCATAGAATAAGAAAACCCTGATAGAGCAGTCTGTCAGGGTTTTTTCTATGTGCTGAAAATAAAAACGCACCGCCGATGGCAGTGTGGGCTATCTAAGGCATGAGCCCATGTGAGAATAGGTCATTGCCAGGCATTGAATAAAGAAAAAGCCCGTAGAGAAATCTACGGGCTTTTTTTATGTGCGGAAAACTTCAGATTGGATGACCATAGAGTGTTGGAATCACTCGATCCCATCAGTTTTCTCAGCCGCGGGCGCTCGGGAGTGACAAGTTCGTCTGGAACGAGTTTGGACGCACTTCAGTGCGCCCACAGGATGAAACACTGGAGGTGTTTCATCTAACGGCACATCGGGCCTCGCTCACGAGGCCTACTCGCAATAAATGAAAAAGTTTAATCGGTTGCCTTCAAGCAAACGACGAAGGATTGAGTGTCAGAAAGGTATGAGCTAAGTAAGTCAGTAGCCAGTTACTTAAACAAGAAGCCCTAGTCGAATCTTCGGCTGGGGTTTCATAGGTTTGGTAATATAAAGGAACTCTATTGCTGAGGAGTAGGATTTGGTGATGAGTTTTCAAGATTCTGTATAGCTGCTTCAAATGCTTGGTTTTCTGTACTTCCTCCTATTAAAGTGCTGCAGCCTGCTTCAAGGGCTACATAGGCACTGTTGAAGCTCCACCCTTGATCGAGGCTGTCATCGAAAAATGCCAATAGCTCTTTAAGACTGCCTTCTAGCTGAGGAGCTTCCTGTCTCTTCTCATTGATAAACGTAGAGAGCTTTTCATGCTCCTGTTTGTTTATAAGATCATCTCGAAATTCTTGGATGTCCCCGAGCAGCAGATCCAATTCTGAGTTATATAAAGCTGGCTCATCGTTACTCGGGCTTGCCGTTTGTGCAGTTTCCGGCAAACTGGATTCCTGTGATTGGGGCCTGCCCGCCTCCCCCGTTAGTTTCTGAGAGGTTGAGATGTTATCAGTGCGATCTGGCTCAACATTCAAAGCATGGCTTTTATAATTTCTGATTCGGTCAATACCAGCATCCAGGCCAGAGGCATCGGCTTTACCCCTGTTAAAGCCCTGATCAAGAATCAATAGCGCCTTTTGACTGCTGAAAGCTTCACTTTTTACCAAATCTATGTGTCGGCTGGCGAGAACCTCCAGAACTCCTTTGGCGATCCCTTTTCGTGAAAGGGAAGCAAAGTACTCTCTCGCCGTTGCTACATCGAACCCAGTTATTCCTTCCAGTTTACTCAATTCTTGGAGTTGGCTTTGAACAGGAGATGTGGATCTGTCACGTTTGAGTATGTTGCTTGGATCGTGTGCAGCATCAAGGGTATGGGAAAACTGATTGAGACAGGCTCTGAGTGCTGCCGACTTTTTAGCATGAGATAGTCTTTCAGCTTTAATACTCTTTGTCAGTACATCAATGTCTTGCTTTAAGCCACTGATCTGATGATCCAAGTGTTTTTCATCGAGTCTCAGATTGCGTCGTTGACGCTGGTAATTAAAATCTAGTCTCCTAAATAGCTTTATATCACTGGCATTATTTCTCAAGTCACTATATTTACTTTTTACTTGGCGCCACTGCACCTCTACTCGCTGCAAATTAGTTGCAGTGAGTGACCGCTCTTTCATTTGCTTGACAGCTTCTGCTTCTAGCATATCCATTTCTTCCCTCAATTGGGGGGTAATGGATAGCTGTCGCTCCATTAATCGGTGAATGGGGTCAGTCTCTTTCTTTATGTCTGCAAGCTTCCTGGCAGGATTGTGAGAAGTGCGTTCAAGTACAGGCTGTAATAACTCTTTCATATCACTTCTTGATCGTTTCAGGTTGGTGCTTGTGACAGAGAGGCTTGAGTCATCGGGAGCAAGGCTCTCTACGCTTGCAACAAATGCCTCTCTGGCGTGTTGCTGTAACACCTTTCTATTTGTTTCAAGAAGCTTCGGGTTAGTGAGACTGAGCCCAAGTACCAGTTCGTGGACAGCTTCAAGCTTAGCTATCTGTTTGTCATAAGATGTTGAGAATACTTTACTGGCCGGAAGGCCATCCAGTTGCGCTTTCAGACCGGAAAGTAACTGTTCATATTGAGCTGAAATTTCCCGTGTCAGTTTTGTATGTTGGGCCTTGGAAATATGACCCTCCACCTTTGCTGAGTTGATTTTACTTTGGAGAGTAGCCAGTCCATGGGGGGTGTGAGTTGAGCTCACAGCATTGTGAAAAAAGACGGTAAGATCTTTCTGAATCTGCGCAGAGAACTTTTTCCTGCTGACAACTTTTTTTGTTGGTTGTCTTTTGCCTTTAGATACAGGGCTGTCTTCACCGGAAACCAGGTCCCCATCTTGCTTTACTCTTGCACCTACCTGTTTCTCGTGTGTTAGCGAAGTTATTTCCTTTATAGATGCATCAACTGGCCCTGCATCAATACTGATTTGATCTCCCCTGGATTTAAACTCAGTCTTATCCAGTGAACTTCCAATATTTGCTCCGGTATTTGCCTTGAGTACTTCTACACGGCGTTGATGGAGTGTTTTTTGTTCTGTATCTTGAGCTTCCTGGAGATTTTTTCTTGTTCGACCAAGATATTTGGAGGCCTTGTTTTCAAATTCCCGAACGCTTTTACCAACAAATTTACCTCGACTATTGATCGCTTCCTTTTCAAGACCATCAAATTCTTCTAGCTCAACTGAGACATGATCAAGCTTGACCCCACCACCTGACCTGTCAACACCGCCTGGACCCGCCATAGTCTCTTCCCTGAAAATAAAATACCTATCTAATGAAAGTAGCTTATTGGGCCGCGGATAAGGCTGACCTCATTGTTGCTTTCCAGCGCATTGCCTGTTCAGCCCCAGGGAGCCCCTGGAGTTTGACATTAAAGCTAAGGATTTCAATTAACTAACGGGTCTATGCTGGCAGGGATGAAGAGCTGGCTACCTTTGTCTCTTTCCAGGGAATGGATGATTGTGTGCACTAATCAGTCATTGTTTTGACAGATTCACATAAGGCCGGCCTCATGTAGAAGTTGGTGTTGTGTATTAATATGAGTCGAATAATGAAGGAGCCAGTTGATTGAAAGCGCCTCTGGCTGTCAGTTTTTTTATCTTTTCAATGTCTTCGGCAAAGTATCGGTCTTTGTCGTAGAAAGGCACTGAGCTTCTGATCTGTGTCCATGTTTTTTCCAGGGTCGGGGATGATTGCAATGGGCGTCTGAAATCGAGACCCTGTGCAGCTGCCAGAAACTCAATGGCAATAATTCCCAGTGTGTTTTCCGCCATATCATGAAGACGCCTGGCGGCATAGGTAGCCATGGATACATGGTCTTCCTGGTTGGCGGATGTTGGCAGGCTGTCGATTGACACCGGGTGAGCGAGGCTCTTGTTTTCACTGGCCAGGGCGGCTGCGGTAACCTGCGCGATCATGAAGCCAGAGTTAACCCCACCGTTCTCTACCAGAAAAGGTGGCAATCCTGACAGGTGGCTATCGACCAGCAAGGCTGTACGACGTTCAGAAAGGGCTCCTATTTCGGCCAGAGCCAGAGCCAGGTTGTCTGCCGCCATGGCTACTGTTTCTGCGTGGAAGTTCCCTCCGGAAAGTACTTCCTGTTCTTCATAGAAAATCAGGGGATTATCAGAAACCGCATTGGCTTCTGTATGCAGAATATTTGCGGCATTGCGGATTTGTGTCAGGCAGGCGCCCATAACCTGGGGCTGACAGCGTAGCGAGTATGGATCCTGAACCTTTTCACAGTGTTGGTGTGCAAGGGATATTTCACTCTGTTCGTCCAGTAATGAACGATAGGCTGCAGCGCAATCTATCTGTCCCGGGTGTCCCTTGATGGCATGGATTCGATAGTCGAAAGGTTTTCGGCTGCCCATGGCGGCCTCCAGAGACAAACATCCTGCCAAGATTGCTACAGATAACAGGTCTTGAGCTTGAAACAGCCCTCGAAGTGCCAATGCTGTTGAAGCCTGGGTGCCATTGAGAAGAGCCAGTCCCTCTTTCGGCGCCAGTTGCAAAGGCCTCAGTCCTGCGATTCGCATGGCCTCTGCCCCGGGAATCACTGAGCCCCTGTATCTTGCTTCCCCTTCTCCAAGCATTACCAGGGTCATATGGGCCAGGGGAGCAAGGTCTCCGGAAGCGCCAACAGAACCTTGAGAAGGTATGCAGGGATAGATTTTCTGATTAAGGAGTTGGGTGAGGATATGCAGGACTTCCATTCTTACGCCGGAATAGCCTCTGGCCAGGCTGTTCAGTTTAAGCAGCATCATCAACCGGACACTATCATCGACCAGTAAATCACCGGTTCCGGCTGCATGGGACAAAACAATGTTCCGTTGCAGGGACTCAAGCTGGCTCGCAGATATCCGTGTGTTAGCCAGCTGGCCAAAGCCGGTATTAATGCCATAAAGAGTTTCTCCCCTGGCCATCAGATTGTCGATAACCTGTCGTGAAAAAAAGGCAGTCTGCTCAATATCTCTTGGAAGCGTTAACTCGACAGGGCGATTGAAGGCCTGGCGAAGTTCAGAAAAAGTCAACTGGCCTGGCTGAAGAGTCAATTTGGCAGATTGCTCCTCCATGGCTATTGTCCGACCATTGGCAGGTCAAGGCCGCCTTCCCTGGCGCAATGAATGGCAGAGTCGTAACCGGAGTCAGCATGGCGCATGACACCGGTTGCCGGATCATTATGCAATACCCTGGCAATTCTATGGTCTGCCGCCTGTGTGCCGTCGCAGACAATAACCACCCCGGCGTGTTGGCTGAAGCCCATGCCAACACCTCCACCATGATGGAAACTGACCCATGTGGCCCCGCTGGCAGTATTGAGCAATGCATTCAGGATGGGCCAGTCTGACACCGCGTCAGAGCCATCTTTCATCGCTTCGGTTTCGCGGTTTGGTGAGGCCACGGAACCAGAGTCCAGGTGATCTCTACCAATGACGATGGGAGCCGAGAGTTCGCCGTTTCGAACCATTTCGTTGAAGGCCAGGCCCAGGCGGAGCCTGTCGTTCAAACCGACCCAGCAGATTCTGGCGGGTAGTCCCTGGAACCGGATCTTTTCCCTGGCCATGTCGAGCCAGTGATGCAGATGCCTGTCATCAGGCAGGAGTTCTTTTACCCTGGTGTCGGTGCGATAAATATCCTCAGGATTACCACTGAGTGCAACCCAGCGGAAAGGCCCTTTGCCCACGCAGAACAGAGGGCGAATGTAAGCTGGTACGAAGCCTGGGAAGTCGAAGGCATTGAGCACACCTTCTTCGCTGGCCATCTGGCGGATATTGTTGCCGTAATCGACTACAGCAGCCCCCATTTTCTGGAAATCAAGCATGGCCCGAACCTGGGTTGCCATGGAAGACTTTGCCGCCGTGATCATGTCGCCAGGGTCTTTTAGACGACACTGCCGGGCCTGCTCCAGATTCCAGCCTGCAGGGAGATAGCCATTCAAAGGGTCGTGGGCGCTGGTCTGGTCAGTCACTATGTCTGGCACTATTCTTCTGTTGACCAGTTTCGGATAGACCTCGGCGGCATTAGCCAATAGCCCTACAGATACGGCACGGTGTTCTGAGCAGGCTTTCTCTATGATCGACAGGGCTTGCTCAAGGTCATGAGTCTTGTGATCGAGATAGCCGGTTTCTATCCGCTTGTCGATACGGGCCTCATCGCATTCCACCGCCAGCATTGAGAAACCTGCCATCACCGCCGCCAGAGGCTGTGCTCCGCCCATGCCACCCAGACCTGCGGTTAAAATCCACTTTCCCTGCACTTTTCCGGAGAAGTGCTGGTCTGCCATGGCGGTAAAGGTTTCATAAGTCCCCTGGACAATGCCCTGGGAGCCGATGTAGATCCAGGATCCTGCTGTCATTTGGCCGAACATCATCAGACCCAGGCGATCAAGCTTGTGGAACTGTTCCCAGTTGCTCCAGTGAGGAACAAGGTTGGAATTCGCTATCAGCACCCTTGGGGCGTCAGCATGGGTTGTAAATACTCCGACGGGCTTTCCTGACTGGATCAGCAAGGTTTGATCGTCATTAAGGCGCTTCAACACCTCGACGGTTTTGTCATAACAGCACCAATCCCTCACCGCTTTGCCTGTCCCGCCATAGACCACAAGCTCTTCCGGTTTTTCCGCAACCTCTCGATCAAGGTTATTCATCAGCATCCTCAGTGGGGCTTCTGTCAGCCAACATCTTGCTGAAAGAGACGTGCCGGTGGGGGCCTTGATCAGACGGGGGCTGCTAGTACACATCGGTTGTGTCCTGGGTTGTTAGCAGATGGATCAGTCGGGCTGCCAGGCGGGCTGTTCGGTGATCAATGTCGTATTTTGGATTGAGTTCGGCCAGATCGAACAGCCTGACTTTGCCGCTTTCAATAATGATGTTGAGCAGTGGTTCAACGACTTCCAGGGGAGTGCCCCGTACTGCCGGTGCGCTGACCCCCGGTGCCAGTGAGGCGGGGAATACATCCAGATCTATGGTCAGATAGATATGATCTTTGTCAATGATGAAGCGTCGAATATCCGTCTTTAAAGATTCCAGGTTCAGAAGGTTGAACTGGGTGTCCATCCGATAGGTGACGCTCAGTTCCCGGGCCCTGTGAAACAGCGCTCTGGTATTGCTGCTGGCACTGATACCAAGACAGAGGTAATGGAATGGAATGCCTTTCTCTGCATTGAATTGGGCCATTTGCCAGAACGGGGTACCTGAGCTGGGGCCGTTTTCTGGAAGTCTAAGGTCAAAATGGGCATCAAAATTGATGATGCCAACTTTGGGTTTCTTATCAGCAGGCGACCTTTCCAGAAGGTAGTTGATTAGACCCAGGTAACTCCCCCAGGATATATCGTTGCCTCCTCCCAGCCCTACTGGGATCAGCTGTTTATCAAGAAGAGCGGTAACCTGCTCACTGAATGCCTGATGTGCGGCTTCAAGGTTGCCGTTATGGCACTGGATGTCTCCTGCATCATACGCAGGGTCCTGCCGGTGCCAGGGAAGGTTGGCCATGGCTTTGCGGATATACCAGGGGCCATCTGCAGCCCCCACCCGTCCATGGTTCCTTTTAACACCTTCGTCACAGGCCAGTCCCAGTAGTGCAACCCCCGGTCCACGGTTCTTCTCCTGATAATTCTGGATGTTCTGGTGCCAGCGTCTTGTCAGTTCCGGTTTTTTTTCCTGGTCTGACCGGCCTGTCCAGGGGCTAGTCATTGACGGCTTCCCCGGCGATGATTCTTTGCTGGAGAGGGGAGTGGCCCAGCTGATAGGCCAGTTCATTAGGGTGATCAATGTCCCACAGGCACAGGTCAGCCACCTTGCCTTCAGTGATAGAGCCATAGTCCTGATCAACTCCTAGGGCCCTGGCAGCTTCTCTCGTTGTCCCGGCCAGGGCTTCAGCGGGTGTCAATTGAAAAAGGACACAGCCCATATTCATCATCAGCCTCAAAGAAGCCAGAGGACAGGTGCCGGGATTGATGTCAGAAGCAAGGGCGATGGGAACGCCATACTGGCGAAACAGATTAATGGGAGGAAGCTGTTTTTCCCGGAGGAAGTAAAAGGCACCCGGCAAAAGTACGGCTATGGTGCCTGCCCTGGCCATGTCTGCAACCCCCTGCTCGTCAATATATTCCAAGTGGTCACAGGACAGAGCCCCCATACGGGCAGCCATTGACGCTCCACCAGTGAACGACAGCTGTTCCATGTGGCCTTTGATGGGGAGGTTGTGAGCCTGGGCCGCCAGAAAAACCTGTTCACACTGGGGCCTGGTGAAGGCAATGTTCTCGCAATAGACGTCCACGGCGTCTGCCAGCTTTCTATCCGCCACCTCTGGAATCATCTGTTGACAGATCAGGTTGATGTAATCATCAGGTCTGCCGGCAAATTCTGGCGGCAGGGCATGGGCGGCAAGCAGTGTTGTAGAAACCTGAATCGGATGCACATCTTCCAGCCCCCGGGCTGTCTCCAGCATTTTGATTTCATCGGGCAGGTTGAGTCCGTAACCTGACTTGATCTCTATCCGTGTCACCCCTTCGGAAGTCAAAGCTTTCAGGCGGGGAAGCGCCGCCTTCAGCAGCTGTTCCCTGGAACGGACGCGAGTGGCCCTGACCGTTGCCAGTATCCCGCCTCCCATGGCGGCAATGGACTCATAGGGAACGCCCTGCAGGCGCTGCTCAAACTCCTGGGCTCTCTGGCCACCAAAGACGAGGTGACTATGGCAATCAATTAGCCCCGGAGTCATCCAGCCGTTATGACCATCAATTACATCGTAGGGCAGACGTGTAGCCGTAATGGATGACATTGGCTGAATGCTGGCGATCCGTCCGTCGCGCACGCCAATGGCACATTGGTGCCTGAGACCGTAGGAGCCGGGTTGATCATGGTCAAACGTAGCCAGGTTCACGTTGATCCAGGCACGCTCACATTCTCTCAATGGGGTCACGCGAAGCTCGGTCATGCGTGTCACTCAGGCGAAGGGTCAAACCAAGATGAGAAGCACTGCTTTCAGCCAGTGGGAGTGCTAATTAATGACCTCTAAGGATAGTCAGAGAAAACACCCTTTGGGGAACTAAAGCCGGCGCTGAGGATGGTAAAAATTGGTGAACTGGTGGCTTGATAAGATCAGAGGTTTTCATACTCAGAGTGGGGTTTGGCGGAGAATAAACAGGGCTCAATTTGATGGTCAGGTAGCTTTAGTGTGAATGGTTATAAATAGAGCGGGAAATATTATCTTTCATCAATATTTGAACTACCTTTGAAAGAAGGGAGCTTATCCAGGGGGGGCAGTATGTGGATTGAAAACAACACACAGATAGTCCTGACGTTTCTTATCTATTTCACCGGCATGCTCGGGATAGGTTATCTGGCCTGGCGGCGGACTATCAGTTCATCGGTTTATTTTCTCGGGGGGCGCTCTCTTGGTCCCTGGACAGCGGCTCTGAGTGCCGGTGCCTCCGACATGAGTGGCTGGCTGTTGCTAGGGTTGCCGGGCTATGCTTTTGCTGCCGGGCTTGAGGCATTCTGGCTGGCTGCAGGGCTTCTGGGGGGCACCTGGCTGAACTGGCTGATCGTGGCGAGAAGGCTGCGGGTATATAGTGTAATAGCGGACGATTCACTGACTCTGCCGGAATTCTTTGCCAATCGCTTCGAAGATACCAGGGGCCTGTTACAGCCGGTGTCAGCAGCCTTTATCCTGATATTTTTCCTCTTCTATACCAGTTCCGGCCTGGTGGCTGGTGGCAAGCTGTTTGAAACGGTGTTTGGTATTGACTACCAGTGGGCCGTTATCATAGGCATGCTGAGCGTGATCTCCTATACCCTTTTTGGTGGCTTCCTTGCTGTTTGCTGGACAGACCTTGTCCAAGGGTTGCTGATGTCTGTCGCGTTGCTCATTGTTCCGATTGCCGCTTTGGAAGTGAGCGGTGGGGTAGAGAATGTGTTTGAACAGCTGGACAGTATTGATCCGTCGTTAATGTCCGTGCTCTCTCGGTCTGATGGTGAGACTGTTTCCATTCTGGCCGTTGTATCCCTGCTGGGATGGGGGCTTGGTTATTTTGGGCAACCGCACATCATGGCGCGCTTTAAGGCAGTCCGTTCCGCCGGGCAACTGGTGCTGGCGAGAAGAATAGCCGTGAGCTGGACGGCCATCTGTATGCTGGGCGCCATGCTGGTGGGGCTGGCCGGTATTGTATACACCCGCCACCTTGGGGTGCCCCTGGAGGATCCTGAGGCCATTTTTATGCTGATGGTGAACAGCCTCTTCCACCCTGTTATTGCTGGTATTCTGCTGGCTGCGATTCTTGCGGCAATCATGAGCACGGCAGACTCACAGCTGCTGGTCTGCTCCACCGCCTTTGCGGAGGACTTCTACCGGGATATTCTGCGAAAAAAAGCCAGCCAGGAAGAAGTCCTGCTGGTTGGCCGGCTGGCGGTTGTTGGTATTGCCCTGATCGCTACCTGGCTGGCGCTGAACCCTGAACTCTCTGTTCTTGGCATGGTGTCTTATGCCTGGGCTGGGTTTGGCGCCGCTTTCGGCCCGGCCCTGATACTGTCGCTGTACTGGAAAAGAATGAATGCGGTGGGGGCTCTGGTTGGAATCGTCGCTGGTGGCATGACAGTGGTATTCTGGAAACAGCTGTCCGGCGGCATTTTTGATCTTTATGAACTGATACCGGGCTTTATCGTTTCAGTGTTAGCTATCCTACTGTTCAGTTATGTTGGCAGGCAGCCATCGACCAAAATGGAAGAACGCTTTGACAAGGTTCAGAGCAGAATCAATGCACTTTCCCGCTATGAGGATGAAGAGCCTACAGTTTCCTGAGGCTCATCCTGAATACAGTTTGATCAGATGCCAGAGGAAAATCACCAGAGGGTGTAAACTGGCCAGATTATCGTACAGATAATTAACAGCCAGTAGATGATGTCGCCTACTTTTCTTTCAAACTGAATCAGTTTCTCTTGATCATCCATGATCATTTTTTTCCTGGTGCCTATACAGTGTTTTGAAGGGAAAAAAGCTATCGGCATTCCAGTAAAAAGCTTGATCAGGATTCATGATTTTTATTTTTTGCAGCCTTGAAGTTTTTTACCGTGGAGGAACTGCAGCTCCGATGTCATACTCGGAGCCACAGTGGTTATAAAAGAAGCTGATGAATTGCCGTGACGGCAGGGCTATACGGTCACTTAGTGGGCCTGCCTGGGAGTCACCCAGAAGTTATAGCTGAACGGGTGAATCAGTGACGTGCCTTCCGCCGCCAGTACGGCTTCCGGATGATATTGAGACAACTGCTGCCGTATAAGCAGTTCCTGGTTCCTCAGAACGTCGACCATGATCAGGTGCTTGCCTTTTTCGAGGTCAGAGTGGAAGCGTTGGATCTTGTAGTTTTCTCGGGTGACACCTGCCAGGCCGCCACTCCAGGCACCGAAGAGTGTGAACAGACCTGCAATAGCCAGCAGTACCAGCAAGGGCAGTGAGTGCTCGAAGAAAGCCTGGGTTTCCAGGGCCAGGGCGATCACCAGGCCGATCAGGCCGCCAATGATGGCTCCCTGTTCACCGGAATGAATAACGTCATTCTGCTGGAACAGGTGGGCGCTGTGGACGTGGCGGTGATATAGCCCGGCTTCATCCTTGCTGAGAACATGAATGTTCCAGTCGGTGATGCCATCCTGGTGCAGGTCATCGGATATTTTACTGACGCTGCCCAGTGTGTCGGTAAGATAATAGAGCCTTTTCATAGTTGCCTCCTGCATACTCCGCACAGAACGAATTATTTCAGTATAGAGTAGGGTGTATGGGGCTTTGAGAGCCGTTTCTGATAATCGGTCCACTATTCATTGGAAACTGAAATATCCATAAACGGGGTGTCAGTGATGAAGCAGATCAAGGTGGCAGTGAAAAAACGCGGGGAGAAAGAGGGTGAAGAGCCCCCGGAAAGTGCCTGCGTTCTGAAATCTACGCTGGAAAGATTAAAGAAAAAGGGGCTTAACCCCATGCAGATGAGCCAGAAGCTGACAGAGCATGGTGTGTCGGCTCCTGATGGTCAGAGCTGGAACTATGAGCTGGTGGTGGCAGAGTGTAAGCGTCTGAAAGTCTGATAAACTGTCACCACCAGAAGTCAAGAGTTAAATCTTTCCGGTTTCCAGCAGGCGACGGAAACGCCTCTGCTTTTCTTCCCTGCTGAGGTGGGGAGGCTCTGCTGGTGGGCTGGAAACCAGTGGGCTGCTATCCAGTAGTACATTAGCTGCATCATTACCTGGTGGTTCAGGCTGTTCCGTTTCTATAAGGTGTTCATCCATCACGTCCAGTGCTTCCAGCAGGCCCTCATGGGTCTCGTCCTGCTCATCCAGGGACTGGAGCCTGCTGACAATGTTGTCCCGAATCTGTCGTATGCGTTCCAGCGATACCCGGTCCTGATTTTCTTCCAGCCATCTTCTGGCAGATTCGCCATTGGTTGCCATACTCGGTCATGTCCAGATAGTTAACAGTAATTGACCATCATACCATGACCTGCATGTTCAGCCCTGTGCAGAAGGGCTTCAGGCCCGGATGTTTCGGAAAATACTATCCTGTGCAGGCAGATGGTTGTACGTACAATTTTGGCCTTTGCCTTCTGCTGAGTCATTGCCTTGATAATAGAAGCACAAGTACAGATGTCTGTCCTGGCAGACCGCTTGAAGCACCTGCTTGACTCCGGGTATCCCGACCAGACACTGGTGAGGGTCGAACTGCCGGTCGGGCGCGTAAACCTCCTGGAATGGCTGTCGGCTCAGGTACCCTTGAATCGCTCTTTATGGGCTGACCGGGAAGGTGACCTGGAAATTGCTGGGCTGGGCTGTACCTGGCAATATCAATTGCATAACCGCAGTGACATCACTCCATGCTTTGAGGCGGTAAACAGCCTGCTGGAAATTATCCCGAAAGCAAACTCAGCCCGCTGCCTTGGTTACCTGTCTTTCTCTGACAGCGCCAGTGCTGTATGGCCGCAGTATGGTTATGGAAAGTTCTTTCTGCCAACACTGGAAATCGCTCAGACCCGTAAGGGAAGCGTACTAGCCTGTAACCTGTTCGCCAGCGACTCAGAAAGCTGGATGTCTGGCATCAGGGCTGCCCTGGAAATCATAGAGGGTATCCGCTGGGAGGGGGCGTTCGGCTCGGGGGCGCTGGCATTACACTCCATGACGTTCAGGCCTGATGAAGACAACTGGCATGCGCTCATTAATAAAGCTACTACCGATTTTAGGGCAGGGGATATGGAGAAAGTTGTGC
This sequence comes from Endozoicomonas sp., assembly GCA_051008495.1. GTDB lineage: Bacteria > Pseudomonadota > Gammaproteobacteria > Pseudomonadales > Endozoicomonadaceae > Endozoicomonas_A. The sequence continues at coordinate 20,744 of JBPCXN010000178.1, read as the reverse complement.
TCTCACGCGAGGCATGTCTGAGTTACAGTGGCCAGCTCGACCCCTGGCACCTTCTGCAGCAGTGGCGGATGTCCAATCCGCGCTCCTTTCTCTATGCTTTCGAATCCGATTCCGGTAGTCAGGAGCCTGAAGTTTTCCTGGGATGTTCCCCTGAACGACTGTTCAGCAGACAGGGCAGGCTGATTCGCACAGAAGCCCTGGCTGGCACTGCTGCCAGGGGCCGGGATCGTGATGAAGATTTCCAGATGGAGTTGAGGCTGCTGAATGACAGCAAGAACCTGCATGAGAATCGCCTGGTTCTGGATGACATCCGTGAGCGCCTCAGTCCCCTGTGCGACTCCCTGGAGTCAGATCGAAGCCATTCGGTGATCAAGCTGAAGACTGTTCAGCATCTCCGGTTTCTGTTCAGGGGCATTCTCAAAAAAGAAGTAGACGACTCTGAACTTTTATCGTGTCTGCATCCAACACCGGCAGTAGGCGGCTCCAGCCGGGAGAAGGCTCTTGAGTTTATCGAGGCCAACGAGCCCTATTCCAGGGGGCTGTACTCTGGTGCCTGTGGTTACATCGGCCGGGATAACAGTGAACTCAGTGTCTCTCTGCGCTGTGGGCTATTACAGGAGAACACGCTTTCCCTTTTTTCAGGGGCTGGCATTGTCAAGGGTTCTGAAGCCGAAGACGAGTGGCAGGAGCTGGATAATAAGATACTGACGGTACTGGGGCTCCTGAAAGAGAGGGAAAACCACCCGGGGGACAACAGTAACGAGCATGCAGCAGGCAGACCCAGCAATCCAATGTCCATAATCAAGAGCCGTGAAGTATCCGATGAATTTTCCCACCAGGCATCCTAGCCTGAATGCCCTGTGGTCCTCCCTGTTGTTAGAAGAGCTGTGGCGCCTCGGGGTTCGTCATCTCTGTCTGGCCCCCGGGTCGCGATCAGCACCTCTGACCCTGGAAACCGCCCGGCTGGACAAGTTTGAGCGACATGTGCACTTCGATGAACGAGGGTTAGGCTTTTTCGCTCTGGGGCTCTCCAAGAGCAGTGACAGGCCGGTTGCGGTCATAACCACATCGGGCACTGCTGTAGCGAATCTGTACCCGGCAGTCATTGAAGCCAGGCAGTCAGGTGTGCCCCTGATCATTATCACGGCGGACCGTCCGCCGGAACTGATCGATTGCGGCGCCAACCAGGCAATAGAGCAACAGGGAATCTATTCGGGGTATCCCGGGGCGACGCTGAATCTGCCGACGCCGGAGGAAGCGCTTCCTGCCAGCTGGCTGCTGACCAGCCTTGACCAGTCTTTTGCCCATTCCTGTCAGCAGGGGCTGCCCCTGCACATTAACTGCATGTTCCGGGAACCGCTCTATCCGGAGGGCCGGGACCAGGACTTTTCCTGCTACCTGGCCGGAGTCGGTCGCTGGATACAGGCCGCTGAGCCCCATACCGTGTATGAACGACAGTCGGCCAGTGAGCTGGGACACAGCCCGATCTCGTGGGAAGCTTTCATTGAAGGAAAAGGCGTAGTGGTGGCCGGGCGCATTGGTGTAGATGAGGATGTCCAGGGGCTTGTCGAGTTGGCCGAAGCTCTCGGCTGGCCCTTGATTGCCGATGTTCAGTCGCAGTTGCACGGTCATCCCCGATCAATACCTCATGCAGACCTGATGCTGGCAACTGATGTGGGCCGGAAACTCCTACGCAACGCTGACAGGGTGTTCCAGGTTGGCGGGCACCTGGTGTCCAAGCGACTGGATCGCTTGCTGAGCAACGGTCAGTGGCAGCATTATTTCATGCTGGGGCGGGAGTTCCGCAGGATGGATCCCGGACATTGTCAGACTTACCGGATAGTCGGCCATGTGGGCACGATCTGTCGGGAATTGGCCGGGCAGAGTCGTTCCCTGCCGACCTTCTTGTCCCGGGCTGACTGGCTGCAGTCCTTTAATCAGCTGGGAAGCCGGCTCAAAGACGTTCTCGACTCTGAGGTTAATGCCGACGGGCAGCTGACTGAGTGCTGGGTTGGCGCCAGTATCGGAGAACATCTGCCGGACAACGGCAGTGTCTTTATAGGTAATAGCCTGCCTGTCCGGCTGATTGATCTCTTCTCATCGTCACCGCTACCCAAAGTGTTTACTAACCGGGGGGCAAGTGGCATCGATGGGTTGCTGGCTACCGCCACAGGCTGTGCCGAAGGTAGTCGATCGCCCATGGTTCTGGTTGTCGGCGACCTGTCTTTCCTGCATGACCTGAACTCCCTGCAACTGGCCAGGAAGCTGAAAACGCCCATGGTGATTCTGCTGTTAAATAACGACGGTGGTGGTATTTTCAATCTTCTGCCCCTGGACCAGTCCCGTGAGTTTGCCCGGGATTACTTTTTGACGCCGCACGGTCTGGATGCTGTCCATGCAGCGGCCATGTTCAAGTTACCCTATTACAACCCACGGCACAGGGATGATTTTGTAGAAGTGCTGGCAGAAGCTCTTCATTATGACGGTTGCACTCTGATTGAAGTGAAGACAGCTTCGGGCGAGGCGGCCACCCAGATCAGCCGGGCCATTCGTCTGGCGGAGGAACTGTAATGAAAAACCTGGCCTATCGCACCTGGGGTGTCAGGGGCAGCCCGGTACTGGTCCTTTTGCATGGTTTTCTTGGAAGTTCTGAAGACTGGCAGGAGCTGGCAAAACAGCTGGAAGGACTATTCTACCTGGTGGCGGTGGATCTGCCCGGACATGGGCACAGCCTGAATGTCCGCCTGGATCCTGCCAATGGCTTCGAAACCTTCAACGAACTGTTCCGTGAAACATTGAGCCAGCTGGATCTGAAGCAATACAGTATGCTCGGCTATTCCCTGGGGGGGCGGCTGGCTACTCATTTTGCCCTGACCCACCCCCAGCGGCTGGAAAAGCTGTTGCTGGAATCCTCACACCCCGGGCTGGTGAAAGAGGCTGACCGCCAGGTTCGCAGGGAGTCGGATGGCTCCTGGGCAGAAAAATTCCGTAACAACGCACTCTCCGACGTCCTGCAAAGCTGGTATCACCAGCCAGTGTTCGCCGACCTTGAGCACCAGGTCAGGGACAGTCTTATGCAGGATCGCATCGCAACAGGTCTGGAGGGAGAAAAGCTGGCGGGTGTGCTGGAGGCATGCAGCCTGTCCCTGCAGCCTTCCTGCTGGGATGGTTTGGCAAAAGCGGCCTTTCCCGTACATTATTTTTTCGGTGAACGGGATCTCAAATTTGCTGAGGTTGCCAGAAAGCTGCGGGATCTCGGCCAGACAGTCAGCGCTCTGGGTATTGACCGGGCGGGACACAATATTCATCGTCAACAGCCTGAAATTATGGCCTCCCACATCAGAAGCCTGTTTGGTGTCGAACACGAAAAGGCGGTTTGAAGGGCAATGACCATCGGTCAGGCTCGAATTTATAAATACCGGCTGCCCCTGGTCAGGCCTTTACTGTTGAAACAGTTCAGCCTGAGTCATCGTGAAGGCCTGATTCTTGAGCTGCTAAATGCTGATGGGCGCATCGGCTACGGTGAAGCGGCCCCCCTGGTGGGCTTCAGCCGAGAGTCTATTGACGACAGTTTTGGGCAGCTGGTCAACGTTCTTCCCGGGCTTTGTCAGCAGGCTAAGGATTCTGGCGCTGTAGATTACATGGACCAGTTGCTCCCCCCGTCGGCAGCTTTCGCTATTGAAGGTGCACTGCATTCCCTGAACGCTCCACAGGGGGAAATGCGCCCATCGGTTTCACCACTCCTTTCAGGGGACTGCCGGTCCATTGTCTCCCGTTTGCAGGCATGGAGTAATTCCTGGCCGGCTGAGTTCAAGTTAAAAGTCGGGCGTCAGGCCCGGCAGGAAGACATCAAAACAGTTGGAGCAGTGCTGGATATTCTACCCGAAAGTGTCAAGCTAAGGCTTGATGCCAATCGCGGCTGGACGACGGCAGATGTCTGTTGTTTTGCCAGGGAGGTTGCTGTTGATCGCATCAGCTATATCGAAGAGCCGACTCTGGATGCCAGTGGCTTTTCCAGGCTTTATCAGGAGACCGGCCTTCACTATGCCCTGGATGAGTCCGTACAGGAGCCCGGTTTTGTACTCAGGCCGGAACCGGGTCTGGCAGCTCTGGTGATAAAACCTACACTTGTTGGCGGTATCAGGCGTATTCGGACATTGACGAATGACGCTTCTCTCTCCGGTGTGCGGACTGTGTTCAGCTCAGCTTTCGAGTCACAAATCGGCGTCAGCCTGATCGCCCGGTTGAGTGCGGAACTTGTGCCGGGAGAAGAGCCCGGTCTTGATACGCTTTCTGCATTTGCAAGGCCTCTTTGCCAAGCCTTGCCAGAGCCTGGAGCTTCCCTGCCATCAGAAGTTTTTGAATCGATGGAGTTGTTATGGCAGTTCTAGCCTGTCCATTGCGGGCCAACGCATTGGAACGCCCCGATGCCTTTGCCTTAATTGTTAATCAGGAGCCGGTTTCTTACGCTTTGCTGGATAGCTGGGTTGAGCAATACAGGCTGGTTCTTGTAAATGAAGGCTTGAAAGAAGGAGACCGTCTGCTGGTGCTGGCAGAGAATCCGGTGAAAATCATAGTCAGCCTGCTGGCCTGCTTACGCAGTCGCTGGGTTTTCTGTCCGCTGAACCCTGCTTTCCCTGCCACAAAGATTGCTGACTATTGTGTCAGAATTTCAGCAAGGCACCTGTTATGTACGAGCCCAGAGATGGTGCTGCCGGAAGAGCTGATTGCGCATAAAGGGCCTCTGCTGGAACCTGATAGATCTTTACAGCCTGGCAAAAGCATCGACCTTGATCTGACTATTGTCTGTGATCTGGTCGCTACCTCTGGAACGACTGGAACGCCAAAGGCTGTGGCGCACTCCCTGGGAAACCACATTGCCAGCGCCAGGGCCTCTCAGGCAAAGATTCCTCTGAATACGGAAGACAGCTGGCTGCTATCTTTACCCCTGTTTCATGTTGGTGGTCTGGGAGTTATCTATCGATGCCTGCTGCACGGCGCCAGAATGGTGATCGATACCCGGAAAAAACCTCTGGATGACATTCTGGTAAACCAGAAAGTGACACACGTGTCTCTGGTAAACACCCAGCTGTACAGACTGTTGCGTTCCGACCCGTTTGACCTTCGGGAGACTTCGCTGAAATGCATTCTTCTGGGGGGCGGGGTTGCTATTCCTACCCTGGTCAGGAAGGTCCAGGATGCAGGGGTTCGCATTCTGACGACTTATGGCATGACGGAGATGAGCTCGCAGGTTTGTACCGGAGAACCTGAATTTATTGGCTCGGGTGTGACCTCCGGGGAGGTGCTACCGCATTGTGAGGTGACGATTGGCAGTTCGGGGGAAATCCTGGTTTGTGGGCAAAGCCTGTGCCTGGGATACTTTTACCAGGGTGCTGTCAGGTCGGTTTCTGATAAATCTGGCTGGTACCACACTGGCGATAAAGGCGAGTGGGTTGGCAACCAGCTAAAGGTGACTGGAAGGCTGGACAATATGTTCATTTCCGGTGGAGAAAACATCCACCCGGAGGAAATTGAACAGGCGCTGTTGTCTATAGAGGGCGTTGAGCAGGCTGTAGTGGTTGCAGGGCATGATGAGAAGTTTGGACAAAGGCCCTTTGCGTTTATTCAGTACTCGGAAGGAGAATTTGAGGAAGACGTGATAAAGCAGCGACTCAAACCCTGGCTGCCCCGCTTCAAGATACCCGACAGCATTAAGCTGTTGCCGCCGTCTGTCTTCCGGAACACCCTGAAGCCGGATCGCCAATATTTACAGGAGCTGATCAATAAACAAACTGTACAGTAAAAATACTTATTCGCCTGTGTGGTTTTCGTCGAAATTCATGCTGGTAAAAGGCATAATCACTCTACCTTAAATTAGCGGTGAGTCATGAAAAGACAGATGAAATCAGAAGAACAAAAAAACATCCGTGCTTTCATCGCTGTCAAGTTGCCCCTGGAGCTGGCAGCCGTGCTGCACAAGAAGGCCCAGCACCGGGCGGGCGATGTCATTCAGCGAAAGCTGCGCTGGGTTGTGCCCCAGAAGCAGCACATTACTCTGCGATTTCTTGGCGAATGCCAGCAGCCTACCCTGGATCAGATTTCTTCCTACCTTGAAGGGGCTCTGAAACAGGTGCAGGCTTTTGACAGCATGACCGGCTGTTACGAGTTCCTTCCTGACGCCAACCGGCCAAGGGTTCTGGCGCTCAGCATGCACTCGGGCCAGCAGCTGCAGAATCTGGCCGCTATCTGTGAAGAGGGGGCGGTACGTTTTGGTCTGCAGCGGGAAAGGCGAAATTTTCGGCCTCATGTGACTCTGGCCCGTTTCAAGCAGTATCATCACGTCAGTCACAGTCAGTTCTTCAACATGCCCAGTTTCCGCATGACCGTCACAGAAGTGGCTTTGATGCAGAGTGAAATGACCCATGAAGGCACCAGGTACAAAACCCTGAAGGCCTACCCGCTGCAACCATTCGCCATCTCCGCCTGATTCGGCTCTGGGATCAGATCTTTGTTTCGGCTTCTCCTTTCTTGATAGGGGTCAATCCTTAGCGCCCCTCTGTGTGTTATTTTTCCGTCAACGAAATGACAAACCGATGGGGAAGTCTATGGAGCTGGTCTGTCCTGCTGGCAACTACCCATCCCTGAAAGCCGCCGTGGATAACGGTGCCGATGCTGTCTATATCGGCTTCAGGGACGAAACCAACGCCAGGCACTTCGCCGGGCTGAATTTTTCCGATAAAAGAGCCATGAAAGCCATCGATTATTCCCGCAGCAGGAATGTCAGGGTGTTCGTGGCCGTCAATACTTATGCCCAGGCCGAAAGTTGGGAGCGGTGGCAAATCGCCGTAGATGCCTGTGCTGATCTGGGAGTTGATGCCCTGATCGCTGCCGATATTGGCATTCTTGCTTATGCGGCCAAAAAATACCCGGATCTGGCCTTACACCTGTCGGTACAGGGATCTGCCACTAACCTGGGAAGCTTGCATTTTTATCATAACCAGTTCGGCGTCCGGCGAGCAGTGTTACCCAGGGTTCTGTCGTTAAAGCAGGTGCAGAACCTTATGGCCAAAAGCCCGGTGGACCTGGAAGTGTTTGCCTTTGGCAGCCTTTGCATTATGGCGGAAGGCCGGTGCCTGCTGTCGTCTTATGTCACGGGAGAGTCCCCTAACACAGCGGGAGCCTGCTCACCAGCCAGTTCGGTACGCTGGCAGGAGACTGCTGATGGCAGCATGGAGACACGGTTGAGCGGACTGCTGATCGATCGCTTTGGGAAAAATGAAGAGGCCGGCTATCCAACCCTCTGTAAGGGGCGTTTTAATGTTGATGGGCAAACGGGTCATGTCCTTGAAGAACCTGTAAGCCTGAATACGCTGGACTTGATTCCGCAACTGTCTGAAGCGGGTGTCAGTGCTGTGAAAATTGAAGGGCGGCAGCGCAGCCCGGCTTATGTGGCGGAAGTCACCTCCATCTGGCGACAGGCGCTTGACAGTTACAGGTTGCAACCGGACGCCTACAGTGCCCGGGAAAAATGGATGGCAGCGCTGGGAAGGTTGTCAGAAGGCAGTCAAACGACATTGGGGGCTTACAGCAGGCCCTGGCAGTAGGAATAGTATTCCGTCTACCTGCATATGGTGCGTTCAGTGGATCGTAAAGCGGTCATATGCAAGGCAGGCTTGTGCAGGCGTAGTCATTTTACGTCAATCAGGCCTAACGCTGTCAGATGGCTGCTTTACGATCCACCCGAAGGGCTCATTCCAGAGCGCTCATTTCTGCGTTCCAGCTGTTTGAAGTACGTTAAGTATTCCCGCACAGCTGCGCCTTGAACTGAACGCTCTGGCTTGAGCTGAACGTATCAATTGCAGGCAGACGGAGTGCTGGCATGCAGATTACATTAGGGCCTCTGTTGTACTTCTGGTCCAGACAGGATGTGTTTGATTTTTACCAGAAAGTGGCCGACTCCTGTTTTGAGCGGGTTTATCTTGGCGAAGTGACCTGTTCCAAGCGCCGGGAGTTAAAGTGGAATGACTGGCTTGAGATAGCACAGATGCTGAGCAGTGAAGGCAAGGAGGTTGTCCTGTCAACACTGACTCTGCTCGAGTCGGAATCGGATTTGTCCCAGGTCAGAAGCATCTGTGGTAACGGTGAGTTCCTTGTCGAAGCCAATGATATGGGCGCTGTCCAGTACCTCTCCGAAAGAGGGATAGACTTTGTCACAGGGCCCTCGGTCAATATTTATAACGGCTATACCCTGAAGCAGCTGTACAAGCTTGGCTTGAAGCGCTGGACCCTGCCCCTGGAACTGTCTGGAGAAAAGCTTCAACAGATTCTACAGCAGGCTGATCAACTGGGGCTTGTGGACAGGATTGAAACCGAGGTCTTCAGTTACGGTTATATGCCGCTGGCTTACTCGGCACGCTGTTTCAGCGCCAGGGCCAGTGGTCTGGCCAAGGATGACTGTCAATTTACCTGCCTGAAGTCGCCTGCTGGCATCCCGCTGACTACCCAGGAAAATGAGCGGCTGTTCACGCTTAACGGCATTCAGACCATGTCCGGTCATTGCCTGAATCTCGTGAACATGTCACGACAGATGGAAGAAATTGGTGTTCATGCCATGCGGTTCTCGGCTCATTCCGTTGAAGTGTTTGAACTGGCAGAGCAGTTGTTGCAGAAAATCCATGCAAACCGTACCGTGGCACCTCTTTCTGCTGAGAATGAGTGTAATGGCTATTGGCTGGGATACCCTGGCATCAGTCGTGAAGCATGTTAAGAGAGCTGACCTCATGAGCGGATTCATGCTGCTCATGAGGTATAGATCCTCTCCTAGGAGCCTGACCGAGAATAGCGGTCGAGATTAAAATTCAGTAGAACGAGTCAGATTTTTCGTTGGATTTGTGCGAATAGTTGACCTGTTTAATCAAATTCAACGGAAAATCTGGCCGTTCTTTCTGGATTTTAAGCCGACCTATCTATTCTCGGTCAGGCTCCTAATGAGCCTTACCTGTCGTTAAATCCTCCAGCCGGTTGCCCAGGTTCAGAAAGTGGCGGAATGGCTTTGGCAACTGTTCCAGATCAAGGCTGGCCAGCAGGTTTTTCAGGCCCAGTCCCAGTTCTGTATTGCCTTCAATCATCAGCTCCCGTCTGAAAAACAGGGTGTCAGGGTCTTCTCTTCTCAAGGTCAGGGTTTTGAAGGCGCTGCTGCTGCCTTTGAAGGTGACATCGCAGGGCCTTGGACGACTGATGACTAACTTCTCACCATCATAGCCAAGGTGGAAATCCAGCTCCATGTCGCTGATATGGAGCTTGATCCAGTGGTTTTCCAGAAAGTCGAACTCGCCCTCTTCAAGGGGTTCCTGGAAAACACGGTTCACGATCTTTTCCAGGGGTGTTGAAACCAGCCGTTCAGGCATTATCTTCAGTGGAGCTGCCAGTAGGCGGGGGCTGGGCAGGGGAGGCGTCATTCGGCTCATTATTGCTCCTTTTTCATAAATGCTTTCCTGTTTTAAGAGAGGTGAGAAAGCATTCATTACTGTTAGTTTTATTGTCCTGTTTGACGAAAGCTTTGAGCTCAGGTCTTGATCTTGAGTCGCTGCTCTATGTTAAGGCCGTTTAGCCGGTACAGCTGGTCGAGCAAGCGTAATTGCAGGGAGCCGGGTCCCGGGCAATCCAGGGCTGCCAGCTCTCCGGCAATGCCCAGGCAGGTCAGGCTGGCCACTGTCGCCAGCCAGGGGCACTCTGTTGTAGCCAGAAAAGCTCCGGTCAGGGCTGTGGCCGTACAGCCGGTTCCTGTGACGCGGGACATCATCGGGTCGCCGTTATCAATACGTGCCAGGCGCTCACCGTTGGCAATGTAATCTGTCGCACCGGTAACGGCAATAACAGTGCCCAGCTCTCGGGCTTTTGATTGCAGGAAGTCCAGGGTGGAGTCACTGGAGTCTTCGCTGTCAACACCCTTGCCACCTGCCCTGCCTGTCAGAAGCGCAAGTATCTCTGAGGCATTTCCCCGGATGACAGTAGGTTTCAGGGCCAGCAGTTTCTGGTTTTCACGCAGTCGGAATGCGGTAGCACCGGCTCCGACAGGATCAAGAACCCAGGGTTTGTTCAGTTCACCGGCTTTTTCAACGGCCAGCAGCATTGACGACACTTGTCCACTGCTTAGCGTGCCGGTGTTGATGACCAGCGCGCCACTCAGGGAAACCATATCGCAGACCTCTTCCGGAGCGCTGGACATGATAGGAGATGCGCCTATGGCCAGAAGAGCATTGGCAGTGTTATTCGTCACCACCTGGTTGGTGATGTTGTGAATAAGAGGCTGGCCACTGCGAACCCGGTCAAGGCAGGCAGTTATTTGGGCATACATGATGTCTCTCTGGCTCCATGAATGATCAGTGTCAAAGTAAGAGGTGCATGATCGGCTGACAGACTATAGGACAGAACGCCGCTTTCTGTCTTGATGCCTGTCATGAATCCCGATGTTTATGCGTATTTAGTGATACGTTATAACTGTTGTAGGTTTATCTGGTTAATATGACTACTAAATATTTTTTTAGTGAAAATAAACGCTGCTAAATTTGGAAAATACAAACTATTTCTCTATTGAAAAGCGCTGTTTTTAGCGATATTTTATTTCCCCGTCGATCAGAGAAATTCTGGTTCTTTCCGACGTGCCTGCTTGTGGTTTTCCTCTCGAGCAGACTTATTTTTTTCATTTGCTTCCAGGTTTGGTTCATGCCCGGGGGAGATTCTATTTGTCTTGATATTGTGGGGAGTCCGATGTCTATCAAGCGAGAAACCATTGCTGACACTTTTGCCCTGATTACCTTTGGCCTGGTAATCGGCATGGCGGTTGAAATTTTTGTTGCCGGCCTTTCCATAGATCAGTCTTTGCAATCTCGCATGTTGAGTATTCCCACAAATCTCCTTATTGCCCGACCTTATGGCCTTTTCCGTGACTGGGTGCTGAGGTTCGGCGATGGTGGCCAGGTGCGTAATGCGGCGCTTGATATCATTGCTTTTCTGGGTTTCCAGATGCCTGTTTATGCCCTGCTGGTGGCTTCCACCGGTGCCAGTGTTGACCAGATCATTACTGCCTGTGTCGGTCAGATTGGTGCCCTGATTATTATGGGCCGCCCCTATGGCATTTACATGCAGATGTGCCGTAACTGGTTTGTTCATGGCGCGCTGCGTACTGCCTGATTTTTCTTCCTCCGGTGCCATTTTTGGCAAAATGATCAGTGCATTAATACGTAAGCTGTTGCGTATTAATGCACTGTCAGGCTTCCCGTTTTCAACTTCTCTCTGGTATAGTTTTACGCAATTGCCCGATTGTGTAGTACGGGTTGCCAGAAAAAAACAGCCACACAGGCTCCTCAGATTGCCCTAGTTAGTAAGATGTCCCGGTACTCGTTTTTTCCAGTGGGAAGGGGAAAAAACAGGAGCAAGGGGGCATCTGACAAGGCAGGGTTCCAATTCTGTTCCGGCAGACTTCTGTACTCCATCAGGTTCCATACGCCATGGGTTGAAGCTCCTAAGGGCTGCTAAAAATCAGGGCGAATAACAATTACATTGCAGTCTATTGTTGGGGGATGAATGTCCTTACTGGAAGTCGATGACCTGTGCATTGAATTTCCTTCACGACACGGTGTCGCCGTGGCTGTAAAGGGAGTGTCGTTCAGCGTAGCCAGGGGCGAAATTCTCGGACTGGTGGGAGAGTCCGGCGCCGGCAAATCCACAGTGGGTAATGCCATTATTGACCTGCTCAGTCCTCCCGGACGTGTTGCCAGTGGTAAGGTCCATCTGGCTGGTAAGGAGATATCCGGTCTCTCGGGGGAAACCATCCGGAAAATCCGGGGCAGCAGGGTAGGGTTTATATTTCAGGACCCGATGACTTCTCTGAATCCGCTGTTGACCGTGGAAACCCAGCTTCTGGAAACGATTGTTACCAACCTGTCACTTACCAGGGAAGAGGCTTTGCAGCGAGCCCTTGAGATGCTGACTGCCGTTGGCATCCCGGAGCCGGAAATTCGCATCAAACAATACCCGCACCAGTTTTCCGGAGGCATGCGACAAAGGGTGGTTATCGCTATCGCCCTTGCCTGCGACCCCGAGCTGATCATCGCAGATGAGCCAACCACAGCGCTGGATGTCTCCATTCAGGATCAGATCCTGGATCTTATCCGCAAACTGTGCAAGGAACGCCAGGTAGGTTGTGTACTGGTGACCCATGATATGGGTGTCATCGCCAATGTCACCGACAGGGTTGCTGTCATGTACATGGGGGAGCTGGTGGAAATCGGCTCCACAGAGCAGATTCTTCAACGTCCCGGACACCCCTATACCCAGAGCCTGATCAGCGCGGTACCCAGGGCTGACATTAAACTGCATCGTTTTCCCAGGGTTGAATATATTGAGAAGCTGGAAGCAGGCCTTGAAAACAACAGCATTGATGTGAAAACACACTGGCTTGGACAGCGTGAAAACTTCGGTGATGTGCATGATGGCATGCTGCTCAGTGTCGAAAGCGTGAATCTGAAGTTTGAAACGAGATCGGCCTTCCTCGAAAAGAACCGTCGCTATGTCAAGGCTTCCGATGATGTGTCATTCAAGGTAATGGAGGGAGAGACGTTTGGCCTTGTGGGCGAGTCGGGATCTGGCAAATCTACCATCGCCAGGGTCATCGCTGGCCTCTATCCGCCAGATTCCGGGCAGATCTTTTTTGCCCACCGGGATATCACCCGGCTGGATGAGAAATCAAGAAAGCCTTTCCGGCGCCAGATCCAGATGGTGTTCCAGAACCCATACTCCAGCCTGAATGCCAGGATGACGGTGGAAGACATTATTTCGGAACCCATCCGCTTTCATGGCCTGGCAGAATCAGAACAACAGATCAGGGAAATTACCGTAGACCTTCTGGAGCATGTGGGGCTGGGCAAGCAGGCTGGAAAAAAATACCCCCATGAGTTCTCAGGTGGTCAGCGCCAAAGAATTTCCATAGCCAGGGCTTTGGCAACCCGCCCGCGCTTTTTAATTTGCGATGAACCGACTTCTGCTCTGGATGTTTCGGTCCAGGCTCAGGTTCTCAACCTGCTGAAGGATCTCCAGGATGAACTGGGGCTGACCATGCTGTTCATCAGTCATGATCTTCCAGTGATCCGGCAGATGTGTGACAGGGTTGGGGTGATGAAGCATGGTCGACTGGTAGAGACTGGAGAGACAGAGAAGTTGTTTACCGATCCTGAACATCCTTATACCAGGAACCTTATTGAACTGATGCCGAGGATGGGCCAGTTATCGCGTGAAGGTCTCGAGCTTGAGACCACTGTCTGAATAAAAAACGAAAATCAGGAAGAAGTTTCAACAGGGAAGACATTAACAACAATTAATGGCCTGTGTCTGAAAACCTGCTAGGGGGAAAGAATGAAAAAAATGGTCAAGAAACTCGCCGGTGTTGCGCTGGCGGCTACCATGGCGCTCAGTGCCCAGGCGTCGACGCTGAAATTGGCTTACGACGCTGATCCGGTTTCCCTGGATCCCCATGAGCAGCTCTCCGGCGGCACATTGCAGCTGTCGCATATGGTCTTTGACCCGCTGGTGCGCTGGACCAAGGATCTGGGTTTTGAGCCGCGTCTGGCAGAGAAGTGGGAGCGTACAGATGAACTCACCATGCGTTTCACCCTGCGTAAAGACGTCAAGTTCCATACTGGTAATGCCCTGACCAGCCAGGATGTGAAGTGGACTTTTGATCGACTGACGGATAGTCCCGACTTCAAGGCGATCTTTGCACCCTTTGATCAGCTGAACGTGATTGACGATCGCACTTTCGATCTGGTCACCAAGGAGCCATTTCCGCTGGTGCTGAATGCTGCTACTTACATTTTCCCCATGGATCGCCAGTTCTATACCGGTACAGACGATAAGGGACAGAGCAAGGATCTGTTGAAGAAGCATGCTGACACCTTCGCTTCAAGGCAGGCTTCTGGTACAGGCCCCTACATAGTGTCTGAGCGCCAGCAGGGGGTGCGGGTCAAGTTTGAGCGTTTTAACGGGTACTGGGACAAACAATCTCCCGGCAACGTCAATGAGATTATCCTGACGCCTATCAAGGAAGGCCCGACCCGGGTGGCGGCGTTGCTCTCCGGTGACGTGGACTTTATCTTTCCGGTGCCACCTAACGACCACGACCGTATAATCCGTTCAAACAGAACCGACCTGGTGACATTGACCGGTACCCGTATTATCACTCTGCAGCTGAACCAGAACCGGGTGGAAGCCTTTAAGGACAAGCGGGTCCGTCAGGCGATCGTTTATGCCATCAACAATGAAGGTATCGTCGACAGGATCATGAGGGGCTTTGCCACTGCCGCCGGTCAGCAGGGACCTAAAGGTTATGCAGGCTATGTGGGAGATCTGAAGCCTCGCTATGACCTCGACAAGGCCAAGCAGTTGATGAAAGAGGCGGGCTACGAAGATGGCTTCTCTATCACCATGCTGGCGCCTAATAATCGCTATGTTAACGACGCACGAATTGCCCAGGCTGCTGCCAGCATGTTGGCACGGATCAACATCAAGGTGGACCTCAAGACGATTCCCAAGGCTCAGTACTGGCCGGAATATGACGCCCGTGCGGCAGATATCCTGATGATCGGCTGGCACTCCGATACTGAGGATTCCGCTAACTTCACCGAGTACCTGACAGCCTGCCCCGATGAGAAGACGGGCTGGGGGCAGTATAACAGTGGCAACTACTGCAACACGAAGGTTGATGCGATGGTCAGAGATGCCGGTAGTGAAACCGATCCTGCCAAACGCGCTGCACTGTTGCAGGAAGTGGAACGCACTCTCTATGAAGAGGCCGCTTATGTGCCACTGCACTGGCAGAACCTGGCCTGGGGCACCGGCAAAAATGTAGCTGCTGAAGACATCGTTAATGTCATGAACTTCCCGTATCTGGGAGATCTGGTTGTTAAATAAACAACAATAATCGTCTGCTGTAGGCTGGCCTGTGCAGACAGGCCGACCACAGGTAGTCCAAGAGCCACGGGATGTTTTATGTTGCTGTTTTTGTGCAGAAGGCTGTTGCAGGGCCTGATGGTGATGTTTGTCATCAGCCTGATCAGCTTTTCCATCCAGGGCAACCTGGGCGACCCATTGCGGGAGATGGTCGGGCAGTCAGTTTCCGAAGCCGAGAGACAGACGCTGCGTGATGAGCTGGGTCTCAACGACCCTTTCCTGATTCAGTATGGGCGGTTTATGAGTAAAGCGGTCCAGGGCGACCTGGGAACCTCTTACTTCTTCAAGGAACCAGCCCTGGATGTCATTCTTGCCAAGTTGCCTGCCACTCTTGAACTGGTATTTGGCGCCAGTCTTATAATTATACTGGTCTCCATACCTGCCGGAGTTTACAGTGCGATCAAGCCGCACAGCCTGCTCACCAAATTGATTCTGGGCTTCAGTATCCTTGGTATTTCGGTACCGGTTTTTCTCACCGCCATTTTCTGTATCTACCTCTTCTCCATCGAACTGGGCTGGTTGCCCTCCTTCGGTCGTGGTGAGCTGATGCCCATGCTGGGCAGTTGGGAAACGGGGTATTTAACCAAAGATGGTCTGTTGCACCTGATTCTGCCCTGCATCTCCCTGGCCAGTATCATGCTGCCGTTGTTTATTCGCCTGATTCGTTCGGAAATGGTTGAGGCCCTGCACACCGAGTACGTGAAGTTCGCCCGGGCCAAGGGTCTCAGGAAAGCCCGCATCTACTTCGTTCATGCTCTTAAGAATACTATGCTGCCGGTGATCACTGTCGGTGGTGTTCAGATCGGCACCATGGTTGCCTACACGATTCTTACTGAGACCGTATTCCAGTGGCCGGGAATGGGGTTTCTGTTTCTTGAAGCGGTTAACAGGGTGGATACGCCGTTGATTGTCGCTTATCTGATCGTCGTGGGTGCCATCTTTGTTGTAGTCAATACGCTGGTGGACCTGATTTATGGGCTGATTAATCCAACGGTGAACCTGGCGGGGAAAAGCGAATGAGTGACCTGGTAATGACTCGCTGGCAGAGGGTTCGACAGTCTAATTTCTGGTACAGCTTCACCCGGGACCGGGTGGCAATGGTGTCAGCCTTTATTTTTGCTGTCATGGTGGCGGCAGCGCTGCTTGCCCCAGTAATTGCGCCCACCAATCCCTATGACCTGGCCACCATCGACATCATGGATTCAGAGCTTCCACCCCTGTGGAGCGAAGGGGGAGAAGAGCGTTTTCTGCTGGGTACCGATGCTCAGGGAAGAGATATGTTCAGCACCATTCTCTATGGTGCCAGGATATCCCTGACCATCGGCTTCCTTGCGGTCATGCTGCAAGCATTCCTGGGTATCGTCATTGGCCTGGTCGCAGGTTATTTCGGTGGTCGCCTGGATGGCTTCCTGATGCGTCTGGCTGATATTCAGCTGTCATTTTCCACGATGATGGTGGCTATTGTTGTACTGGCGGTTTTCCAGGCTTCTTTTGGTTCTGAACTCTACAGCCGGCTGGCGATGTTCATGCTGATCCTGGTGATTGGCATTGCAGAATGGCCGCAATACGCCCGTACTATTCGTGCCTCGATGCTGGCAGAGAAAAAGAAAGAGTATGTGGAGGCAGCCCGTGTCATGGGGTTTGGTTCCGGGCGAATCATGTTCCGGCATATTCTGCCAAATTGCCTGTCGCCTATCCTGGTGATCTCAACGGTTCAGATCGCCAACGCCATCATCAGTGAAGCGGCGTTATCGTTTCTTGGCCTGGGAATGCCCGTTTCAGAGCCTTCCCTGGGGGCGCTGATTTCCAGCGGCTTCGAGTATATCTTTTCTGGCAGCTGGTGGATTACAGTGATTCCCGGCGCTGTGCTGGTGGTGCTGGTTCTGGTGATCAACCTTTTGGGTGATTGGTTAAGGGATGTATTAAACCCGAAACTCTATAAAGGCTGACCTCTGAAGCCTTCTGACTTGCAGTCAGAGGGCTTTTTCCTCTGCTAAAGCACTGGAGCCTTCAAAGCTTCTGCCCCGGAATAACTCCCTGATCACCACAATAGTAAATCCAAGCGCCATCAGCGGGTTAAACCAGCTGGTGGCGTCAGGCACTATCAATCTGGACATGTCGTAGGCGAATAAAACACCCAGGGACAGGGCTCCGGTGGTGATAGCCAGGCGCCGGTCACGCCAGAGATAGCAGGCAGTGGCAAGCCAGAAGGCCAGTACTGAGCCAAGAATAATGTAGTCTGTGTTAACGCCCCTGGGGTTAAACATCATGTGGTAGCAGGCCGCCAGGCTGAGCAGGTAGACCAGGGCGCTTTTACGATCCATCCTTTGCAGCGTGTAGAGGCACAGTCCCCAGGTGGTGGCGGCCAGGATCACTTTGATAACGTTCTGGGTGTCCTGGGCAACTGTGTATCCCCAGACCTGGGCGGGGACATTGAACAGTGTCGCCCATTTGGGTGTTGATATACCCAGTTCCGCCGCTGAGCGGGCCATATCGACAAAATGCAGGTACTGCTGGACACCATACTCCCAGCCACCGACAAGCATTGGCAAAGCGAGAAAGCCCAGCAGCATTGGCGGAACTCTGAACCACAGAGGCCGGAACAGCGCAGTCGCCAGCAGGAAGAAAACAATAAAGGTGGGTTTCAGGCTCATCACCAGCGCTAGAGACAGGGCAGCGGCATTCCAGCGTTCCTCCAGTAATTGACAACAGACCAGCACCATCACGGCAATCAGCACCACGTTCATCTGACCGTTACGAAGCCCGGAGAAAGCAATAGGTACGGCAATCAGGCTGACAGTCCCCAGCCAGTTAAGAGTGCTTTTGCCGCTTGCGGATTGGAGTGCCCTGACCATTTTGAGAATGGCCCAGAAGTAGAGGGAGAAAATGAACAGGCGCCAGATAAAGTCAGCCCAGAACACAGTAATCTTGGTAAAAGGGGTGAATAGCAGGGCAAAAGTAGGCATGTACAGAAACCCTCTGGGGCCGCTGTAGAGCGTCTCCCTGCTCAGCCAGCGATCAGCGCCCAGAAGGTAGCTGTCTACAACGGTATGTACGCCTGGCTCCAGGATGACTTTTGCTGCAATCAGTAGCAGGGCCAGCCCCCATAAGCCCAGCCCAAGCTTTTCCGCAGGGTGGAGCTGGAGCAGTTTCTGTCTGGATTGCAGGGCACTGGAGAAGGCGTTTCGGGGTTCGAATAGGTTCAACAACTTCGTCATCCTTGGTCTTGCCGGCTTGTTCAGTTCCTGCTCGATACTCACTATTGCAGGAGTTTGGTGACTTACTGGTCTGCCGGATTTGAATAGCTATAAGTCTTTGTCTATTTTTGGATCTTATGAATGTTGATGTATTCAGGTCAAGTGCGCCGTGCTCTCCGCTCACACCTCAGGAAAAAAGAACTTTTTTGTTCTGGGTGTTTGTTGCCTGTCTGGTGGTCTGGAAATGCATCGATGACCCGACAGGCAGAACCGTTGCGGATAACTATCTTGAAGGGGCAAGGCGCTGGCTGAACGAAGACAATGTTTATTATGGCCCCCGGGGTTTTCTCTATCTTCCCGAATTTGCTTTCCTGTACAGCTTTCTGGTCCCTCTGCCCCTGTGGCTGTCAGAGGCTGCCGGCAGGCTTTTGCAGCTGGGCGTTCTGGTTAGCGGATTATTTGCTTTCTCCCGTTTCATGGGGAAACCGGGTGAGAAGAGCTTTTTCCCCCTGATGAGCCTGGTGGTGTTCCCTGTCTGTTTCTCCAGCATCCGCAATGGGCAGACCAACATTGCCATTCTGGGTTTTATGCTTCTTGCCGTCGTGGCGTTGTCCAGAAAGCAATGGAATGCAGCCGGGGTGTTTATGACCTTCGGACTGCTATTCAAACCGACATTTATTGTGTTTTATTTATTGGCGGGAGCTCTGCACAGGCCCATGTATTGGCGTCTGGCGGCCGGTATCCTGATGGCGTTCCTGGTACCGGCACTGTTTAAGGGACTGGACTATGTAGTTCAGCAGCACATCAATTTTCTGGTAATGATGCAGGAGGCCTTTCAGTTCGGGGTGCATAAGGCCGACTGGGCGAGTCTTTTCGGTATCTTTCCCCAGCTGACCGGGTATTTCGTACCGGAAAAAATTCAAATGGCCGTTCGTCTGCTTCTGGCGCCGGTAGTGCTTTTCCTGGCCTGGCTGGCTGGGCGCAGGTACAACACCGGGATGTCTGCCTATTATATCTATGCCTTGGCAGCCTGTTACCTGATGCTGTTTAATCCGAGAAATGAAAATAATGATTACGCCATTCTTTCGGCTGCAATAGGGTTCTGGATGGCGGCGTCTGTGCACCGTTATCAAAGTCGTACACTGCTGTATTTCTGCATCTTCATGCTTCTCGGCATTCTGGCGGCTTGGGAAATTTCAGTCAGGCTGACTCCCGGAATGGATGCCTGGGTGACACCGTTGATTGCCACAGTCTTTACCCTGTTCATTATTGTACGGCTGGTGGCAGGCAGGGATGAATGCCGGCTTTCATCGGCTCTTTAACTGGTCTCGGGTACTTCTCTTTTCACTTTCAAACGACACGCCCTTCGCACAAATTATGGTTTTCATTGATCTGTGCAGCTTTTCTTCCATATCGACCTGATAAAATGCTTCCAGGTTTGACTGTAGAAGCTAAGTAGAATGTCGCGCATAGTCCTGTTGTATATGAGTCGTGAAGGCCAGACCCGGAAAATCATGGATCGGATGGCAGGAGTGTTGTCTTCCCGAGGACATGAGTGTTCGGTGGTTGCTGTTGATGCTATGCCTGCTCATTTCTCTTTGTCCGGCTTTGATGCCTTTGTGCTGGGGTGCTCAATTCGTTACGGAAAACATCATCAGGCGTTCTGTGATTAT
Source organism: Endozoicomonas sp. (assembly GCA_051008495.1). Lineage (GTDB taxonomy): Bacteria > Pseudomonadota > Gammaproteobacteria > Pseudomonadales > Endozoicomonadaceae > Endozoicomonas_A. Next base: position 868 of record JBPCXN010000178.1, on the reverse strand, counting down.
GTAGAAGCCAATGCCGCTCAGCTGAACAGCAAACCGGTTTATTTCTTTTCGGTCAACCTCACTGCCAGGAAACCCCACCGCAGTCAGCCTCATAACAACCGTTACCTGGTGAAATACCTTGCCAGAAGCGCCCTGGTGCCCGATCAGGTGGAGGTGTTTGCTGGTGCTCTGAAATACTCTACCTATGATCTTTTCAACAAGTGCATGATACAGCTGATCATGAAACTTACGGGTGGCAGCACGGATACTTCACAAGATATCGAATTCACCAACTGGCGCAGGGTAATCGCCTTTGCCGAGAGCTTTGAGGCCTTTGTGAATGATCAGTCCGGGCTGAATACCAGGGAAAACAGTAATGCAAATCCGTACAGTGCAGGAATGGCCAGTGAAGCGGCAAGAATGATGTAATCCATCGATACGATTCCTTTCTTATTTTTTTTACGACTGCAGAATAATAACTTAGCAGGTAGGAGCCTGACTGAGAATAACGGTCGAGCATAAAGTTCAGTAGATCGTGTCAGATTTTTCACTGGATTTGTGCGAATAGTTGACCTATTTAATCAAATTCAGCGAGACTCTCATCCGCTTTCTATCGAAAAGTGGCCGATCTTCCTGGGCTTAAGGCCGGCCTGTCTATTCTCGGTCAGGCTCCTAGCCTGGATATTTCATAAATTGCTGCGATGATCGCGCTGAACCTTGTGGCACTAAGGAATTTTGCGATTGAGCAAAACTTTCCTAGTGCTGCAAGGGGCAAGCGAGGGCGCATGCAAATTTATGAAATATCCGGGCTAGAGGTGCTTGAAAGGAAGAGGCGCTCAGACATCCCTGTCACTACGGATGATCGATGGAAGTAGGTTAACTTTCCGCC
>JBPCXN010000177.1:0-4205 GCA_051008495.1 Endozoicomonas sp. | reverse complement strand
CTTGCACACCAAGAGATTACGCACATTAGCATTTGGACTAGTGCTATAACTGCCAGAATCACTGTATGCCTTGCGGGACAACGGATTTCATACACTGACTAAATACCCCACTCTAAACTCCAGCTATATAAATATGATGCCAAATATTCGAAACTACGGATTTTTTTTGCAGAAGCTGTCTCCTTCCAGATAAAACCGCCATCATAATCGCTAAGACAACCATCACCGAACCCGGGGTAGAAATAACATGAGCAAGCGCCAGGGTTTTCACAATCGGCAGGACTGGCTTTCTGAAGGAATGTTTTGAAACTATCATCCCATATTACCGCTCTTCCCTCGCTATTTACCCTACGGGTATTGGCATTGCCTGAGAAGACTGCACGTACCTTAAGTTTACTGCTATCGAGGAGAAAGCCAACATTCGTGAACAAAACTGCTCCTTTTTGGCTGGTAAGCAGTGATGTGGAAGAAGAAAGAATAATTTCATTTACTGCCAATTCGTCAATTTCTCTAGGCAAGGCGCTCATGTTTGTTGTATATTTCGGTATATACCTGACCAGCATTCTTGCAAGCAGCTTATCGTTCGAAAAACTCTTTTTAATTTCTCTTATGGCGATATTTTCATGATGCCGCCTATATTTCTGAGAATCCTTATTGATGGCAGCCTTTGCTTTAAGATCGGCAATATTTTTTAAAATAGTTTCATGATCCATACCGGCTTGGCCGTTTACAGAAAAAATATTCATCCAAAAAAACAAGGTTAATAAGACGTAGCATCTGAATTTCTTGTAGAAATAAGTTAGCATAAGCACCTCTTATTAGAACTTCGAAATCTTCGAATTCACATCCGGTAATCCAGGAGCTTGTCGCACTTAAGACAATTTCGGCCTGAAATCCAGGAAGAGCGGCCGCAGCCATGAGCGTTCTAGACAGCTCCGATGAATTTGCTTAAATAGGTCAACTATTCGCACAAATCCATCGAAAAATCTGACTCGCTCTACTGACTCTTACCATGAAGAGCATGCTCGAAAGCATAAGTCCGACAGACTCCTAGCGCGGAGTATAGACAGTGCTTCATCAATAAGCCAAAGAAGGACAGGACAGCCCGCCAGCCCATCCACAGAGGCGCCTTAAATCATAAACGACAGACTGTTTCTGACCGCATCCCTTCGGAGGTTTAGCACAAGCGCGGATAGTGAAGGTTTCAGTTTCAAACTTGATGGAGTCACACTGAAAGAGCTTTCATGGCGGATCGAATGGTATCCGGTATGGGTGCTGACTTACCAGTAGACTTGTTGACAAAGACATGGGTGAAAGTGCTGGTCGCCACAGCCTGGTCTTCATCCTTGCGAAACATGGCTAGGCCATATTCCACAGAACTATTGCCGATCCGATTGACCCTGAGGCCAATATCAATATGTTCGGGATAAGAAACCGAATCAAGGTAACTGCACTGGGAATGGGCGACATAGGCCACCACCGGCTCCTTCAGCAGATCCAGACCGCACTCAAACATCTGAAACTTGCCGATGGTGTCATCAAAGTAGGTGTAGTACCGACTGTTGTTCATATGGCCGTACTGATCATTGTCATCCCAACGGGTGGCTGAGCTGGTGAAATAGCGATAGTTGCTGCGTTCGCAGTCTTCTGGTTTTATGGTTCCTGACATCTTTTTTTATTCTTTGGTGGGGGTTGAGCATCATAATTACCCGCAGGCAGGATTAGGGCAATAGCCCCAATCCGACCTGCAGTAATCCGTGGAAGCATGCAAAATGCTATCAGACCGTATGAATTTTTAACCCTATGAATCTTTAAAGAGTGGCGTCTGTACCAAACACAGTGGTGAACTGATGAGAGAGTGTGCCGCCATTACCATGGGCAATGGCCAGTTCCGCACCCTCTATCTGCCTTTCGCCACCCTGCCCGCGCAGCTGCGTCACCGCTTCAATCATGCAGAAGGTGCCGTACATCCCCGGATGTACGCAGGATAAGCCGCCACCATTGGTATTCACCGGCAGGCTGCCATTCGGTGCGATATGACCGTCGGCGACAAAAGCTCCGGCCTCGCCTTTTTGACAGAAGCCAAGATCTTCAAGGAACAGCAGGGTGTTGATAGTGAAAGCATCGTACAGCTGCACAACGTCAATATCCGCAGCCTTGATTCCTGCCATCTCATAAGCCCTGGCACTGCTCTCAGTGGCTGCTGTAACAGTGAAGTCCGGCATCTGGCTGATCTCCCGATGCCAGTGCGCTCCCGCAGCCCCGAGCAGATAAACCGGTTTCTGTTTCAATGTTTTCGCCCGCTCGGCACTGGTCAGTATCAGCGCGCCAGCACCATCGCTCATAAGACAGCAGTCCGCCAGCGACAGAGGCTCGGCAATCATGGGAGATTCCAGTACGTCGGCAACGCTCAGGGGGGCTCGCATGGTGGCGTCAGGGTTCAATTGCGCCCACTGCCTGGCAGACACAGCGACATTAGCCAGATGTTCACGGGTAGCGCCGTATTCATGCATGTATCTTGCTGCCGCCATGGCATAGCCTGCCAGAGGCACCATGTATTCATAAGGCTGCTCAAACGTTGGCGTTTCTACCAGACCATTGACATCCCGGCTGCTCCTGGCGTTACTGCCATAGGCCACCAGCACGGTATTGCACAGCCCTGTCTGAATGGCCATGGCCGCCTGCTGGATATGGGACATGAACGACGAACCACCCGCCATATCCGAGCTGGACCATTTTGGCCGGATACCCAGGTATTCAGCCACAGAAAGCGTTGGAAAGAAGTGATAGAAGGTGCCTGCGCAGACGCCATCAATATCGGACAGTTGCAGTCCGGCATCGTCAACAGCCCGCAAAGCAGCCTGGCTTAACAGTTCCAGCGGTGTGTGTTCAGGGGTTTTACCAAGGCCGTAATAGCCAATACCGGCCACTGCGGTCTTGCCACGAAGTGTATTGCTCATGATGACTTCCCGCTTACGGCTGTTGCTGACTGTCTTGTGGATTGGCCGGATAGAAGACCACTACTGGCTGATCGCTGCCTTTATATGGACCGAAAGTGGGAACTTCCACCCGGGCAGCCACATCCATGCCGATAGTGACAGAATCCGGAGGACAGCCCTCAACCCTGCACATCATTCGTGGGCCTTCATCCAGTTCTATAATGGCCAGATTGTAGTGGCCGCCGTATTTTTCCTGCCTGTGCACAACGGTGGTTGTATAAACCTTGCCCTTGCCGCTGACTTCCACCCACTCCAGGTCAGTATCACCGCTCTCCGGCTCCATGGTTCTTGGGTAAAAGACATAGTTTCCTGACTTCAGCGCCCGCTGAATCATGAACTTCCCATCGCGCAGAAAGGCCCAGAACCGGGCTTCAGGGCCAGACCCGGAGGCCACCCCCTGCTGTAATCCTTGGCTGCTCATAGTTATTGGTTTCACCTCAGGCTGGTGTTGCTATGTTCATCCTACTTTTTTATTTTAATGAACGTTCACTCATATTACAATAAGCCTGAACTTAATCGTCAATAACTGGCAACAACAGCCGGGCTCTTGATAGAGTGCGGATACTTAAATTGAGCACAAGGAATCAGGTCAGGAATGAGTAACAGCACGGACATTCAGCAGCTGCTGGGAATCAGGCTGGAAAAGGGCGATGCCAATCAGGTGGTCGCCTGGAGCGACCTGTCAGCCCACTTGAGTCATGACAAAGTGCCGGCTCCAAGCTGGATGCTGTCCGCTATTGCCGACGCCTGTGTGCAGAACGGTGCCTCCCGGGCCTGCCATGCCTCAATGGAGGCAAGCGTCAGTGACAGCTCTCAGCGCTTTTTTACCACGGGACAGGGCAAGCGGTTTCTGGCTGTGTCTGAACCCCTTTATCAGCGTCATGATCTGTCCGCCTGGAAGACCAGCCTTTATCGACTGCAAAATGATGAGCGATTTTCGCCCGACAACCTGATCGCTGACTTCAACCACACCTTCCAGATCACGGAAAAGACAACAGCGGATGAACAACAACCCGAGCCGGAAACTCTGCCAAGTAAACCTGCCGGCTCTTTTCTTACCAGCCTGCCCGAAACGGTAGCCGATAAACGACGACAGCAGATCTTCAGGGGCGCCTGTGATGTGATTTCACGCAAAGGCTTTGGCTCGGCCACCATGAGAGAAATCGCCAAGGCGGCGGATATCACCATTCCCACCATGTATAAGTA
>JBPCXN010000176.1:0-9523 GCA_051008495.1 Endozoicomonas sp. | reverse complement strand
ACGAACCATCCTTCGGACTCAAGGCTGAGCGCTCGGGGCCGCCCAGGCATCTCTGCGTTCCAGCTGATTGAAAGACATAAAGTATTCCTGCACAGCTGCGCCTTGACCTGAGTGCTCTGCCCGGGGCACGCAGCCTTGAGCTGAACCTATCATTTGCAGGCGGACGGGGTACTAGCCATCCAGCGCATCCCCCGTGATACCTGAAACTGCGGGTAAATTCCGGTATGATGCGCCCTTTCTGTGAGCACAAGGCATTTAAACATGGAGCTGACTGCACTGACCGCCGTTTCCCCCATCGACGGTCGTTACGGGGATAAAACCCAAAGCCTCAGAACTGTATTCAGTGAATTCGGACTAATCCGCTTCCGCGTGACCGTGGAAGTGAAGTGGCTCCAGGCTCTGGCAAACCACCCGCAAATCAACGAAGTACCAGCACTTTCTGATGAAGCCAATCAGCTGCTGAAGCAGCTGGTAGAGGGCTTATCACTGGAAGACGCCCAGCGTGTCAAGGACATTGAGCGGACCACCAACCATGATGTGAAAGCCGTTGAATACCTGATCAAGGAAAAGGTACAGGACAATGCTGAACTGGCCGCCGTCAGCGAGTTCGTTCATTTTGCCTGCACCTCCGAGGACATCAACAACCTCTCCCACGGCCTGATGCTGAAAACCGGTATGGAAGAAGCTGTCCTGCCCGAGATGCAGAAGATTGTTGAAGCGATTGAAAACCTGGCCCGCCTCCATGCCGAACAGTCCATGCTGTCTCGCACCCATGGCCAGACAGCCTCCCCGACAACACTGGGAAAGGAAATGGCGAACGTGGCCTATCGCCTGAAACGTCAGCTGCTGCAGATTAAGAGTGTTGTTCCCCTGGGCAAGATCAATGGTGCAGTAGGCAACTACAATGCCCACCTGTCAGCCTATCCGGATGTTGCATGGGCTGAACTCGCCGAAAACTTTGTGTCCAGCCTTGGTCTTGAATGGAACCCCTACACCACCCAGATTGAGCCGCACGATTATATTGCCGAGCTGTACGATGCGATCTGCCGTTTCAACACCATACTGATCGACTTTGATCGCGATGTCTGGGGTTATATCTCCCTGGGCTACTTCAAGCAGAAAACCGTCGCTGGCGAAGTGGGCTCTTCCACCATGCCGCACAAGGTAAACCCTATCGACTTCGAAAACTCCGAAGGCAACCTGGGGATCGCCAACGCCATCATGCAGCACCTGGCCGCCAAACTGCCAGTCTCTCGCTGGCAGCGCGACCTGACCGACTCCACAGTTCTGCGCAACATGGGTGTTGGTCTCGGGCAAAGCCTGATCGCCTACGCCTCTACCCTGAAAGGCATTGGCAAGCTGGAAGCTTCTGCAGCACACCTTGAAGAAGATCTGGATAACGCCTGGGAGGTTCTGGCTGAACCTATTCAGACAGTCATGCGTCGTTACGGTATTGAACAGCCTTATGAAAAGCTGAAAGCACTGACCCGCGGCCAGGACGGCATCACCAAGGCGACACTGACCACCTTCATCGATGGCCTTGAGCTGCCAGCTGAGGTGAAAACAGAGCTGAAAGCCCTGACGCCGGCTAATTACATAGGCAATGCCGTTGAGCAGGCCAAAGCCATCTGATTCTCTGCCTGACAGATAGCAAAACGCCCGGCTCGTCCGGGCGTTTCTCTTTATATTTCAATCAGTTTTCAGGCATTCTTCATTTTAAACTCGCGCCTTCTGGCATGCAGGACCGGCTCCGTATAGCCACTGGGCTGTTCAGTACCTTTCAAGACCAGGTCACAGGCCGCAGCAAAAGCAATGCTCCCGTCGAAATCAGGGGCCATCGGACGGTAATGCTCATCGCCTTCATTCTGTCGATCAACAACAGTCGCCATGCGTTTCATGGTCTCAAGCACCTGTTCTTCACCACAGATACCGTTGTGCAACCAGTTGGCGATATGCTGGCTGGAGATCCTTAGAGTCGCCCGGTCTTCCATCAGACCAGTATCATTGATATCCGGCACCTTGGAACAACCCACTCCCTGATCAACCCAGCGAACAACATAGCCAAGAATACCCTGGGCATTGTTATCCAGCTCTTTCTGAATATTTTCAGGACTGAGACCGGCTGGATCCTCCATCAGGGGTATCTGAAGAATATCGTCAACACTGGCTCTCTTTCTGGAAAGCAGCTCTTCCTGACGAGCCTGGACATCGACTCTGTGGTAATGAACAGCATGCAGTGTTGCACCGTTAGGGGAAGGCACCCAGGCAGTGTTGGCGCCTGACAGCGGGTGGGCAATCTTCTGCTCCATCATCTGCGCCATTTCATCGGGCATGGCCCACATGCCCTTACCTATCTGAGCCTTACCCTGCAATCCGGTTTCAAGCCCAAGATCGACATTCTGGTCTTCATAGGCATTGATCCAGGTAGCCTTCTTCATGACACCTTTGGGAACCACAGGCCCGGCTTCCATGCTGGTATGAATTTCATCGCCCGTGCGATCAAGGAAGCCGGTATTAATGAAAACAACCCGCTCTCGGGCTTCGCGAATACAGGCCTTGAGGTTGACGGATGTGCGACGCTCTTCATCCATGATGCCAACCTTGAGGGTGTTCCTTGCCAAGCCCAGAATGTCTTCGATCCTGCTGAAAAGCTCACAGGTAAAGGCCACTTCTTCAGGGCCGTGCATTTTAGGCTTAACGATATATACGCTGCCTGTCCGGGAATTGTTTATCTGGCCATTTCCCTTGAGGTCATGCAGGGCTATCAGAGCGGTAAACATGCCGTCCATGATGCCTTCCGGAATCTCGTTACCCTCTTTGTCCAGAATGGCTTCATTGGTCATGAGATGACCGACGTTACGGACAAACATAAGGCTGCGGCCATGCAGGCTGAGTCCACTGCCATCAGGCGCAGTATAGGAACGGTCTGAATTCATCTTCCTGGTCAGGGACTTACCGGACTTCCTGAAGGTTTCTTCAAGATCGCCCTTCATCAGCCCCAGCCAGTTCCTGTAAACTAGGGCTTTGTCTTCGGCATCCACTGCCGCCACTGAATCCTCACAGTCCATGATGGTAGTGACGGCAGCCTCCATGATCAGGTCGTTGACACCGGCCGGATCACTTTTCCCAATAGGGGCTTCAGGGTCAATCTGGATTTCAATGTGCAGCCCGTTGTTTTTCAACAGAACCGATGAAGGCGATTCCTGCGAACCGGTGAAGCCAACAAACTTTTCCGGCTGAGACAGAGCCGTTACAGAACTATCTTTCAATTCAACGGCCAGACTGCCCTCTTTCACACTGTACCCAGTGGAATCTTTATGGCTACCAGTAACCAGAGGCGCGGCCTGATCGAGCAGGTCTCGACCAAACTCTATGACCTTAGCGCCACGAACCGGGTTGTAGCCACGGCCTTTTTCCGCACCATTCTCTTCAGAAATGACATCCGTACCATAGAGCGCATCGTACAGGCTTCCCCAGCGGGCATTGGCGGCATTGAGCGCAAACCGGGCATTCATTACCGGCACCACTAACTGTGGCCCGGCCTGCAGTGCAATTTCCGTATCAACATTTGCCGTCGAGATTGTGAAGTCCCCACTTTCTGGCAAGAGATAATCAATCTCCATCAGAAAGCTTTTGTATTCATCAGCGTTATGAGGCTGGCCTGCCCGGTCTTTGTGCCACTGGTCAATGGCCGCCTGCAACTCATCACGCTTTTTCAGAAGAGCTCTGTTTTTCGGTCCAAATTCGTCGACAATGGCTTCAAACCCGGCCCAGAAGACGCCTTCTTCAACCCCGGTACCGGGCGCTATCTCACTGCCTAACAGGTCATGGATAGCCGCTGCAATCCTGAGTCCGCCTATCTGAATTCTCTGTGTCATGGAAATAGCTCCTGGTCGCCCCCTGGATGAAAAACAAATGCTGGCAGACAGCCACATTCAAACGATTGTTTGATTCTATGAAAGGGCCTGACATTCTGACCAATTTATAAGGATGATTCCGGTTATCAGTCCGGTGAATGCCAGACAGTCGCAGCAGAAAAGAAAAAACCGCCTGAAGCGGCGGTTTATAGAGCATGGAGTATCAGCCAGAACAGCCTGATGATCGTTTAGTCATCCAGGTGTTCACCCTGCTTCTGCTCAGCCTGGATCAGGTAGTAAGATTCCATGACCCATTCAATACATTCGTCTGCGACTTCGTACAGGGAGTGATCAGAGTCGAGGTCGGTCAGCCAGTTCATTGTTATCATACCTTCCGGTGGATCCGCTTTTTTGTATGGCGAGAAGCCACTACTGCTTGTTATTCAGGTTGCCAGTCGACTTCTGAATTCCGGATACATCCCGATCCCGGATAACAGAAAATCAAACACAGTCGCATAATAACACCGGCTAACAATATCTACCACAACATTATCAGACTGACTAACGTGCGCCTTCTACCTTGCGAAGCTCCTTCAAACGCCCTCCCTGCAAAGGAATCATTACAAACCGCTGGGTTGCTGCTCCGCGGTTATTAATATATTGATTGATAACACTTTCGACGTATTCGTAGAGCATACCGGAGAGATAGTACATGGAGATTTCACCATAGACTGCAAGCTTTTTCTCACCCACATCTACAATTCGGATCTCCCCCTTGCTGCCATTGTAATAGGTGTTTTCACCCGTATCCCAACTGATAAGACCGTTACCCTGATCACAATGGAACTCGCTCTCTGCAAGGCCGAGAATCTGAACTTGCTCTGCCTGACGAAAGGCTATCCTGGAGGCAGACCCGATTTCCTCATGGTAAGCCCGCACCACAGCTGGCGCCTGCTTCCACTGAAGTGCCGTTTTATTCCCCTCTGCGTGCTGATCCTGCTTCAAAGGAATGAGTTTCCCCTGGTAGGCACTGATATAGGTCAACAATAACTGGTCATTATTGTTGTCATAATTCATGTGCAAATACAGTTCGAAGGTAGAGAAAGCGTCCAGATCAACCAGGGGAACAGCCCTGGACACCTTGTAGATACCCGCCTCGTTGACACTGTCAGGCAGACAGGAAATAGAGCTGCTGGAGTAATCAATAGTCGCAGCCGCTGTTTCACCGGTTCCGGTGGGAAAGTAGGGTACCAGTTCTGTACTGGCCTGATTACCCTGGGCACCCTGAAGAGCTTCAAGCTCACCCTGGGCCCGGGCACCTGTAGTCAAGAAGCTGATCAGCATCAGCAAACCAAGGAAAATCTTCATTGCAAACGGCCTCCATGCGCGCGGGATGCAGAGAATTCCCTAGCTGTTTCGGCGACCCGGGCCAGACATTAAGTCAGTTCTGGTCGGACCGGGCAACATTCTTGATGATTCCTCTCAGCCATTGATGGGCAGAATTGTGATGCAGAAGAGAGCTCCAGGCCATGGTCAGCTCAATAGGGGGAATATCGAAAGGCGGGGCCAGCACTACCAGGGAAGGGTTGAACTTCTGCAGATAGCCCAGCCTGCTTGGCAGTGTGGCAATGAGGTCATGCTGACCGGAAAGCAGCATGGCCACCTGGTAATGACGGGTAAAAACACTGATATTCCGGCTATGCCCCAGCCTCGACAGGGCCTCGTCCACCCAGCCGAGCTGCTGCACATCTTCCGGGTTGACCCCGACACCGATACCCATCCCGGTTTTACTGACCCAGATATGCTGGGCTTCCAGGTAATTTTCCAGGGTAAATTCTTCCAGAATCGGGTTACTTCTGCTGAGGACACAGGAAAAACTGTCTTTCCATAGAAGAGACTGATGAAAGGACTGCGGCAGGCTGTCAAACCGATTGATGGCCATATCCACCCGCCCCTGCTCGACATCATGAAAGCTGACATCGCTCGGCGTCAGAACATCCAGCGTAACATTTGGAGCCTGAATCCGCAGTTGTCGCAGCAACAGCGGTATCAGTGTGGACTCAGCGTAATCACTGGCCATGATCCTGAAGACCCTGGAGCTTTCAAGAGGATTGAATTCAGCCCTGGGCTGCACCGCTTTTTCCAGTGACTGCAGCGCATCAGTAATGAGTGGGCGCAACTCCTCGGCTCTTTCCGTGGGAGTCATGCCGTCACTGGTCCGGATCAGCAGGGGGTCACCAAAAAGATCCCGGAGCCTTCGCAGACCATTACTCATGGCGGGCTGAGTGATTCCCAACTGCTCGGCAGCACGGGTGACATTTCTTTCCCTGAGCAGAACATCCAGGTACACCAGGAGGTTCAGGTCAACTCGAGCGATATTCATTTGTTAATATTCACACCACGAATAGCAGACATAAGACATATAAATTATCCGAATTGTAACCCATTGCTTAGGATGATCAACAAAAATTCAAACAGCCGTTTGATTCCCCGTCTGATCGAAGCAAGGGCGCAGGCCTTGCATTCTTTCGAATGAAATACTCATACTTGCTGAATACAGCATCCGCCACTCCCTGCATTCAGCTCGATCCCACCATCATATCTTCAGCCAACCAGCCGATTATCTCTTTACTGTACGGCGTAGCTGATCAAATGAGCAGAATATCAAACAGCAACAACACACCAGAAATCCACCCTGCTTCCGGAACAGAGCAGGAGTCAGGCCCGGAAGCTGTATTCGCCAATAAATCGGTGAACACAACCGAAGTCCTGCCTGAGCAGCACTCCAGAATGGAAACTGCCCCCCCCACCACGCCCCTGACAGAAAGACAGGTAGAAACAGCCCCAGCACTGAAACAACTTCAGATGGCTTTACACGGGTATCAGGTGAAAGTTGACAGAGGTGACACCGTTTTATTGGACGCTTTCAAATCGGCTCCCGCTATCAAGAGGTGGGTGCAGTCAGGTCACCCCATACCGAAGGAAGCCCTGACCATCATTGAGCAGGCACTTCCCGGGCTCAGCACACTGGTACTGAAAGGTATTTCAGAAAAAAACCTGCAGTGGAGAATTGACAGTCTTCTATCAGAACCACTGAACATGAACGAACTGGCTCCAACTGCCCAACTGCTGATGAATACCTGTAAGTCACTCAGCAAAGCCCCGCCTGCTTCCCCGCAACTCCTCTCAGCCATCGACAGCCTGAAAACCGCACTCAACAGAGAAGACCTGTCCACCAAAGAACATTGCGGCGTCATCTGTAAGGCCATTGACAAAGCGGCCAACATGACCAGTAGCGAAGGCGACAGAGAGATACTCCTGATACTCAGAAGACAAGTCAGGGACGTTGCTCTTCAGGCAATAAAGGAAGAGTTCAAGGAAAAACTCCATGAGACCATGAAGGTCATGGAGCGGGGAGGCAGCCAGAGGGAGGTGGCCGTAGCCATTGAACTTGGCCTGGCCGCCTCGGCTTTTGGTCTCGACGCCCTCGGTACCTCGATAAAGGTTGAATATTCATTTTCGGCCACAGCACAGGATAACGTCAGCATCTACGACGCACATACAGTGAGTACCAGCCTGAGCCTGACAGCAGGCACCAATGCTATTGCCAGGGCAGATGCCGGTATTACCGGCAGCGTGAAAAAAGGCAAGCTGTTCTCAGGCGTTGATGCACACATTAACTACCATGCCAATGACCTTCTGCCAATGCTGTTTTCTCCGTCATCACTGCAACCCCATGCTCGCCTGAAAACTCTCAGGGGCGTCATAAGGTCGATCAATGCTGATCGCAGTGACATTCAGGTCAGGGCGGAACAGGAAAGACTACAGTCTCTCCTTCACGCCCGAGGCATTCTTCATCCCGGTCAGCATCTAACCAGGGCGAATGACAGTCAGAAGGCGTTTCTGGAAGCCCGCTCCTGGCAAGCTCGTGGAACTGTTGGAGCCACGGCGCTGGAAGGTATGCTGTCCGGTGAGTTTCATGTTGCAAACACCCATAGCGAATTTTTTAAAAGGTACCAGAGGCTGTCTGCCCTGAAAGCTTCTCCCGAAAAGCTGGACACTGAGCCCGACCGCTACTTTTCCGTTCAGGACTCTCGGCAATGGCTGCCAGGCGAAAAGGGCAGGCAATGGATCCGAAAAGCAAAATCTGAAATAGAGACATTGAAAAAGGAGCTTGCCGCCTGCCAGAAGAGCGACCCTGAGGAGGCCGAAGCCATCGCTTTGCTTATTGACATTTATCGGGACAACCTGTGTCAGGCCATGGCTTCCCTCTATGTTGAGTTTGATCACTACTGCTCTGTTGTCAATCAGTTTGACAGTGGTGCCAACCCTGAACTGAAAGAGGAAGTAAGAACCGTAAAACACAAGATGGAAGCAGTCCGGGGCGGCAAGAACCGTGGCGAATATATCAGGGCGGTCATTGACACTCACACGGCAATGGCATCCATCTACAGGGACAGCTTTACCCACGCTCATCCACCACAGACCAGGGATCTGCAGTTCTTACCCATTCTCGAACGGTTTGAACTCGACTATGAAAAGCCGAGACTGACCCTCAGTGAAAACCGTCATATACGAAAACACTTGTCGTCTTTCTCCAAAGCCAGCAGCCAGGATATCGAAGGCGGCGGCAAGGTCAGGGTAGCGGTTGGTCCGGTAGCAATAGATGCCTACTTCAGGCTCAATGATGTCCGGAAGCACTTTAGCCCTGATATGGAAGGGCGCTATCTGAACATTGGCTTCAGCGCAGGGGCGGGAACGAACCCTCAGTCGGCCCTGAACGCGGTCCTTGGTGGTATTCCTGCCACCGTTACCCGGTCGGCGCCCCTGTTTCTTGACTCTCTGCCCGAGAACTTTGCTTACGGCATTCAAGGCAACCTGAAAATGGAAGTGAATTACATCTGGTCCAATGGAGGCTGGCGTGTGCAGTACATCAGGGCCAGTAACAAGACCGGAATCGGCGGTGGCATACCCGAACTGACAATACCTGCAGCACCGGGAGTGGGGGTGGTCATGAAAACCGAAGCGGCCGTCAGGGCTGTTAACAATATCTGGGAAAGAGTCGGCACCAATACCCTGACCTATTTCTATACCCGCTACAATGGCTGGGCCATGGCGGGTAAGATTCCAGAACACTGGGAATCATTTAAAGCGGGCAATCCTCGCAGAATAAAGGACCTTTTCCATAACCTTGCCACTGCAGACAGCAATGCCAGAAAAGAATTCCAGGAGAAACTGGCAGAAATAGGTGACAAAGCTTTCTCAGATGAGCTGAACGCAGTGATTCACCAATTTCACAGTCGACCCAGTGATGAGAACTATCAGTCCACCCTGGAACGGTTTGACGATTTCATGGCAAAACAGCATGAACTCTACCTGAAAGTGGTCCAGAGTAACTTCAAACCGGTATAGCCCTGGCACCCGCCGCAAGCTTGCTCCCGCTTCTGTCAGTTCCTGACCTCATCACCGGATGAAATTGCGCCCGTCACTCTCCGGGCAGTTCCAGCGAGGCTTATTTACGAACAATTTACTACAACTGTCGTCCTGTTATTTATTGATTTAAGCAACCAGATTGCATATGTTATGCAACGCCATTACATAAAATACAACAATAAAACACGAACGATCATTGCAACGCAGACAGAGCCGTCAGCAGTGACGAGGGG
>JBPCXN010000175.1:0-20806 GCA_051008495.1 Endozoicomonas sp. | reverse complement strand
TGGAGAGATCAATCTGCGGGTCTTTGAATGGGGTGGTGGTGAGACCCTGGCCTGCGGCACCGGCGCCTGTGCCGCCGTCGTTGCTGGTCGGCGACTGGGATTGCTGGATGAACATGTCCGGGTCAATCTGCCCGGTGGCAGCCTGAGCATTGATTGGCCGGGGGAGGGGCACTCGGTTATGATGACTGGAAGCGCCACCAGGGTATTTGAGGGACAGACCCGGCTATGACGGATTCGATCGCCAGTAAAAAACCCTCCGCTGCAGGTAAGGCGAAAAAGAAGCCCATGCAGGCGGACCAGGTTGCCGAATTTCTCAAGAATAATCCCGACTTCTTTGTTGATCGGGATGACCTGCTGATATCTCTGACACTACCCCACGAAAGAGGTGTAGCCATTTCACTGGTTGAGCGGCAGGTAGCTCTTTTGAGAGAGCGCAATGTAGAGTTGCGCAGACGTTTAGGCAAGCTGGTCGATGTAGCCCACGACAACGACCGTCTGTTTGAAAGAACCCGCCAACTGGTCCTGGCGCTGCTGGAGAGCCAGGATCTGGAGCAGGTGACGGAAATACTGCGTGATGGCCTGGAAAACGACTTTGGCATTGATTTTCACTCCCTGATTATTTTCGGTGATACAGAAGTGAATCTATCTGCCAGGGTGGAAAGTCGTGAGCTGGCGGAGAGCGTGCTCACTGAGTTGATGCCGGGCAGCAGTGGCAGCCAGAAAGTCGTCTGTGGCAGGGTTCGTGATAAAGAGCAGGAGTTCCTGTTTCCCGACTGCCATCAACCGGTGGGTTCTGTGGCCATAGCTTCTCTGAGTTTTCCAGAACCTCTCGGTGTTCTGGCGCTTGGCAGCAAAGACGAGAACTACTTCCGGGCAACCATGGGCACTCTTTTCGTGGGCTACCTGAGCGATATACTTAGTCGTGTAGTCAGCCGTTTTGTACCTGCTGTGGCGGATTCCCAATGAGCTCCTCATGAGCTCTCCGCCAGAAAATGCAACCGATAAAAGACAGAGGTGCACCCTGTCGATCCTGCAAAAAGATCTCGATGCTTTTCTTGATTACCTGAAGTTCGAGAAAAACAGTTCCAATCATACCCTGTCCGCCTATCAGCGAGACCTGAGCCGTTTACAGGTTTTTGCCGATGAAAACCAGATAAGTCAGTGGTCTGATATCAAAGGTGCCCACCTGCGGCGCTGGCTGGCAGGCCTCCACGGTGGTGGCCTTGGCGCCAGGAGCCTGCAACGCCTGCTGTCATCCGTAAGAAGCTTCTATCAGTTTCTGATCCGACAGGGTGTAACTGAAGATAATCCGGCCCGTGGGCTCAGCGCACCCAAAGCACCCAGGAAACTGCCTTCGACCCTTGATACTGACCAGATGCATGCCCTGCTTGAAAGCTCAGAAGATGACCCATTAAAACTCAGGGACAGGGCAATGATGGAGCTGTTTTATTCGTCAGGTCTGCGGCTGTCAGAGCTGGTGAACTTGAATCTGGCCAGCTTTGAGGATGATTTTCAGCGGGTAAGGGTCCTGGGCAAAGGCCGGAAAGAGCGAATCCTGCCGGTTGGTGCCAAAGCCCGTGACGCCCTGCAATTCTGGCTGGTCGCCAGAAAAACCCTGCCATGCGTTGATGAGCAGGCTTTGTTTCTCAGCAGGAACGGTCACAGGATAAGTCCCAGGCAAGTCCAGAACCGGGTGAAGCAGATGGCCAGAGAACAGGGTATGCCGACTTCTGTTCATCCACACCTGCTCAGGCACTCCTTTGCCAGTCATATGCTGGAATCCAGTGGTGACCTGAGGGCTGTGCAGGAACTGCTGGGTCACAGCGATATTTCCACAACACAGATCTATACCCACCTGGATTTTCAGCATCTGGCCGATGTCTACGACAAGGCACACCCAAGGGCCCGAAGGAAGAAAAATGACGACTGATATCAGGCTGATCACCTTCGATCTGGATGATACGCTCTGGGATAACTTTCCGGTGATGATGAGGGCGGAAAACATCGTCTACCAGCGCCTCTGTGAATACTGGCCTGATGTTGAACAGCACTTCGACTTCAAGGGGGTTATCACTTTTCGCCGGCAGTTGATGGGGCAGCGCTCCGATCTGAAAATGCGGATCACGGCACTGCGCCATTACAGCCTGACTCAGGTTTTAATCAGTATTGGCTGTCCGGAAACCCGGGCCGGAAAAATAGCCAGCAGTGTCATGGAAGAGTTCATGCACTGGCGCCACGAAGTTGACTACTTTCCCGATACTGAGGCTGTGCTGGCGCAATTGTCGAAGCACTATAAGATCGGTGCTGTGACGAATGGCAATGTAGATATAAAACGGCTGCCGGTAGGACGTTACTTTGATTTTGCTATCAGGGCTGAGGAATACAACAGTGAGAAACCTGAACCGACCCTGTTCCTGAAAGCTCTGGAAATGTCGGGTGCTGAACCGGGACAGACCCTGCATGTGGGAGACTGTCTGAATGCCGATGTGTCCGGTGCACGGGCGCTTGGTATCAATACCGCCTGGTTCAACCCCGGCCAAAAGGACCTGCCGCCGGAACATCAGCCGGATGTTGTTATCCGTTCGCTGACGGAGCTGCTGGACTTTCTGGGCATAAACCCGTCTGTTGCAGAAACCGGATGAACCGATCTGGCTCATCCAATATGATCGTGTCGTTTATAGTATTTCGTTAGATCAGAACCAGTCCCACCAGCACATAGCCGGCTAGTGTCACCAGCAGTATTCCTGCAATGTTCAGGGCGAACCCGGCCTTGATCATATCCCGTATCTTCAATTTTCCTGAGCCAAATACGATGGCATTGGGGGGCGTAGCCACTGGCATCATGAAAGCGCAACTGGCCGCCAGGGCGGCGGGAGCGGCGAGCATGACTGGCTCTATATCAAGGGATACGCCAAGGGCTCCCATCAGCGGCAGGAAACTGGCGGCAGTAGCCGTATTACTGGTCAGCTCGGTCAGGAAAATAATGACGGTGACCACGAATGCCACTATCAGCAGAACCGGCATGCCACCCACTACGCTCATGGCTTCAGCAACCCAGGAAGCAAGCCCGGTGCTCTTTATCAATGACGCCAGCGCCAGACCGCCACCAAAAAGCATCAATACGCCCCACGGAATTTCCCTGGCCTTATCCCAGGACATGACATAGGTTCGTTCATCTTTGTTTACTGGAATGATGAACAGGCTGATGGCCGCTGTTATGGCGATGACTGTGTCAGAAAGGCCGGGTAGAACTCCTGTGAGAAGCGGTCGGAAGATCCAGGCCAAGGCTGTAGTAGTGAATATTATGGCAACGGTTTTCTCTCCCCTGCTCATCTCACCCAGTTCGTCGAGCTGGTCCCTGAACAGCTGACGGGCATCCGGATTTTCTGTACTGTCCAGTTTGAAGCCAAAGCGGGTCAACCAGATCCAGGTGACCGTCAGCATTATTATGCTAATGGGAAGACCAATCAGCATCCACTGAGCAAAACCAATCTCCAGGCCATAGGTTTCCTGAAGGAAAGCCGCCAGCAGAGCGTTGGGGGGAGTTCCGATCAGGGTGGCCAGGCCGCCAATGCTTGCGCTGTATGCAATGGCCAGTAACAGCGCCTTGGCGAAATTGTCATTGGCCTGCTGGTTGCTACCGGTCATCATGGAGGCCACGGACAGCCCTATTGGCAGCATCATTACACTGGTGGCGGTATTAGAAACCCACATGCTCAGAAATGCAGTTGCGATCATGAAGCCTGCAATCTGCATTTCTGGTTTGACTCCTGTTGTCAGCATGATTTTCAGCGCGATGCGCTTGTGAAGATTCCAGCGTTCCATGGCCATGCCCAGCATGAAACCGCCAAAAAAAAGATAAATCAGGGGGTGGGCAAAGGGAGCGGTAACCTGCTTGATGCTGGCTATGCCGAGTAGGGGTACCAATACCATGGGGGTCAGAGAGGTGACCGGAATAGGTACCACTTCAGATACCCACCAGACAGCCATAAGGCTGGCGACACCGGCCATGTACCATGCCTCCTGGCCCATTCCTTCCGGCGGTGTGGTGATCAACGTTAGAAGTAGCAGAAATGGACCACCGAACAATGCGATCCAATATGACGCTCCGGGAGCGTTGCGATTAAATGCGGATTTATTTGTCATTATATACCTCCTTTAACAATGCCAAGATTCCATTTTTCTGGTGTCGCTTTGTTGACTTGAGTCAATAAAAATGAGTTCGAGGTGCGAAAAATGATCCTATCAGGATCGTGGTAATGATGGTTTTATTGATCAAGATCGGTTTTTTGATGAGTCGAAGCTGGCATATTAATAACTTCATTATTGTCGCTTAGTGCCCGGCTCAGGAAATGTCAGCATGAACCAGTTGATCGAACTCAGGGAAGCAAGACTTCGCCACAGCTTAGGTGAAGTCAGGGGAGAAGCTGTAGTAGAGAATTATCCTACGCACACCGGCTTCAGCCTGAAACTGATGAAAAAGGAAAGCAGTGAGTCTGCCTATGTGGTCCGCTCCCAGCGGGACCGCAGGATGCCCAAGCGCTACGCTACGCTGGAAGCGGTTCGGAAAGAGCTGGATGGACTGGGGATTCGCAGATTTGTTGTTGACCTGCAGAAGCAGCCGGCCAGTCGCCTGGATCGATAAGGATAGTGGAACCGGAAATACTCCCGATCTCAAGGAATTTTGTAGGTCGGATTAGGGCGGCAGCCCGTAATCCGACATTTCCGAGCACCAGTTGCGTAGGTTGGGTTAGCGCAACGTAACCCAACATTACCGGGTGTCTTACGGATCCGGTTGTCGGATTTCGTTCCTCTACCCAACCTACGCAAAAGACACTTTTTGCTCCTCCCTACAAATCCAGCATCATAGCTTCCGCCTGCAAAGGCTTCTTCAAATCCTTGTGCTCATACAGGAAGTCGGCAAAACGCTGATAGCGGCCCCTGTCTATTGCCGCTGGTCGTAGAGTAAGACGTGGGATGGTGTCGTACCAGGCGCGCTTGTTGAGTTCATTGTCGAGTTTGCCGGGGCTGGAGTCCCGGAAAATTTCCCAGGACTTGTCCGGATTATTGACGATGAACTGAGTGCCCAGTTCCACTGCCCGCAGGAAGCGACGTATAGCCTCTTTATCATGTTTGTCTTTATTGGCGATAAAAATCAGTTCGTCGTAGGGAGGAATGCCGTTTTCCTCGTAATAGAACATCTTTCCTTTTCTGCCTTTGATGTCGAGCTGGTTCAGCTCGAAGTTCCGGTAGGCGCCCATGATGGCGTCAACCCGGCCGCTCAATAATGAAGACGACATGTTCCAGCCAACGTTGATGATCTGGATGTCCTTGGCTGCAAACCCGTGAGGCTGGAACAGAGTGTTCAGAAAGGCTTCTTCCCTGCCGCTGAAGCTGACACCAATGGTTTTTCCTTTCATGTCCGCCAGGCTTTTTACCGATCCGTCTTCCAATACGATGAGACCGTCCAGCGGTGTGCCGATCAGGGTCCCGGCCCAGAGCAGGGGCAGGCCTGAGTCTATGGAGTACATCAGGCTGGGCTGATAGTAGACAGCCAGGTCAACGTCTCCAGCCGCCACCAGTTTCGGAGGCAGGCTCGGCTCGGCGGGTTCCTGGATGGTGACGTTAACACCTTCCTGTTCGAAATAGCCTTTCTGCTGGGCGACGATGATGGGAGCATGGTCAGGGTTGATGAACCACTCCAGCATCAATGTCAGGTCTTTAGGTTTTTCGACCGGAGCCGCCTGTACGGCCAGTGTCGTCAGGCACAATAGAAATAGAGAGAGCAGATGTTTAAACACAGTGTTTTATCCTGAGTAGGCAGTTTCGGTCTGCCAGGGAATGGTTTTTTTCAACAGCCGGTCTGTAATGAAGTAAAGGCTGACGGAACAGGTGGCGAGGACAGTCAGTGCCGCAAACATCAGATCTACCCACATCCGTGCGTTGGCCTGCATCATCAGGTATCCAAGCCCGGCGCTGGAGCCAACCCACTCACCGACCACTGCCCCGATCGGGGCGACCACAACGGCAACTCTCAAACCGGAAGCCAGTGCCGGCAGGGCTGCCGGCCAGCGAATGTGACGCAGAATGGCAAAGCGATTGCCACCCATGGTGGACGCCAGATCCAGCCACTCCGGATGGGTGTGCCGTAATCCGTCGTAACAGCAGGTGGCAACCGGAAAAAAGATAACCAGTATGGTCATTACCACTTTTGAAGCCAGCCCATAGCCGAACCAGAGCATAAGAATAGGTGCCAGCGCGAAAACGGGAATGGCCTGGGTGATCAGCAGCAGTGGCAGAAGCCATTGTCGCAGAGCTGTGAAATACACCAGCATAAGGGCCAGAAAGACACCAAAGACGACACCAAGCACCAGCCCCAGCAACATTTCGGTGAGGGTGACCAGGGTGTTTTCCCACAGTAAGCTGGCATTGTCGTACATGCTGATGGCCACTGCGGCAGGGCCGGGCAGGATGTAGGAAGGCATTTCCAGGAGATAAACCAGGGCTTCCCAGCCGAGCAGCAACCCAAGTACAACGATAAGTGGACGAATCATGAATATCCTTACTCGTGGCGAAGTCTTTCAAGGAGCTGTCCCTGCAACGCCATAAGATCGCTGTCGTCGAGAGAGCGGGGTGTTTCCCCAGGCGGAATGATGGCGTCGGTCAGCTGTGCCGGTCGCCCGCGCAAGTGGTAAACCTGGTGCCCAAGACGCAGGGCTTCCAGGGGGTCATGGGTAATGAGCAATACAGTCCGGTTCTGCAACAGCTCACAGGCCAGGTCCTGCAGGTCCAGGCGGGTGATGGCGTCCAGAGAGGCGAAAGGTTCGTCCATCAACACAAGTGGGCGATTTTCCACCAGTGTTCGCGCCAGGGCTGCCCTTTGTCGCTGTCCACCGGACAGGTTCTGGGGCAGCTCATCCTGTTTGTCCCCGAGCCCCACCCGGTTGAGGATCTTTTTAGCCTGATCAAGTCGTTCGGAACTGACCTTTGAGCGTCGCCAGGGAGAACGCCTGAGGCGCTCTCCGAGGGTGACGTTTTCCAGCACTGAAAACCATGGCAGCAGCAGGTCCTGCTGCGCCATCCAGGCGATGCGACCTTTGAGTGTCAGGCCGTCCTGACACAGGGCTGTGCCTGAGCAGTTGAGCCCTTTTCCGGAAGAGAGTCCGGCGATAAAACGCAGAAGGCTGGTTTTACCGACGCCACTGCTCCCCAGCAGGCAGGTCCAGTGACCGCCTTTCAGGGTCAGGTTGAGATCGGAGAAAACAGGCTGGTTGTCGTATGAAAGCGCGGCGTCATTCACTACTACGTCAAACATCACCAGTTCCGGTAGAAGTGATGGACAGGGCCGTGTCCATGACCAATGACCAGCTGGTCAGCGTGGGCTATGGCTGAGGCAATGTACTGTTTAGCTTCGGTCACAGCCTCACTCATGGTGTAACCACGGGCCAGCAGGGCAGTGATTGCAGAAGAGAGCGTGCAGCCGGTGCCGTGAGTATTGCGGGTTTCCACCCAGTCTGATTCCAGGCGGTGCAGGGTATTGCCATCATGATAGAAATCCACAGCCTTGCTGCCAGAGAGGTGACCGCCTTTCAGCAGAACTGCATCTGCACCGAGCGCCAGCAGAGGCTCTATCATCGCCAGCATTTGCTCCTGGTTCTCCGGCCTTTCCTGCCCCAGGAGTACAGCGGCTTCAGGCAGATTCGGGGTGATCAGCGAGGCTTTGGGAATCAGGACTTCCTTCAGAGTCTGTATGGCTTCCTGATGCAAAAGAACGTCGCCGCTGGTAGCCACCATCACCGGGTCAACCACCAGCTGTTTGACGTCGTGGCGGGAGATCGCTTTCGCAACAGTGTTGATAACCTCGGGCTGACTCAGCATGCCGACTTTCACGGCATTGACGGTCAGGTCGGAAAAAACAGAATCCAGCTGTTGACGGATAAAGGCTGGGTCGACATCGAAGATACCCTGTACACCCTGCGTATTCTGGGCAGTGAGAGCTGTAATGACAGTACAGCCATAGGCGCCGAGTGCGGAGAAGGCTTTGAGGTCAGCCTGGATGCCGGCGCCGCCGCCAGAGTCTGAACCGGCAATAGAGAGTGCAATGGCAGTATGGTTTTCGTTCTGGCCCCGGGCATTACTCTGGGCATTAAGGGTGGTCATCGGTTCGGTCTACTCCTTCCGAACTGACGGGGAAACATCCCTGCCGAACGACAAAAACAGATGGGGTTATCGTTCGTCTGTCGGTTTCCTGCGCCAGCATGATCTGGTACAGAAGCGTCATTAATGACGTTTCTCAGGTTCAATGGGTCTGTCTCAGCCAAAAAATCATCGTTAATGTTCACGGCACCCCAACCAACCCGGCGAGTTTATGAGGTTTGTTTCATGATGTCCATGTTGCAGCCCGTCCGGCTGGGAGGCAGAATTTGAGCGGGTTTCACAAATTAGCAATATATCTGAAAGGTTATCGTCATAATCGGGCGGTATTTTTCTTCAGGGAAAGCATTCTTATGAATAAATAAAAACGACGCCAAGGAACGAGATTAATGAAAAGCATAAAGACATGGGCCCTGGCCTCTGTAGTCATGGTACTGGCTACCGGCTGCGACACTATTGAGAAAAGCAACCCGAACCTGGCTGCAAAGCCCAAGGCCAAGCCTGCCGCGATGGTTCAGAAAGTGGCCGAGGTCAATAATCGTGATCTGTACGAAGTCATGCACGAAAGCCGTTACTATGTCTTTGATGATTTCGATGTTTATCAGAGCTTCCTGACTGTGGGTGAAACGTCTTACCGCAAGGTCTTCATTGGCGACGGACCCCATGGTGAGACCCTGGTGTTTGGTCTGCGTAGCAAGGACAAGAAGAAGCTGTCTGGTATTGCCGGTGTCGATATGTACCAGGGCAAGCTTGATGCTGCCGAAGAATTCTACGGAGAGATGCGCCGTGAAGATGGCCGCCTCTATGTTTTCAGCACACTGGAAGACATGGAAGCTGTACGTAAGACCGGAGAAGCGGCTTACCGCTTCACCCAGATCGGCGTTGGCCCCAAGGGTGAAACCGTTGTTTTTGTCCTGAACAAAACCAACAAGAAAAAGCGTCCTGATGCTCTGATTGGCAGCTACAAGACCCGCAACAAGATGTAATCTTCCCGGGAAGCCACATTGATTGTTCTGTAGCTTCCTGTTTTCCTTTCATCTGACATCGTTTGACGACTCCCCCCCGGCAACTGACTTTTTTCAAAGCCTTCCGATCTTCCGATAGCGCTACCCGAATCCTGTCTTTGAGGCGTCATAAACAGGGAATTCAGTTAACTGCCAGAATCTCTATTCAGAATTTATATTACAGCCACTGGTATTGCATCTACTTTGTGTACGGGCACCTGTCGCCCGGATTTACAAGAGATAAAGCCAATGAGCACACAAAATTACCTTCAGCAGCCTGTCGTCAGGTATGCCAATCCTGCGCCGCTCGGATTAATGGGGTTTGGTATGACCACCATTCTACTGAACATCCATAACGCCGGTTTCTTTCCCATCAGCGCCATGGTTCTGTCCATGGGGCTTGCTTATGGTGGAGCAGCGCAGTTGATTGCCGGAATCATGGAGTTCAGAAAGGGTAACAGCTTCGGTGTTACTGCTTTTACCTCCTACGGCCTGTTCTGGATCAGTCTGGTGTTATTGCTGATATTGCCGGAGATCGGCATCAGTACGCCGACCCCAGCTGGGTTCATGGCCTGGTACCTGCTGCTGTGGGGTGTGTTCACTGCCTTTATGTTTTTCGGCACGCTCAAGGTCAACCGGGTATTGCAGTTTGTTTTCGCATCCCTGGCTCTCTTGTTCTTTCTCCTTGCGGGCAGGGATTTCACCGGTTCAGCGACGCTCGGCGCCATAGCCGGCTGGGAGGGTATTGTCTGTGGAGCGAGTGCCGTTTATCTGGCTATGGCGGAAGTCATTAATGAACAGATGGGACGTGAAGTCCTGCTGATCGGGAATGTCTGATTTTTACCATCTCAGAATAAATGGCGGGTAACCACAGTGGCGTTTATTTTGGCCTCTGTGGTTTGTACACAATGCCTGAACTGGTTTGCAGACTAACTGGCCTTGCTGTCAGTTATGGTCTATTTTTTTTAGCTCAAGTATGAGACAGGATGACACTGCATTTCTAATGTTAAGCCTGATGATTCAATGCATACAATAATGAGGAATCGTATTAACGGTATTGTAAGTCAGTTGAAATGCTTATATACATCTTTGTGCGACTGTGAGGGTTGTTATTGTGGCAGGAAGAATCAAAGTCTTGATTTTATCATTTAACTTATTGTTCAGCATGCTGATGTGTTCTTTGGCCAGCAGGGCGGATGATGCATCAGATTTTAACAAGCCTGTTGTGTACCTTCTTGATATTCACAAAAGCCAATACCGGTTGAATAAAGTGTCCGAAGAGTTTCGCAGAGCAGGCATTGAATATACTAAGTTTTCAGGTATTGATAAAAAGGATGTCAATGTTAGTGAATATATACAGGACGGTATTCTGGGTACACGTTGGTTACCGGTACCTGCTTATCATCCACTTTATCATTGCGAACGTACTGTGGGCACCAACGAATTGCATCGTAATCCACTGTCAGCAGAAACAGCTGCATTATCCCTTTCCCATAGAATGATTTTAAAGGAAACCAGGGGGCAACTCCGGGACGTGATGATTCTTGAAGATGATGTTGTAGTTCCTGTCGGTGCTGCTTTCTGGGGTCGGTATAAAGACATCTTCAATGAACTGCCAGATGACTGGGATATTTTTTATCTGGGAGCATGGGACAGAGCGTGTCTGAATGAAAAGCTCACTTCCAGGCTTTCTACATTGACCTACAGCCAAGAGGATTTCAGCACTGATTGTCATCCGGGCACCTACGCCTGGGTCGTCAGAAACCAGTCAATAGGTAAGGTGCTCGATATACTTCAGGTCTTTCATGAAGAAATCGACCACCAGCTGTTGCGAAACTTTGGCAGCAAACTGAAAGCCTACTGGGCACACTCTGAACTGGTTATGCATGATTTTAAAATTAATAAAGAAAAGTGCGAGGTTGCCGGTGAAAAAAACCTGGTAACCAAGGATTCTTTTGTACGTTGTCTGGCGCGTGAGCAAAGGCTGGAAAAAAGGCGTAGGCGCTGAGTGAATCTATTAGATATCAATAATGATGGTATGAATAGAATAAATTAAAGCCTTTGGGAATGAATGGTTAACATTATGCAGAATGCATGTATTGGTACAGTGAAGGCTATTTTCATTAGCTCCTACTTGGCTATTACAGCCACATTGCTGTTTTTATTCGCTGAGAGTTCCATAGTCTATGCATTGGAAGGTGGTCGGGCTGTTAATGAGGACATCTGCCATTATCTTTCTGACATTCAGGGAATCAGGAGGGCTGTTTATCTGGCCCCTTTGTCCGACCTGGAGAATGTCAAACCAGGTTCGGGGTTGGTGCTGGGTAAGAACAATTCCTCTTCATCTGGAACAAACAATGGCACTACTTTCAGCCTCGATTTCAGCCCGGAGTGCAAGCGTATTACTACAGATTGCTCTCTAGTTCCTGGAGAGATGAATCCAGGTGACTTTTGGCAGGACGATGCATTACTTACACCGAGGCTGGAGGTGATTGATCATGCAAAACTACCTCCACTGCAACATGTCAGCATGGTTGTTTCTGGAGGAACACCTAAACCGTTTTCCCAGCTGGTTAAACAAAATCACCTTGTGTGGGCTTACAGCCGACAAGTGAGATACGCATATTATGAACTTGACCAGAAACTGGTTACTCAAACACGGCCAGAGAATGGCAGCACAGATTACTGGGCTTTTCCAGCGGGCTACAGCGATAGCATTCCTGTATTGCCAACAGTTGCGGAAGTACTCCATGCTCTTGGTGAAAAGCAGCCGTACTGGGCAAAAGTTGCCATTCTCAAACAACATCTCGAAGCAGGTACTGTTCCAGAAGATAAATGGATTGCCTGGTTAGATAATGACATAACCACCAGTGATTTTAGAGCGGGTATCTCAATGCTGGACAGGGCTATAGAGGATTTCGGAGAAGGGAAGTCACTTCTGGTAACCAAAGATGGTGTGGTTTCAAATAGCCCGTTGAATACCGGTATCATCCTGCTGCGCAATGACCCTGTTGGAAGGGCGTTGATACAGAGTCTATGGGGTATGTCTGATGATCCCGTTATGGGCTACATGGCTCAGCCCTATTCGTTTCATGAGCAGCAGGCTCTAAAGGAAATCTATGAAGGCAATGTTGATGTTTCTTCATGGTGGCCACATTTAATCGAAGAGTATTCCTTTTACGAACCAAAGGCATTACAGGCAGCGATAAAGGTTGTTCCAGTCCGTCGTGGAAGTTTTAATATGAACACTTGGGTGTGTGATAACCAGGTTCTACCTTGTTGGGCATTAGATCGTAACGTGATTGCTATCAGGGGGGAGGATGCGTTTATTCATCACCCGGCCATGGGAGATCGAAAAAAGCCGGAAATAGAAATAACTCTTGATTCGATATGGGAACACTACCCCCTGCAGAAGCGCTTTGCTCACCTTGGTCTCTACAGAATGCTGCCACGAGGTTCAATTATAAGGCCAGAAGGCTGGGGGGGCGAGGACGGAAAAATAGTTGCTAACTTTGATGAATGGGATGAGTGGGTGTTTAAGGCTCCCCTTCAAATGAACGTGCATGATTAAATTCAAAGTTCATGGTCAGAGTCGTATGAGGTGGATTTGCCAAGAGAATGTAACAGGCAATTCGAACTTGAAGGAGCGAGAGAAGAAAGACGCTTCAGTCTGAGTCTGAAGCTTCCGATACTGACCGGCATGGTCGGTGCCCAGCCCCGCTTCTTTTGCCAGACAGCACTAAGAAGTGATCCGACGAGATCCGAAGTGAAGTAGTCAGGTGGCTCAATAAAGCCGAATCTTCCGGTGGAAAACGGCAGGACTGATTCGTATATGGGTGGAAACGGCTTTAGGCAGGAATGCCTGCTCAAATATTGGCTATGGGGTAAGGAGATTGCCGTCAGGGATTTATTGTTCCTTCTCAAAAGGCCCGTTACAGCCCAGCTCGGGATACCTGGGTTTGTAAGGCAGGAAAAAACGGTGCATTTCCCGGAAATCGTGCTCCTGGTCACCGGTCATGGTCATCGGCTCTCCGAACACGATACGGCGGTTGGCGAAATCAAAGGCCACAGTAACAATGGGCACTTCGGCACTGCGGGCAATGTGGTAGAAACCGGATTTCCAGCGCTCGACCCTGGAGCGGGTGCCTTCAGGCGTGATCGCCAGAACAAAACTGTCGGATTCCCTGATCTCTTTGGCGGCCTGTTCAACCCTGTTAATGGATTTGCTCCTCTCAATGGGCACACCCCCGAGTCCGCGCATCAATACGCCCAGTGGCCAGAAAAACAGTGAGTGTTTGGCAAAGAAGCGGATCTTGATTCTGAGAATCAGTTTGGCGGCGATGCCCACCACAAAGTCCCAGTTGGATGTATGGTGTGCGACGATCATTACGTATTTGCCGATATCCGGAAGCTGCCCCTGCAGGGTCCAGCCGCCCATGAGCCTGAGCACCAGTCTGCCCAGCCCTTCCTTGAATCGACTGGGTGCTGCATAGTTATCTTTGAAGTTACCCTTCATATTCCTGCTTGTGTTGTTTCTGATAGTCGTAACTGTATTGTTCATGTCTGGCATTTGCGGCAGAAGAACGTACTGCGGTTACCCATCCGCTGTTCTGATACAGGCCTTGCACACTGGCGACATGGCTCTCCCGTCCGTCCATATACCGCCAGTTCCTGCTTGAAGTAGCCTGGCTTGCCGTCGCCACCGACAAAATCTCTCAATGTTGTGCCGCCCTGCTCAATGGCATTAGCGAGTGTTTCCCTGATCGCGGTCGCCAGGCGTTCATAACGGACAATGGAAATCTTCCCGCAGGGACGATCCGGCCGGATTCCGGCTCTGAACAGGGCCTCGCTGGCGTAGATATTGCCAACACCGACCACCACGTGGGCATCCATGATAAAGGTTTTCACCGCCTGGCTTCGGCCCCGGGATGACTGGTACAGACGTCGTGCCGTGAAGTCATCCCCCAGAGGCTCCGGGCCGAGCCTGTTCAAAAGCTCATGCTCCCTGACTGGGGAGCTTGTCCACAGGACTGCGCCAAAGCGGCGGGGATCGGTGTAACGAAGGCAGACGCCATTGCTGAAAACAATATCGACATGGTCGTGTTTCCCGGGCTTAGCCGCCCGACCCAGAATCCGCAGACTGCCTGACATCCCCAGGTGCACGATCAGCGTTCCGCCAGCTGTTTCCAGCAACAGGTACTTGGCCCGTCTCCGGACGGATCGTATGGTGTTTCCGGACAGGCGGAGTGGCAGATCGCCGGGAACAGGCCAGCGCAATCGTGGGTTTCTGACAATCACTTCCGCGACGGTTTGGCCCTGTATATGTGGCTCAATTCCGCGCCGGGTGGTTTCAACTTCGGGTAATTCCGGCATCACCAAACAGTAACAAAATCACCATAAAAAGGCGATTCGTCCCTCAGTCATTTTCATCTATGCCGTTAAGTAAATGTCCTGAGGCTGAATTCGAATAATAACGACACAGGTTATGTATATTTGGTATTAGGCTCGCTGATAGAATATCGGTGCTTTTGCACCGGTGAAGTCTGGCAAAAGCGCCATCCGACAGCGAGAAAAGATGACAACAACACCTCCTTTATACAGGCGATATTTAAAAGAACTCCGTGAATTGCTTTATCTGGGCGGGCCGATTCTGGGAGCGCAGCTGGCGACCACGGGTATGACCTTTGTCGATACCAGCATGGCCGGTCAATATTCTGCGGAAGA
This sequence comes from Endozoicomonas sp., assembly GCA_051008495.1. Lineage (GTDB taxonomy): Bacteria > Pseudomonadota > Gammaproteobacteria > Pseudomonadales > Endozoicomonadaceae > Endozoicomonas_A. Next base: position 5,924 of record JBPCXN010000175.1, on the reverse strand, counting down.
TCTGGCTGCAGTTGCCATGGGGTCCAGTCTCTGGATGCCAATCTATATTCTTATTCGTGGCATTATCATGGCCACCACGCCAACGGTAGCCCATCTCTATGGTGCCAGGGCGGTTGACAAAATTGCCTCCCCGGTTCGGCAGAGCGCCTGGATCGCCTTCAGCCTGAGCCTTATGGCCATATTGTTTCTACTGAATTCAGCCTACTTTCTGCAACTGCTGCAGGTTGATCCTGTGCTGGCCAGCAAGACAGAAGCCTATCTTGCCGCCCTGGCCTGGGGGGTACCGGCTGTTTGTCTGTACCAGGTAACGGCCTGCTATTGTGAGGCCAGGTCTCTGACCAAACCAGGGATGCTGTTCAGCTTCGCCGCACTGCTGCTGAACATTCCGGTGAACTATGTCCTGATCTACGGCAAGCTGGGGCTGCCAGCCATGGGCAGTGTCGGCTGCGGTTATGCGACGGCTGTCTGTTTCTGGCTGATGGCGATCCTGATGTATTGCTATACCCGTTTCCATAGCCAGCACCGGGAAATTGATTTGTTTGGTCGCTGGGAGTGGCCGGATTTCAGCGCCATTACCGCTCACTTGAAGCTGGGTGTGCCGATGGGGCTGACTCTGTTCTTCGAGGCCAGTATTTTTTCCGCCATTGCGCTGGTGATTGGCAAGCTGGGGGCTGTCACTGTAGCAGGCCACCAGATCGCTCTTAACTTCTCAAGTCTGGTATTCATGGTGCCATTGAGCCTGTCCATGGCCATCACTGTCAGAACCGGTCAGGCCCTGGGGCGTGGTGACGCGAAAGAGGCGCGCTTTGCCAGTTTTGCCGGGATTGTCACAACGCTTCTGTCTGCCACGGTCAGTGCCCTGGCAATGTGGTTCTTTCCGGATCAGATTACGTCCATCTATACACAGGACGTGGCTGTTAAAGCATTAGCGGCTGAGCTGCTGTTCTTTGGTGCCATCTTTCAGTACTCCGACAGTGTCCAGGTGGCTGCCAACGGCGCCCTGCGGGGATACAAGGATACTAAAGTGCCGATGATCATGATCCTCATTGCCTGCTGGGGTATTGCTCTGCCGCTGGGCTACACTCTGGGCCTGACGGACTGGCTGGTTGAGCCCATGGGGCCTCATGGTTTGTGGATTGGACTGGTGCTGGCCCTGACGATTTCTGCGGCCTTCCTGGCGTACAGGCTTAAGGCCATCAGTCAGAAATTTATTGAAGATACCGCTGCCAGCTCTGCCAGTGAACGGACAACAGTTGTAAATTAAAAAAACGGAGGGCGGAGGCCCTCCAAATATTGGGGTTTTGCTTCCAAGGAGACTGAGGGAATTGCTAGGAGCCTGTCGGACTTAAGCTTTCGTGCATGAAATTTATTAGAGCGAGTCAGTTTTTTTGTTGGATTTGTGCGAATAGTTGACCTATTTAAACAAATTCAACGGAAAAACTGGCCGCTCTTTCTGGATTTCAGGCCGAAATTGCCTTAAGTCCGGCAGGCTCCTAGCGTCTGTTGCCCTCCTACAGCATTGCCAGAAGCTCTGGGTTAGGCTCTGGTCTGGTAATGTGGTTGCTGTAGTTGGACAGGGTTTTGATGGTGACGCAGAGAATCAGGTCCAGAACATGTTTCTGCTCAAAGCCTGCAGCGAAGAATGTCTGCAAGTCGTTCTCCTGCAGCCAGCCCCGCCGGGTCACTATGGCATTAACTATAGTGACCAGAGCCCGGTCACTGTCATCTTCAATTTCTGCGCCTGAGGCCAGGGCGTCCAGTGTTTGCTGGCTGGCCCCGGAAAGCTTGCCAATAGCCCGGTGGGCAACTGTACAGAAACTGCACTCATTAACTACGCTGGCTGCCAGCATGGCCACCTGGGCCTGGGCTGGTGTCAGCGAAGTTTTATCAAGGAGTTTGGTCAGGTGCAGGTAGGCCTCTACAGTCACTGGTGATTCCACCATGTAGCCAAATAGATTCGGAATAAATCCATAGCCTTTTTGCACACCTTCCAGCACCTGTTTGCCGGGTTCCGAAGCGGTCTCTATTGTGTGATGTTTAAAAACAGTCATATCTGGCTCCCTAAATGCGCCATCGCTGGATGGCATCCTGAAGTGAGCTATTACTGTAGTTGAAGTATTTTGTACGATGAATGATTATTAGTGCTAATAATATGCTTAATCGTACAGATATGAAGAATGACACTGATCCCTTTACACAATTGATACAGCTGTTTCGACTGGAAGTTGAGGTCTACCATAACGCCAGAATCTGCGGTGACTGGGCTATCCAGGAGCATGAGCCAGGCATGACCTGTTTCCATATTGTCACCGAAGGCCGCTGTTATCTTGACGTGCCAGGTTATCTCAGCATGACCCTGAGTCAGGGGGATCTGGTGATTTTTCCCCGAGAGTTACCCCACACCATGAAGCAGGCTGATGGGCTTAGTGGCAAGCAGCAGCACCTTCCTTTCAGTGAGTCAGCAGGAAAAAAGGGAACCGGTATGCTGTGTGGTCGTGCGACATTCGAGCACTGTGGCCATCGTTTTCTGCTGGACGCCCTGCCTGCAGTTTTCATTGTCAAGGCTGCACAGAGTCAGCATTGGCTGAATGCACTATTGCTTCTGATAGGCAGTGAAAGCCACTCTCCGTCCATGGCTTCTACCGCCGTGTTGAACCGTTTATCGGAGATGCTTTTTGTTTTTGCCCTGCGACAGTATCTACGGGATAACCCTCAGGAATCAGGCTTATTGGGACTGTACCTGCATCCCAGGCTCCGTCACGCGATACAGGCTATACACACACAGCCGAAGAAAAAATGGAGTCTGACCGAGCTGGCCGGAACCTGTGCTCTTTCGCGTACCGCTTTTGCCAATACCTTCAAACAGGTGAGCGGTCAGACTGCGATGCAATATATTACCTGGTGGCGTATGCAGCTGGCCTGGAGCCTACTGGTACTGGGCGATAGCGTGGCGACTGTGGCTGATCAGGTTGGTTATCAGTCGGAAGCGGCGTTTGCAAGGGCGTTTCAGAGGCAGTTTGGACAGGGGGCAGGTGCTGTCAGGAGGATGGGAAGGAGGTAGGTGTACGGATCTTGATATAAACCGTACCTGTTTGTAACGTCGAAACATGCACTTCCCAGATTGACGAGGTATAACTGGGGAACGCGGGTTTCCTGATGATGAATTATCTATATACTGGCCCCTCATAAGCTGGCGTAAGCGGGCAATGCCGTTAAGTAAAACAATGACAAGCCAGGCATTTTCAAACTATAAAAAGCTGAACTGTGTGGTGCCTTGTATGAAGCCTGCAGAGAAGAACAAGGGATTCAACCGTCTGTGGAAAGCGCTGGGATACTCCGGGAAGGGCCTTGTTGGGGTCTGGAAAACCGAGGCGGCCTTCCGGCAGGAAGTGATGCTTGCCGCTGTCCTGATCCCCCTCGCCCTCTGGCTCGACATCAGCCCGGTTGAAAGAGTGTTGCTGCTGTCCTCTGTTATGCTGGTGTTGATTGTGGAACTGATGAATTCGGCCATTGAGGCAGTGGTCGACCGGATAGGTCTGGAGCGTCACCCACTCTCTGGTAAGGCTAAAGACCAGGGCTCTGCGGCGGTGCTGTTGAGTCTGTGTGTGGTGGCGTTGACCTGGGGCATTATTCTCTGGCCGAAGCTTTCGGCTTTCGTTAAGGCGGCATTCAAGGTGCTATGAAATAATCGGGGCCATTAAAAAGCTCAGGATAGATTCATGAAATTTATGGTGGTGGAGGATGACAAGCTGTTGCGTCATCATATCAGTTACCAGCTCGAAAGTCTCGAGTACAAGGTGCAGGCCGCGGCGGATGCCCGGGATGCCCTTTACTACGCCGACCAGTTTCCCCTGGATGCGGCAATCATAGACCTGGGTCTGCCTGGCATGGATGGCCTGGAACTGATCCGCAAGCTGCGGGAAAGTGGCCGTACTTTCCCTATTCTGATCCTGACCGCCCGTGGCAGCTGGGAAGACAAGGTGACCGGTCTGGAAGCTGGCGCTGACGATTATCTGGTTAAGCCGTTTCAATTTGAAGAATTGAAAGCCCGGCTCAATGCCCTGGTGCGCCGGGCTTCCGGATTCAGCCAGCCAAAAATTAAAGCCGGCCCCTTCAAACTGGATCTGTCCCGCAAGCAGGCCTGGTCCGGAGATAATCTGATGAGCCTGACCGCCTATGAATACAAGATTCTGGAATACCTGATGCGCCACAGCCAGCAGGTGATTTCCAAGCGTCAACTGGTCGATGAGCTTTACGATGATGATGGCCGTGACAGTAATGTCCTGGAAGTGCTGGTTGGCCGCCTTCGGAAAAAGCTTGAAGCCACGGGCGTCGAGAATCCCATAGAAACCATACGTGGCCAGGGTTATCTGTTTAATCTGCCATGCGCCTGAATAACTCTCTCCGGCTGCGTGTGCTGATGGCGTCAGGTGTCATGCTGGTGCTCTGCATCGGCTTACTGATGCTGTCGGTCATGCGTTCTTTTGAAACTGTCCAGTACGGGTCGATCAAGAAGGAGCTGGCGGCGGACGCCAATGTCCTGCTGACAGCGGCCCGGATTGAAGACGGGCAGTTACTGATGCCGGAGAAGATGCCTGACGAGAAGTTTAACGAAGTCGAATCCAGAGTGCTGGGGATGGTCTTTGATCGAAAGGGCAATCTGCTCTGGCGTTCACGCTCGACCCTGGATGAAGTGGTCACTTACGCACCGGATTTTGACGACAAGGAAATAGAATTCGAACGGGTAACCACCGATTCGGAAGACTATTTTTTCTACGACATCGACGTCAATCTTGATGGTATGCCGCTGATTTTTGTCGCCTTGATTCCCGCCAGTGGCTACAACGAAGAGCAGCTGTCGTTCAGTCGTTCGCTGCTGTTCTGGCTGTTACTGACAGCCGCAGCCATGCTGGTGGTGCTCTGGTGTGGCATGCATTGGTCATTGCAGCCTATTAAGCAGCTGGCTGAAAACCTCAAGGAGATTGAGGCAGGCAAATTGGAGCGAATGGAGGGCCAGTATCCCCGTGAGCTTTCCACTCTGACCAACGGCCTGAACCAGCTGCTGCTGAATGAACGACAGCAGCGGGAAAGATACCGTGACGCCATGGCTGACCTGGCCCACAGTCTGAAAACACCGCTAGCGGTTCTGCAGAGTGTTCAGCACAGCCACTATATGCAGCGCAGTGATGCCGGGCTCAGTGGTGGGGAACTGGAAAAGACCGTGGATGAGCAGGTTCAGAGAATGAACCAGATTGTCAGCTACCAGCTGCAGCGTGCGGTGACACGGCAGAGGGGACTGGTTAAGAATCATGTGGATGTTGCCTGGGTGGTGGAAAGGATCAGCCGTACCCTGGACAAGGTCTACCGTGACAAACGTGTTGAGTTCACTCTTTCGGTAGAGCCGGGCTGTGAATTTACCGGTAATGAACAGGATCTGATGGAGGTTGTAGGCAACCTGCTGGAGAATGCCTATAAGCTTTGCCTGCAGCAGGTTCGGCTTGGTGCATCGATCACACCTGCCGGAGAGCTGGAGCTGGTGGTGGAAGACGACGGGCGGGGTGTTCCCGAGTCCCGGCGGCAAAGTATCCTCAAGCGTGGTGTCCGTGAAGACAGTCGTACCTCAGGGCAGGGTATCGGTCTGGCTGTCACGGTGGATATTGTTGACAGCTATGGCGGACGTCTCGAAATTGAAGATTCTGATCTTGGCGGCGCACTGTTCAGGGTTTGTTTTCCGGTATAATTTTTGATCGACTTCGAGTTTGATTGTGGTTGCTCCCGGCCCGTTCGAAGCGTTAAACCTAAATTCAGCAGTTGGCCGCTCCAATTCTTCAAGAAACCTTGGTATCAAAGCCTTAGCGGTTTACCTGTTAATCACCTTTTGGGTGAATCGGATTCCGCTCTGTCGTTTTCTGAAAAATCTCAGC
>JBPCXN010000174.1:0-9260 GCA_051008495.1 Endozoicomonas sp. | reverse complement strand
CGGCCTAAAGCCCAGGAAGATCGGCCACTTTTCGATAGAAAGCGGATGAGAGTCTCACTGAATTTGATTAAATAGGTCAACTATTCGCACAAATCCAACGAAAAATCTGACTCGCTCTACTGAATTTCATGCTCGAAAGCATAAGCCCGACAGGCTCCTAGCACAGATGATTGTAAGGTGGGGTTCAGGATAGCAACAGGGTCATCCGGATGCGGTCTTATCCCGCCTGATCTTTGCCGCCTGCTGCTGAAGTTGCTTTCCTTTCTGTTTGTCTTGCCGGCGGGTAGATACGGTTCTGGCCACATCGCCACCCAGGTGGCTTTCCCCTCTCTTCCTCGCCAGCTGCATCTGTTTCTCACGTTCAAGGAAGCGCTGCTTCTGTTCTGGTGTATGCCGGTCAAAACAGTGGGGGCAGCTCACTCCCTGCTGGTATTTGTCACTGGTTTTGTCTTCTGCTGTGATGGGCAGGCGACAGGCATGGCACTGGTCGTAGTTGCCCTTTTCCAGTTGATGATTGACCGTGACCCGGTCATCGAAAACAAAACATTCGCCTTCCCAGAGTGAGTTCGCCTCGGGCACTTCTTCCAGATACTTTAGAATACCGCCTTTGAGGTGGAAGACTTCGTCAAAACCCTGTTCTTTCAGATAAGCCGTAGACTTCTCACAGCGAATACCGCCAGTGCAGAACATGGCGACTTTTTTGTGTTTGCCGGGATCAAGGTGCTCTCTGACATAGTCCGGGAATTCCCGGAAGGTTTCCGTATTCGGGTTGATGGCGTTTTGAAAGGTGCCCACCTGTACTTCGTAGTCGTTACGGGTGTCGACAAGCAGAACTTCAGGGTCATTGATCAGGTCGTTCCACTCAGCCGGGCTGACATAGGTACCCACGGTATGACGGGGATCAATGCCTTCCACGCTCATGGTGACAATCTCTTTTTTCAGTTTGACCCGGGTGCGTTTGAACGGCATCTGACTGGACAGGGACTCTTTCCAGTCAAGATCTGAGAGGCGCGGATCTTCCCGCAGCCAGTCCAGCAGGTTATCAACACCCTGGCGTGAGCCCGCTACCGTACCATTGATACCTTCATGGGCCAGCAACAGGGTTCCACGAATGTCATGGCTTTCCATGAATCGCAACAGGGGGGAGCGCAGGTTCTGGTAATCTTCAAGCGAGACAAACTTGTAGAGCGCACAGACAACAACAGATGACATTATTCTTATCCTTATGCCTAGCGGAGCGTAAATCCGGAGCAGTTCAGTCCGCGACTATTCTAGCAGAATGTCAGGCTGCCAGGCGCTGTACTCGACAAACTCATGTCAAATGATCCCGAAGGCAGGTATTGCTTGGGTTCCTGGATCATAACTCGCAGTGCCAGCTGCTTCGTCGGGGTTCAAGTCAGAGAAAAAGGGTAGGGCATCGTAATAGATTTCGACCTCATCCTCACCAGCAACTTTGACTTCATCTGGTGTTGTTTCAGCTGGTTTTGCTTTGGGACGTTCCAGATCAGGCCTTTTCGGCGTCTTGTCACTGATCGCCACCTTATAGGTTTTTGTCATTACACGGCTTCCGGCTTTCTCAAGAAGCGCCACGGCGCAACGCTCAAGGTTCGTCAGCACATCCACATCATCACCCATCAGGGCTTTGACCAGGGTCAGGACCATCTTGCCTCTTAAATGGGCCATATCCTTGCCCAGAAATTTTACCGGATCAGCGCCTTTTTCCATCAGGCCGGGCGTCACCTCATTGGCTTTTTCCCAGCCTTCTTCCATTTTCATCAGGTCGATGACGTCTATCGGAACATCCACGCCAGCGGCTCTTAACAGCTTGGCCATGCGGGAAGGCTTCTTGGTAAAATATTCCAGCAGCTCCTGACCTGAAGAAACCGGGTGAGTCAGATGGTGGTTCAATGCCCGAACTTCATCCCGGGTAAATTCCAGTGGCTTGCTGATGTACCAGGGGGTATGGCGAATAGCGATGGATACAGGATTTACCTGGTCGAGGACCTGGGATGTTACCCTTGCGCCTTTAATGGTGCTGTCCCGCAGATAACGGCCGACAGTACTGACATTTTTCACCGTGACATGCCTTTTTGCCAGCGATACGGGGTTGTAACTGGTTGCCATGGAGACGAGGTCTGTGACAGCTTCTCCGGAGTGCTTGCAGACATTCCGGCCAAAGGCTTCTGCAGCCGAAGAGACATGATCCAGCCCCAGCGCATGGGTTAATTCACGGTCCAGCATAGGCCTTGAGGAGATAGCATTCATCAGTAACATGATCCTTGCCTCCCTGTCAGCTGCTTCTGAGTGAATTGAATACTATCGCTGTTATAGCCAGAAGTGACTGACAATGCTGTCAGTCAGGCTGACGCCTGGCTTGTTGCAGACTCCTAGAAAAACTGAAGGGTTCTGCCCGACAGTGTCGTGGCAGGGAAACTTGAATGATCAGGCCTTCTTCAGCCGTTCAATGCGGTTGATCCATAGGTTCAGCTCTTTCAGTAACTGGCGGTTCTGGGCATGGGTGCGGCTCTCCAGCAGGTCACTGATCAGGCGTTCCGTCAGGCGGCGGTTTTCAGTAATAGTGCTTTGATAGGCTTCGCTCTGCCATTCCCGGTGTGCGGTCAAAACTCTGCTGAGTCGGGCGGAAATTTCTTCTTCAGGGGCGTACAGGGCTTCCTTCAGTCCTGCTGACCAGACTTCACGGTACTCTCTGAGCAGCAGGCGGGTTGGAGCAATTTCCAGTGACCACTGTTTTAACTGCTTCTGCTGGTTCCTGTTCAACTGGCCAAACCAGGGGTCGACAGCTTGCAGGAGCCGTTTGCGCCGCTTTGTCGGCTTGTCATTTCTGGCGGCTTTGTCATCCAGTTCGGCCAGCTTCTTATCCAGGGCCAAAAAGAACTCGTCTTTCTGCTGCGCTGACAGAGTGACCGCCAGTTTGCCAAGAGGCTGATCGGCTGTGGCTATCAGGTCAAGCCAGTATTGATAGGACTCTTTGCTTCGCCGGGTGACTTCGGCGGCCAGGGCATCACCGGAGAGTTTCTCTTCTGTCAGAGAGTGTCGTATAGCTTTCAGGGAAGTCAGGTAACGGTCCAGCTCTTCTTCCCTGTGCCACTGCTGAAGCTGGCTGAAGTAGAGGTCAAAGTCCTGTTTCTGCTCCTCGGTCAGCTCTACATAGTCGTCTACAAACCAGTGCACCAGCCAGTCCAGGTTGCTGTAGGCGTAGCTGGTGGAACAGCTCTGAAGTAAAGGCAGCAGGCAAAGAATTAAGATCAGACCCGGACGGTTTATCAGGCCTGTAAACAGAAAGGTACGGCTTTGGGTATCCTGTCTCATTGGCGATTTCTCATTGTTCGAATACGCCTCTGGTTCAGCTCGATACTAGCCTGTTGCGGCAGTCCAGGCAATAACAGCACAGTGGCAGTCTTTCCGGATAAATGATAAATAAGTGGCTGGATGCTAAAAAACAACAATAAGCGGAACAGTACGATGGAACTGCCAACCATTCTATGGGAACAAGACGGGCCACTGGTCAGGTTAACCCTGAATCGTCCAGAGGCGGCCAACGCCATGGACCTGCAGATGATGAAAGACCTGCTGGATGCGGCCATCGAGTGTGAAGACAATGACAACATCCGGGCCGTGTTGCTGACCGGCTCCGGCAAGATGTTCACCCCGGGCGGAGACCTTGGCTGGCTGGCCAGGAATCCGGACAGTGTCAGTACCGCGATCAAGCAGAGTACGGCATTCATGAACGCCGCGATCGCCCGCTTTGTACGAATGCCAAAACCCCTGGTGACCTGCATTAATGGTCACGCTGCAGGTGCTGGCATCGGTCTTGCGGTGATGGGGGACTACATCGTTTGCGCTGAATCGGCGCGTATTTCACCGGCTTTTACCGCCGCCGGACTTTCCCCCGATGGCGGCACATCCTATTTTCTGCCCAGGCTGATAGGCCAGCGTCGTGCGAAAGAGTTATTCCTCACCAACCGCTCTCTGACCGCAGAGGAAGCACTGGAATGGGGGCTGATCAATGCCGTTGCCCCGGATGCTGAAGCCCTGAAAGTGGCGGAAGATATGGCGTTGAAACTGGCCAACGGTGCGACCCGGGCCTATGGTACCGTCAAAACCTTGCTGAACAGCAGTGACGGAAACAGTCTGGAAACACATCTGCATCAGGAAATCAGTGGTATCGCTGGCAATGCCGCCAGTGCTGATGGCCGGGAAGGGATTGCTGCCTTTATGGAGAAACGGCGCCCGGAGTTTTCTGGGAAATAACGCTTAATAAGATGGCGGCATAGTCCCCAGGCTTGATCAGCTTGGGGACCGCAGAGTCAGGTTATCCCAGAATCTCTTTCACACGCCCTACTTCGCCACTCTCAAGACGCACTTTAATGCCATGAGGATGGTTGGGAGAGCGGGTAAGAATATCCTGCACGACACCCTGGGTCAGCCTGCCGCTTCTCTGATCCTGCTTCTGGATAATGTTTACTTCAACGCCGGCCTGAATTTCTGCTCTGGATGGAACGCTCATATCTCAACCTTTTTCAGTGATTAACTCTGCAGCCAGACATCCTTGGCCCAGTGCCAGACAGAGCTCCAGGTCTCGTCTTCGGCGAATTCTCCATGGGACCACAGGGCTACTTCACCGTCTGCGGAGACACAGTAGTAGTTACCCAGGTGCTCACAAATCGGCAGCAGGTCCCGTGGCATTCCCTGGTCCCAGGCCAGGGCGGCCGCTTCGGGTAGGTAGGTGTGGGAATGCGGGTCGGTTACGGTGACCGGCTCCATGCTGCCGTAAACGACATCGCTGACCTGCAGGAGAAATTCCCTGAACTCAAACGGGATGGGAATCAGCAGCTGCTCTTCGGCTTCCACCAGGTCGTCCTCGGAAGGCAGAACCAGCGGGGCGGGAACTTCGATGGAATTTTCACGAAGCTCTTCGATAACGTCTTCCATTCAATATCAACCGGTTGTTTCGAGGGGGGGGCTGCAAGGCAGTCCGTGGTGGAGCCTGAAAATGTACAGGTTATTTTAACCGGTTAGTCGCAAGTAATGGAGCATCTTTCTCAAAATCTAGCGAACCCCGGAGCGTGTCCCGGGAGCGCTATCGGAACTACTGGAACTAACTGTTGTCTTATGGGGTAGAAGTATAAGATTCAAGATGTCCCTCCTCTGGAGTTTGAATTGCTGATTTACCACTTTTAGTACAATGGTATTTTTCTATGAGATTCAAAGCCTCTCTGTCGGCAGGAGCCTTTTTCGTCATTTCAGTGCTTTCCGGGTATTGCTATCCGCAAGCCGATGTTCATCCACAATGTAATGAACGTGTATTGGACTCTGTCCGTCACAAGAGGGAATTGCTGCCACCAGGCCAGTCTTTTCAGTGGCATCATCTCAATCTGTGGAATTACTCTGTCGCTTTTGAGTTCAGCCCCGATCTTGGTAAAGATGTGAAACGGGCCTATTGTGAAGCGATGGCCATTATCTCTTATGCGTCGTGCATTAAGTTTACGCCAAGAACCATTGAACCTGACTATCTGGTACTCACGGATAGTCCTGATTATTGTCAGTCATGGGTAGGACAGCGAGGCGGTGCGCAGTACGTCGAGCTGAAAAATCCAGACTGTATCAATCGTGGTGTTGCCATGCATGAGCTATTACATGCCTCAGGTATGCACCATGAGCATCAGAGAAATGACCGTGATCAGTATGTTTCTGTGAATTGGGCACAGATTGACCCCGAGTCTGTCAGTAACTTTTATCGAAAGTCCAGGTACTCCTCCAACTATTATCATAATGCCACCTACGACTTTGAAAGCATTATGCACTATGGGAGTCATGCCGGTGCGATAGGAGATGAGCCAACGCTTACCCCTGTGGTTGATTTGCCTGAGGGCGTCACGAAGATGGGACAGTGGCAACGGCTGAGTAGAATTGATATTCAGCGAGTCAGGCAGTTGTATCATTGCAATGCGTTGGAGCAGCCGTTACCTGATATCAACGAGGTATTTGAGAATCAGCTCAATCCTTCTTTCTGGGTGCAGAATAATGAACAGGGCAGCGGGGCTGGCGTGGCTTTGGTGGATGAGTGTGGGGAATTTCTACCGGTGGCCAATAATTCCGCAGCGACTCATTTTTCCGGAACGTATGCTACCGGCCTCAGTTTGATACAGCTGGCTTCAATCATTCTGGCTTATTCCTTTCTGATACATTGATGATCAGGGAACGGTAAGTTCTGCCGGGCCCTGGCAGGCCCGGCCTATAGTCAGCTTTTCTTTCGCTTCAGAGGCTCAAAGCCGGCATCCACGGCGTTTTCCGATGCCTGCTGCTGCTTCGGTGCGCGCCGCTTGCCAACGTTTTTCCGGTCCCGGTGACGCTGCTTGGCGGTGTCTTCCTTGCCTTTGGCAGCTGTTTTTTTCTTCTTGGTGCCTGCGGCCTTGCCGGAAGCCTTGAGTTTTTTCGGGCCTTTCCAGGTTCCCCTGAGCTCCTTGATCGAACGCTTCTCGAAACGGGTTTTCAGGTAGCGCTCAATGCTGGACATCAGGTTCCATTCCGTGGACATGATCAGGGAGATGGCCAGGCCTTTCTCTCCAGCACGACCGGTGCGGCCAATACGGTGCACATAATCATCGCCGCTTCTGGCCATATCAAAGTTAACGACCAGCTCAATCCCTTTCACGTCCAATCCCCGGGCCGCCACATCGGTAGCAACCAGGATATTGATATGGCCTTCCTGCAGCATGGTCATGGTTTTCTTGCGATCTTTATGATCCATCTCACCATGCAGAACGCCCACCTTCAGGTCGTGGTAACGCAGGAATGCACAGAGCCGATCGGCATTGTCACGAGTGTTGGAAAACACCAGGGCTTTCTCAAAGCTTTCGTTCTTCAGCAGCCATTCCAGCAGCTTTTCTTTATGCTTCACATCATCGGCCAGCATGATCTGCTGGTGAATGTTCTCGTGCTTGTCCCGGGCAGTACTCAGGGTGATGGACTCGGGGTCTTTCAGCACCAGTTGAATCAGTTCATGCATGCCTTTCTGTTTCAGGGTGGCAGAGAACAGCATGGTCTGACGTTCCTGGCGGCACTCCGAAGCAATCTTCACCATATCGGCACTGAAACCGAAGTCCAGCATGCGGTCAGCTTCGTCGAGAATCAGGTATTCCAGGTCGCTGAAATCGGTATTGCTGCTTTCCATCTGTTCCAGCAGTCGGCCAGGGGTGGCAATCAGGATCTCAGGATTTTTACGCAGAGTGTTCACCTGGTGACGAAAATCATCGCCACCGGTAATCAATCCGGCCTTGAGGTAAGTGAATTTAGCCAGGCTTTCGCATTCCTGTAGCACCTGTCGAGCCAGCTCCCTGGTAGGCACCAGGATCAGACCTCGAGTACTGGATTTAGGCGCAGGATTATTCTGCATATGGTGCAGCATCGGCAGCAGGAAAGCCGCCGTCTTGCCACTGCCGGTCTCGGCATTGACCAGCAGGTCTTTGCTCTCCAGTGCCTCGGGAATGGTCTTTTCCTGAACCGGCGTCGCTTTGTCAAAACCCAGTTCGTTCAGGGCCTTTTGCAGGCGTTCGTGTAGTGCCAGGTCAGAAAATAACAAGTGGAATTCCTCGGTCGTCTATGGAGATGAGCTGATAAAAAGCTTTCCGGGCAGGAGTCGGATCAGGAGAGCGGGCATTCTATGCGTGAAGTCTGCAAAACACCAGCTAAACCGCGCCCAGATAGGAAGGCGTGGTTTGCCAGTTCTCTATGGGATGCGGCTAGAAACAGCAAGCTGTTTCTAGCCGCATCCCTGCGGTTGTTTCACGAAAGTATGAAACGATGAGAAGCTTTGGTTTTCAAACTGGATGAGGTTTAGTAGCGTTTTGTCAGCATCCTGATGTCCTGGTCAATGGGCAGCTGGAAATCGACAGTTGACAGAACAAGGCTGTTAGAACTGTCAATAAGCCGGGCATTGATATAAACAGTCTTGCTTCCAACTGCATAGGTTCCAGTCAGTATGGCGTTGGCGTTATGAGAGGCACTTACAGCAGCTAACTTTCGGGATAAGGTAAATTCACCACCTTGTTGGTCACTGATGAAAACACTGTTACGCATTTTGATTTCAATCAGCTGATACCCCTGATCAGAAAGGCTGGATGAAAGTTGTTCAGCCAAAATTCTGCCCAGTGTCGATGTGCTGCTCAAACTGTTGATGTCAGCAAGACTCGTGGAGAGTATGGTGGAGCCTTGGGGTAGGGTATTGCTCACTTTTGATGCAAGTGTTGCAGCTGCATTTTTACTGATGCCGACTAAATCGATGCGTTCTGGTTCCTTGTATACTGGTTGAGTCTTACATGCCCCAAGAAGTGCAACTGAGAGTACAAGAATCAGACGTGGCACTATGCTTAACATATTAAAATACTCCTGGCACTTCTTTATCAGTCAAACCTATCGAATTGCCCCTATCCCCTTTTTTGCTGGAATATTGGAAGCTGGAATTATCAGTTACATAGTAGATATTTGTCTGCGAGAATCTGATTTTTGGCCCTTCGAGAATTCTGGTTGTTACTGCAATTTCAGTGTTTGTTTCATTTGGCAGGCTGTTGAGGTAATCAGCAGCTACCACTGTCGGGATTGCGCCAAAAGTCCCGGCTTCAGAGATGAGCCAGATATTCGCTAGCCCAGCTGTAAGAGGTATCTTTATTCCTGTGTCTCTGTCCTTTGGGTGCTTAATCACATCGACATCAACGATAAGCTCAAGGGATTTAGCTGTAGGTGAGACAATTATTTCAACATCGTTATTAACCAGCTGGCTGGTGAGCTGCTTGGAAAAGACTTTTGAGAAGCTGGTTTGGTTGTTACGCTCATCTATGAAAAGAGTGCTGTTCTTCAGGCCAGAGCTATCAAGAATTTGGTCAGACAGATGACTCGCAATGACACCCCAGTGTTGCGCAGATTGAAGTTTGACCTGCTTTTCCTGGGCAACAGTTGTCGCATTTGGTATGTGGCTACAAGCTGAGACGCACAGGAGGATGCCTGCAATAACAGGCAATTGAAGATAACTCTTCACTTCACAATCCCTTTGATTATTCTATTTCTATTTTAGTAAACGACAGAAGCTGTAAGCTACCTTACAACATTCAGGTCAACTTGTCTCATGCGAGGTATCGATAATGCCAAACCGTTGGAGGTGATTGCTCTTCATGGAATTGTAACTATAAAACAAAAGGCCAGGGGGTACTCCTGGCCTTTACATAGTATGCCAATATCGCATG
>JBPCXN010000173.1:0-3190 GCA_051008495.1 Endozoicomonas sp. | reverse complement strand
TGGCCAATGACTCAGGTTGCTCTACAAGGCACTGCGACGGGAGCATAGTCATTCTATGTGACCAGAGCTGTAACGCAGTAGAGCGGCCTGATCATTGAGTCAGAATATCGGTTTCCATATGGCTGGGTACTTACTATGAAGAGCATGCTCGAAAGCTTAAGTCCGATAGGCTCCTAACAGCCGTTATCGAAAGATCACAGCCGGGCCCGGAAGTTTGTCAGCGACTATATGCAATATCCTGGCTCTACCCCCCCTCCTCCAGAACCTTCACTGGATTCAGAAATGAGCGAAATTGATTCCCACAGCATTCACACCGGTCTGTCCGGTCGCATGCTGCTAGAAAACCCTCTGTTGAACAAAGGTACAGCTTTCTCCCTGCAGGAGCGCAGTGAGCTGGACCTCCATGGCTTACTGCCGCCACGTGTAGAAACACTGGAAGAGCAGTGCCGACGGGCTTACAAGTCCTTTTCCATCAAGCCCACCCCGATTCTCAAGCATATCTACCTGCGCTCACTCCAGGACACTAACGAAACGCTTTTCTACGCCCTGATCCAGCGCTACCTGGAATAGATGCTGCCGATCATTTACACACCAGTAGTCGGCCAGGCCTGCCAGCGTTTCAGTGACCTCTATCGTCGTCCGCGCGGCCTGTTTATTTCCTACCCGGAAAGAGCCCGCATCGACGCCATGCTGGCCAACTTCAAGCGCAACATTGAAGTCATCGTGGTAACCGACGGTGAACGTATTCTGGGGCTGGGCGACCAGGGTGTTGGCGGTATGGGCATCTGTATCGGCAAACTGTCCCTGTACTCTGCCGTGGGCGGAATCACTCCGAACCAGACTCTGCCTATTACCCTGGACTGCGGCACCAACAACCAGAAACTGCTCGACGATCCGGCTTACCTGGGCTGGCGTCACAAGCGTATCGGTGACGATGAGTACTTTGAGTTTGTTGACAACTTTATCCAGGCTTTGAAGCGCCGCTGGCCAAACGCCCTGCTGCAGTTCGAAGACTTTGCCATCAACCATGCGACCCCTCTCCTGGAAAAATACCAGGATGAACTCTGCTGCTTCAATGACGATATCCAGGGCACAGCCGCTGTTACCGCTGCCACCCTGCTTTCCGCAGCCAGGGCTGCAGACAAGCCCATTGAACAGATGAAAGTGGCGTTCCTGGGCGCCGGCTCAGCGGGCTGTGGTATTGCTGAGCAGATTATCCGCTTGATGATGGGTCGGGGGCTGTCTGAAGAAGAAGCCCGCAGTCGTATTTTCATGGTAGACCGCGAAGGTCTGCTGCATGACCGGATGGAAGGTCTGCGTCCGTTCCAGCAGAAACTGACCCAGAAATTCGCTGATGTTGAAAGCTGGTCTGCCGAAGGCGGCGCTTCTCTGGCCGATGTCGTCCGTGAAGCGAAGCCTGATGCTCTTGTCGGAGTGTCCGGGCAGCCTGGATTGTTCACCCAGGACATTATCGAAAACATGGCCAGAAACCATGACCAGCCGATCATTTTCCCACTGTCCAACCCGATCAGCCAGGTGGAAGCCACACCGGAAGATATCATCAAGTGGACCGATGGTAAGGCACTGATCGCTACAGGCAGCCCGTTCGATCCTGTCATGCACAAAGAACGCCAGCACCCTGTCGCCCAGTGCAACAACATCTATATCTTCCCTGGACTTGGCCTGGGTGTCCTGGCCAGCAACGCCAGCAGAATTTCTGACAAGATGCTGGATGTTGCCGTGGAAACCCTGGCGCTGTCTTCTCCGGCACTGAATAGTCCGGAAGCCCCGCTGCTGCCAACCCTGGATAGCATTCAGCGTGTTACCTGCGATATTGCCCTGTCTGTAGCCATCCAGGCCCAGAAGGAAGGCCTGGCACCAGAGTGCGAAATCACCGAGATTGAGCAGAGCATACGCGACAAGCGCTGGAGCCCTGAGTACCGTCGCCTTCGCATGTCTTACTGCTGATCCTGACTTATGCTACCCGGAAAGCCCTGAGGCTTTCCGGGTGCACATTTCTCAATAACTGCCTCAACTCAAAGCCTGTTGTGCGGTTACCAAAGGAGCTCAGAAAGCGATTTGTACGACAGTATTGATACACTATCGATTATAATCACCGGTGAATCAGCCAGCCGTTACAGGAGCCTCCGATGAAAATTGCCATTCTGTTGCTCGGTCTTCTGGGAGTCCTCCCGGCAACGGCGGAGACCATTCAGCTTTCTACCCAGCGACAGGTAAAGACGCCAATATCAGGCAATAGCCTGCCTGTGGTGGTTAACGGTGTACCGTTCAGCCGGGTCTGCTGGTATCAGGGGCAGGAGTATTCTGAAGGGGCACCACTGGAAGTGGCAGGAGTCCTGATGATCTGCCTGCCAAAGAATGACTTTGAAACCAATGGCCCGCTCATGTGGCTAACCAGAGAGCAGTCGGAAAAACAGAGGCGAAAGCGGTAGCTTTTACCTGTCTCATGAATGAAGGAAGGTAGTCTATGAAGTGGTACAGGTTTTCTGTATGCATGACTCAAGGTTATGGAAGCAAAAAATAAAGTAAGAGGATTGGTTTACGCGCTGCGTGACTAAATGCCTTCAGGTTTTCATACGACCCGCATCGCTTAAGCGATCTACTCGGTTTTCCGGCAATCCCTTTGGCAGCCGCCACGGAAAAGACCATCCCGCAAGCCAATCCCCTTACAGCACCGACCACTTTTATTGTTATTATCGGTCGGATATTCTGCCTGTTATTATTTTTATGGGCAGAAGTTCTTCTTGCTTGACTCAGTATATACAAACCCTGTGCCAACTTTTCAGAATCATCCTGAAGCGCCCATGAAACCTGGCTTTTCTCTCTGCCGCTGTTCCCGGTGATACTTCATTAACACTCTCAACCTGTTACTTCCCCTAAAGTTGCGTAACCCTTATGATGTTGACGTAACACTGAAGAAAAGAAACGACATTCGTCGTACCTTAAAAAACATAAGTACCTGCCCAGTTGCTTCGCAATATTCTGACGAGTGGATTTTTTCAGTCTTCAAGGCGCAACGTCGGGCGCGTAGCCTAGTACTCCGTCCGCCTGCAATTGATATGTTCAGCTCAAGCCAGCGCGTCCAGATCAAGGCGCAGCTGTGCAGGAATACTTGACGTATTTCAATCAGCTGGAACGCTGAGATGGGCGCGCTGGCTTGAGCCCTTCG
>JBPCXN010000172.1:0-3365 GCA_051008495.1 Endozoicomonas sp. | reverse complement strand
GACGACGTGGAGCAGGCATTGCCCCTGGCGGAGACCCTGATCAGGAATGGTATGCCTATCGCTGAAGTGACTCTGCGCAGTGATGCTGCCCTGGAGTCTATTGAGCTAATCAGCAGGGAATTCCCGGAGATGCTGATGATTGCCGGTACTGTTCTTAATCCTGAACAGGCTGACAAGGCTGTCAGGGCAGGTGCTGATATGGTGGTGTCGCCTGGTTTCAATCCGGCGACAGTCGCACACTGTGTTGAGAACAATATCGCCATTATCCCGGGGGTGGTGACCCCGGGTGAGATGGAGCAGGCTATGATGCACGGTTTGAACATGGTGAAGTTCTTTCCAGCAGAAGCCAATGGCGGTGTTAACTTCCTCAAGGCAGTGGGCGCACCTTACCGTAACCTGCAGTTCATGCCGACTGGTGGCATTAACCCGGAAAACATCCACAGCTACCTGGCTCTGAAACAGGTTGTCTGCTGCGGTGGTTCCTGGATGGTGAAGCCGGAGTTGATCAGGGAAGGTCGCTGGGAAGAGCTGGGTCGTCTGGTGAAGGAAGCCATTGAACTGGTAAATTCCTGATATCAGCGGTCTGTTCACCCCTGAGAAGCTTTTCTCATTAGTAAGAAGAGTGGCAGTTTCGTCTGGCACTCTTTTTTTATATCCAATACCTCCCTTGTTGCTAAGTCGTATAGCTTTGAAGGCGGCAGTAATAGCAAGCAAGTGAAAGACAAGATCCTGCCTCATCAGTTGGATATGAGTGGAAGTGTAGATCCAGTGAAGTGAAACAGGTTGTTCTGATGGGCAACACAAACAGTTGTAGAGCTGTCACCAGTAGCGGAATGCTTCTGGTGACAGCGGAAGGTTTGGAATAAAGGCAGTGTAGGGTTGGCCTTGCACCCAATTACCTCATCGTTACAACTTCCTCGGCAGACGTTGGGTGGATAGCGACGGTGTTATCAAAGTCCGCCTTGGTAGCCCCCATCTTCAGAGCGACAGCAAAACCCTGAAGCATTTCATCGGAACCATGACCGATGGTGTGAATACCGACGATTTTTTCTTCCTCACCTACCGTAACCAGTTTCATTTTGCTGGGCTGGCGGTGACTGGTCAGGGCGCTGTACATAGCCGTAAAACCACTGCTGTAGACCTTTACGTTTTCCTCACCGTATTTCTCAACCGCTTCTTTCTCGGTCAGACCTACGGTGCCAATGGTTGGGTGACTAAAGACGACTGTCGCGACATTGTCGTAGCTCAGGTGTTCTTCCGGCTTGTTGTTAAACAGCCTTTCTGACAGGCGACGGCCCGCGGCTACCGCTACCGGTGTGAGTTCTACCTTACCAATGTTGTCGCCTACCGCATAGACACTGGGAACATTGGTGTTCTGGTACTTGTCGACCTGGATATAGCCACGGCTGTCTGCCTGAACACCTGCGGCTTCAATATTGATGCCGGCAGTATGAGGTTTGCGGCCAACTGCCCAGATGACAGTGTCGACATTCAGGGTATTCCCGTTCTCCAGGTGAATGGTCAGACTGCCATCGCTTTCTTTGACGATCTGGCTGGGAATGGAGTGGGTATGAAGTTTGAGCCCCTCGGCTTCCATGATTTCCACCAGGGTGTCTGACAACATATCGTCGAAACTGCGCAGGGGCTTGTGCTTTCGGACCAGAAGGTGAGTTTCACTGCCCAGGGCATGAAGAACACCGGCCAGTTCAACGGCTATGTAGCCAGCACCTAAAACGGCTACGCGATCTGGACGATCCTGCAGGTCAAAGAAACCATCGGAATCAATGCCGTACTCTGCACCGGGGATCTCGGGAATCATTGGCTCACCGCCGGTGGCGATAGTAATGTGGTCAGCAGTGTACTGGACACCATCCACTTCTACCGTCTTTGCATCAACAAAACGACCGTAGCCGTTGATAACGGTAACTTTGTTGTTACCCAGTACCCGCTCGTAAGACTGGTGAATCCGGCCGATATAGGCTTCCCGGCTTTCTACCAGCTTGCTCCAGCTGAACTGTTTCAGCACCGCATCATGGTCAAGGTCGAAACCATAGTCCGGACCATACTTGACTGCATCGGAAATCTGTCCGGCAAACCACATGGCTTTTTTCGGTACACAGCCTACGTTTACGCAGGTGCCGCCCAGGTGCTTGGCTTCTATCAGGCCTACTTTAGCGCCGTGCATTGCCGCACGGTTGGCACTGCCAATACCGCCGCTGCCGCCGCCGATCACAAGATAATCAAAGTGGTTTGCTGTTGTCATTGTGTAGCTTCCTGACGCCTTCTGCCGGGTGGCAGACTGATGAGATTCATATTTACCTTGATATGGGCAAAGGTTCAATTTTAAAGACGTTGCCGCAGACAATATGGATGCAAGGATTTTGTCAGTGTTACGTAAAGTGTGAGGGTGACATAGTCGTGTACTCCGGGTAACGGATTCGGGTAACACCGGTCAGCATGAAATTATGGGTGGGGTCTGCCAAGTTCAATGAAATCAGGGGCTGTAGCGATGTTTCAGAAAACTGGCACGGCGATTGTATATAGATCAGCGAGAAAGAAAAAAAGTTGCCGCAATAAAAATAATCATAAGGCAGCCAGCTCGATCGACAATAAAAATAATAATGGTCGGGTGTGTAAGCGGATTGGTTTGCAGGATGTCTTTCAGTGGCTCTGCAAACAACAGGGAATACCGGACAGACTGAGTAGACTGCCTAAGCAGCGCGAGCAGACCGGAAACAGGGAAGCCCAATAATGCTATTGGCCACACAGCCTGGAAACCAATCCGCTTTCTTCTTTTTCTAGCCTTAAGCCCTGCCATGGATCTATTCGATCAGTTTGCTTTATTAATCGATATGTCATGAGACCGCTAATTCAGGGTCATGATATCCTGCCTAACTCTGGCAATCACTTTTTCCGACGTATTGCCCCGCATCATGGCGGATATGCCACGGCGGTTACGGGTGCCAATAACAACTATATCCGCTTCAATTTTATCGGCGATGTCAGCAATGACATCTTCAGGGCTGCCATGGACAATGTGGACCCGGTCGTTCGGCAGGTTCGTCTCGCGCAAAATCCTGGAGCGGTCAGGGAAATGCAGTGAGTCTTCATAAGCGTTCACCACATGCAGCTCAGCGCCGTAGGCGTCGGCAATCCATTGTGAAACGGTAATGATTTTTTCACCCAGCTCTCTGTAGGCGGCGGCATGGTTCTGGGTATTGAGGGCAGCCAGAACCGACTTGCGTTGTTGCTCGACATTATTTCGTATAATCAGAACCGGGCAGGAGGCATATCTCAGTAATGTCCAGCCGGCGCTGCTCAGGGATTGCCCCTGACCATTGTAATCAGACAGATAGATCATATCG
>JBPCXN010000171.1:0-11149 GCA_051008495.1 Endozoicomonas sp. | reverse complement strand
CGTTCTTTCTGGATTTTAGGCCGATCAGCCTATTCTCGGTCAGGCTCCTAGCATAGCCAAGGGTTTATACGTACACCCCTGTAGACCTGTGCGGGTATCCTGACGCGCTCTTTAATTACACAATGGCCTCATTTTTAACCAGAAAGCCCAACGTTTGAGGTATTTGCAGTGAAAGAGTCCATCCACGGCCACAACGTTCTGAAGTTGATCAGGGAACAGGATCAGGCCGGAGGCCGAGATGACATCCTTGGTGCGATCAATCTGCACTTTGGTCCAGAAGCCCGTTTCCATACCTGTTCAGCCAATGACCTGCCCGCCAGTGAACTGGTCGAGTTATTTCTGAACAAAGGCAAACTGGTTGAAGAAGAAAGCGCCATTCGCTTTGTTGGCTGCCAGTGCCAGCACCATTGACACAGGTCATGCCGGAATCGATTAGCCGGATTCGCCCGAAAAGACACTAAAACTGCTGTTAATTCAATAACTTTTCATAAAAGTACGGTTTGATTCAGGTGACCAGGAAAGGGCAAACCGACGGTTTTACAACCAGTCCGACCCTGATCATCCTTGACATCACCTGCAGAGGTTATAATCTGGATGCATGCCTTGGTTTACAGGGCATGCTTGCTTTACGGCAAGAATCTGAGCTTGGAAAACCGAAGGCTTCTGGATTATAGATTTCGGACACTGAAAAGCGGTGTTTCAAGCAACATTTATCCTGTGCCCGATACGCCGGGATTGGAATCAACCAAAGCTCTGACTTACTCATGCCCCAGAACGACGTATCCCTAATGACGTTCGATGTTTCGAAGGCAAACAGTCAAGTAGCAACGTCATTACCGGAGACCTTCCATCATGCAGCAGAATAAACTGTTTGTTGGTAACCTGCCTTTTAGTGCTAGCGAGAACGACCTTCAGGAAATGTTTGAACAGTTTGGTGAAATTGACGAAATCCGTGTCATCACCGACCGTGAAACCGGTCGTTCCCGCGGCTTTGCCTTTGTTACATTCACAGAGAAAGAAGCTGCTGATTCCGCCCTGGCCATGAACGGCAAGGACCTGCATGGTCGCGACATGCGGGTTAATATCGCTACAGAGCGACGCCCAGGAGGCGGAGGTGGAGGTGGAGGTCCACGCAACAACAATGGTGGCAACAACCGTCGTTTCTGATCGCTGAAAGCATGACTTTCATGAATAAAAACCGGCAATAGCCGGTTTTTATTTTCATTAACTTATTTAAGCTGAATAACAACCCACCCTACCATTTCTTTTATAAATCACCCTGGGACGGCAACCTGCGATTTCAAAGCATAAAAAAAGCCCCAACTGATGGAGCTTTCAATCATACAGTGTGCCTGCTTCTAATTATCAATGCACTCCAGTGCAATACTCAACCACTGTTGGAGTAACATTCCCCCCATTTCTTTATCCCCTCGGCAGGTGAATAACACGATAAGTAATTTCCGTTAACAATAGTTTGATTTATATCAAGAGTTAATGAGCATTAATTATCAAATCGCGAATGGTTCGGTATTAATTGATACCGGTCAACAACCGTTACAACTTTCCAGCCAGCGCCAGGTAAAATCGGTTAGGTAACAATCGAAGAAATCCCATGAGGCTTGAAAACAGAACAGGAAAGTGAATTTCAAACGCTTTTCTGGACAATCCATCAGCAATAATGCTCGCGGCTTTCTCAGCTTCAGTTAAAAACGGCATGGGAAAGGCATTCCTGTCAGTCAGCGGGGTTCTGACAAAACCGGGATTGATGATTTTTACGTCGATACCCGGTTTACGAAGATCCAGATACAGGGATTCGGCAAGATTGATCAGGGCAGCTTTGCTGGCTCCATAGGCGGAAGACTTCGGCAACCCTCTGTAGCCGGCCAGTGAGCCGTTGATAGCGATCAGGCCCTTCCCCCTTTCAGACATTCTCTGTACCAGTGGTTCGATGCAGTAGCAGACTCCCATGACATTTAACTCAAAATGGTCACGGACAACATCAGCCCTGAATTCCGAGCCTTCCATGGGAAGAAAAGTACCTGCATTGAGCACAGCCTGATCAATGCCCCCCAATTGTTTCTCTATGTCATCAACAGTCAGTTCAACGGCGGCCTGGTCTGTCACATCAACAGAAAATGTGAAGATTTTTCCCGGCAATTGCTCTGCATCCTGGACCAGGGCAGAGAGTTTCTCTTTATTTCTGGCACTGGCCGCTACCGTCTTGCCACGCCTCGCCAGCTCAATGGCCAATGCCCTGCCTATTCCCTGGCTGGCACCGGTAATCCACACCAGCCCGTTATTTTTCACTGCCAGGCTCCTTCCTGGAAAAAACAAACGTCAGAGTCCCCAGTGTTATCCCCCATTTCGAGACTTTGGCAACGTTAATCAAAATATCGTCCTCCTGCAGAAACAGCCAGTCATCGAACTTGACCCGCCATAGACGGCCATTTATGGGCAGATCCATACTGTAGCGCCAGTTGAAAGCATTACCTGCACTGCTGCCCCGGGCAGTGCCGATGACATCTCCGGCAGTTCCTTCGTACTGACCATTACCCAGGATCTTTATCTTCCAGAGTCGGTTGGAGGTGGAACCGTCTTCATAAAAGAAATCCTCATCCAGGGTCAGAACGCCGTCTTCAACCTGTCCTACCATGACGACTTTAAAGCGGTTACGAACTTTTCCGAAACGATCCTGGAACATCCCCCAGGCCCAGGTTTTCCCCTGGAAGTAATCTTCAATCACCAGTGCGGGTTCAGAGTTCGAGTAATCTTCCGGCTTCATTGAGCTACATCCTGTAATCAGAGTTATGGCCAGCAGGCACAGCAGGACCCTGAATGAATTTACGGTTGTTCTTATCATGGGCTCTCCATCTAGGCATCCTTGCCCTATTTACCAGCCATTCAGTCATCACGGTCTTCCAGGAGCCTGACCGAGAATAGACAGGTCGGCCTAAAGTCCGGCAGGCTCCTAGACGCATCACTGGTGAACCAGTTGCGGAGCAAATCCTTATGAGAACCTTTGTACGAGAACAACTCTTGTTCAGATCAACAAGAAAACGGCTTTTTCCTGCCCCTGCTCAGCCATTTGCTATTGAAAGGGGATATCCCTTCAGGGGCGCCGGATTCTGTACAACCGCACATCAATGCTGCCCGACATGAAGCCGCTCTCACAGTAAGCCAGGTAGTAGCTCCACATGCGCCTGAAGCGCTCATCGAAGCCAAGCTTCTCAATCTGTGGCCAGCGTTCCAGAAAAGCCCTGTGCCAGATATCGACGGTTCTGGCGTAATCAGGACCAAAGGAGTAACTGTCTTCCAGTAACAATCCGGACGACTTCAGCTGCTCCTGCATAATGCCGTGAGAAGGCAGCATTCCCCCCGGAAAAATGTACCTCTGGATAAAGTCGGCTCCCTTGCGGTAGCTTTCAAATCTCGTGTCATCAATGGTAATAACCTGAAGTACAGCAATTCCCCCTGGGTTCAGACTTTCCCGAAGGGTTCCGAAGTACCTTGGCCAGTGGGATTCGCCCACTGCTTCAATCATCTCTATGGAAGCAAGACGGTCATAGGTTTCCGTCAGATCACGATAATCAGTGAGATCGAAGGCATACCCTTCCTTACCGGACATCCGTTCCCGGGCATAGGCCAGCTGCTCTGAGGACAGAGTGATACCCTGATAACGGGTCTTTCGTTTTCTGCTCAATGCCTCTGCAAAGCCAGCCCAGCCGCAACCGATTTCCAGAACCTTCTGCCCATGTTTGACATCCAGCCAGTCCAGAACTTTCTGATACTTGTTCTCCTGCGCCTGCTCCAGGCTTTCATCGGTACTGGAAAACAGGGCGCTGGAATAGGTCATTCCCCGATCCAGCCAGAGCCGGTAAAAGTCATTGCCCAGGTCATAATGGGCAGAGATGTTGCGACGGCTGCCACGCAGGCTGTTATTGTTCAGCAGATGCATCAGGCGATGAATCAACCGGCTGGACCAACTGCCGGAGAAAGCCCCTTCCAGCGCCGCCTCATTGGCCATGGCCCAATCTGTTACATCCACCAGCGAAGGGCTGTCCCAGTCGCCGTCAATGTAAGCGTCGGCAAAACCCAGCAATCCGCCGGCGCTGGCCCTGGCCAGGGCCAGGGGGCGCAGGATATGAACCCTGGCCACGGGAGCATCCTGTTTTTGCCGCCCAATGACGTGTACCCTGCCGCTGTCATCGGTTACTTCCAGCCTGGAAACCCCGGACTTCTGCAGCAACCCAAGCAGCCATTTAAGAGGCATCTGAACCGGAGACACCGGCAGCGAACCCTGTTCAACAATATCCCGTGTTGTACTCATGCTTTGCTCTCCGTGCCCTGTTGAAGCGCCAGTGGCTCTCCCCTGCTGGTTTGATAAAGTCTGGCTGCGGGTTTGTGCCGGTAGATTTTCAACCCTTTCAACCATAAACGCAGCGCTTCCCAGTGAATGGCGGCAATCACTTTGATGGTCATGAAAGGTAAAACCAGCAACTGCCTGAGTAACTGCCGATCATTCATAGGCTGTCGTGTACCAGTGAAAACAGCACTGAACAGGCTGCCTTCAGAGTCATGAAGGCTGATGCCAAGGGACACCGACCGCCCCGGCGATCTGAGCCGGAACCTGTAGTGGCAATCCATCGACATCAATGGCGAAACATGCAGCCTCTTGGCCACTGTCTGCCGAATAATGCCGTCGGTGTTGTCGCCACAGGGAATCACATAGGAGTGTCTTTCACCAAAGGTGTTGCTCACCTCATAAACAACAGCCAGGTGACTGCCATCCGCGGCAAAGCAGAAATAAACACTCAGAGGGTTGAAGGTATATCCCAGGATTCTTGGGTAGCAGAGCAAACGAACTTTCTCGGGAGTACCCAGATTGTTCTGTTCCAGCAAATCACAGACCTGTGCCTTCAGGTCACGACCTGTACCATCGCCGTAATCAGAGTTGCGAACAGTGAACAGGTTCCGGCGGTTCCAGGAAAAAAAACGCAAGTTCCGGTCAAGCTGAGGCAACTCATCCAGGTCAATCAGCCAGGAAGCGATGTTATAGGTAAAGCGGTGTTTTTTCGGGCGCCAGCGATGATGCATAACCTTGCCCTGGTAGATGCAGGACCGACTCATGAATACACTCCCGGAAGCGATTTTTCCGTCTCAGGCCAGTCCTCTGGCAGCACCAGACGGTCATTCTCACCCGCCACCTGCCACGGACGCCGGTGTCCACCCAGGGCTTCCGCTACTGCCAGGCCGGACTGCAGACCGTCTTCATGAAAGCCATAACCAAACCATGCTCCACAATGCCAGGTACGGTGACGCCCCTGAAGCTCCCAGAGCTGTTTCTGGGATTCCATGGCATTGCGGTCAAAGACCGGATGGTCGTATAAATAACAACCGTGTATCTTCGCAGGGTCAGGTTCCACAAAAGGATTGAGTGTAACAAACAACGGCAGGTCATCAATATGCTGCAGGCGATTCATCCAGTAGGTCACTG
Source organism: Endozoicomonas sp. (assembly GCA_051008495.1). GTDB lineage: Bacteria > Pseudomonadota > Gammaproteobacteria > Pseudomonadales > Endozoicomonadaceae > Endozoicomonas_A. Next base: position 5,655 of record JBPCXN010000171.1, on the reverse strand, counting down.
AAGGGCCGCTGCTGGCGTTATCACCGAGATAATTCCAGCTGGCCCAGGCCCTGCGACTTTTGGGCATCAGCCTTTCATCGCTGTGGAGAACAGCCTTGTTGCGCTGAAATTGAAAAGCTCCGAGCAGCTGCTGCTCTATTTCATCCGGCTCTGACAGCAATTCCAGAGTGGTGTCTGCATGGCAGGCCATGACCACGTGGTCAAACTCCCACTCCCCGCCCTGGCGATCCGAAATGACAACCCTGTCTGGCAAACGTTGAACCTGTCGTACACAGCGGTTGCTCAATGCCCTTGGCCCCAGGTCTGAAATAATCCGCTTTACGTACTCCCGGCTCCCCCCCTCGACCGTTTGCCACTGGGGTCTGTCGGTCAGCTGCAGCAGCCCATGATTCCGGCAGAAACGCAGAAAAGCCAGAGCCGGGTAATCCAGCATCCTGTCACCGGGTGTTGACCAGATGGCGGCTCCCATAGGGATCAAATGTTTTGTGATGAACTGTCTGCTGAAGCGCTTTGATTGCAGTAGTTCTCTAAGAGTAACTGCAGGTGAAAGGGTGTTGAGCCAGTCTTCACTGGCGTTGTAGAAGCGCAGGATATCCACCAGCATTTTCCAGAAGCCCGGTCTCAGGGCATTGCCCCGCCGGGCAAAAAGACCATTCAGGTCTGTCCCCGAATATTCGGTCCGGCCGTTGTCCAGGGACACACCAAAAGACATATCGGTGGGCACGACTGGCACACTCAAGTGATGGAAAAACTGCGTCAGGTTTGGATAAGTCTTTTCGTTGAAGACGATAAACCCAGTGTCCACCGGTACTTCGCCGTTTTTCCCGGCGACCGTCACTGTGTGGCTGTGACCACCAAACCGGTCGTCTTTTTCAAACAGCCTGACCTTGTGATTCTTTGCCAACAACCAGGCGCAGGACAAGCCGCTGATTCCCGCCCCTACCACTGCAACATTCAATCCTTTTTCCGGCATTGCAGCCAATCCTGTATTTTTAATAACAATAAGCTATACGCAACCCCCACTTCAATGGTTCAACAGAAGACGACCGTCGATAACGGCAAGACATTCAAGCTGAGTTCAATACCAGTCGTCAGGAAGCGTCAGTCGATCATTTTCATTGTCTACCTGCCAGGGGCGATGATGCCCTCCCAGCCTTTCAGCAACGGTCAGTCCGGACTGCAGCCCATCCTCATGAAAGCCATAGCCAAACCAGGCGCCACAGAACCAGGTTCGCCGTCGCCCCTGCAGCTTCCACAACTGCTTCTGGGCTTCTATCGCCTCACTGTCAAACAGGGGGTGATCATCAAGAGAGCAGCTCTGCACCAGGGAAGAGTCGGGCTCAATCAATGGGTTCACAGTCAGGAACAGAGGCCTGTCATCAATCTGCTGCAGACGATTCATCCAATAGGTGACAGACGACTCTTTACTGCTGGTGTCTGCCTGGTAATTCCAGCTGGCCCAGGCTTTCCGGTTGCGGGGCATGACACGCTGATCGCTGCTAAGCAGGACCCTGTTACGACTGAAACGAAAGGCCCCCAATAGTTTCTGCTCGAGCATATCAGGCTCGGACAATAACCGCAGGCTGATATCAGCGTGGCAGGCCATGACCACCTGATCGAACTCCCAGCTGCCCCCCTGCCAGTCGGAAATAACGACTCTGTCGTGATGGCGCCGGACCTGCCGTACACAGCGATTGTCCAATGCCTTAAAATCCAGCTTTGCCCGCAGCTTTTGCGTGTAGACACTGCTGCCACCTTTCACCGTCAACCACTGGGGTCTGTCAGAAGACTGCAGCAAGCCATGGTTGTAAAAAAACCTGAGGAAAACCAGGGCAGGATAGTCAAGCAGTCTGGCCGGGGGAATTGACCATAAGGCGCAGCCTATGGGCAGCAGGTGTTCAGCGATGAACTTTCGTTCCGGGCAGTGTGATTCCAGCAGCTCCCGAAGAGTCATAGACGCCGACAGACTGGTGAGCCAGTCATGGGAACTGTGATAAAAACGCAGGACATTAAACAGTATTTTCCAGTACTCCGGCTTCAGGACATTCCCTGGACGGCCAAACAATCCAGTAAGACTGGTGGCTAGATATTCCGTCCTTCCCTGGTTCAGCGACACCCCGCAGGAAAAATCCGCCGGAACCGTCGACACATCCAGGTGCTGAAAAAGAGCGGTGAGATTGCGATAGGTCTTTTCGTTAAATACGATAAAACCGGTATCAACCGGGATTGCTCCCTGGCTGCCTGTAACCCTGACGGTATGACTGTGCCCGCCGAAGCGGTCATCTTTTTCATAGAGCCAGACATCGTGATTGCTGGAGAGCAGCCAGGCACAGGACAGGCCGCTGATACCTCCACCGACAACGGCGATTTTCAAGCTCCGCCTCCCCTGGCAGGTAACAACACTTGTAGAGCCTGAAAGCATAGTCAATTCTACCAGGCACTGATCCGGACCTTGTATTTGTACGTATAGAAGGGTAAATATCTATCAAGTGCTTGCCCATGGTTGAACTAAGGCTGATAACAAATAACATGGATTCAGACCAAATCAGCACCGCCAAACATGATTTCCGGCAGTGCCTGCTTGATCTTGCCCGGCATAAAAACAAGAATCAGTTTCTTGTTCTATATGATCATTTTGCTCCCCGCCTGAAAACGCACCTGATGCAGAAAGGCGCACACAGTGAGATGGCGGAAGAGCTGGTTCAGGAAACCATGCTTGCTGTCTGGCGTCACTGTGGCAGCTACAACCCGGAGAAGTCTGCGGCATCCACCTGGATTTTTCGCATAGCCAGAAATCAGTGGATCGATCGTCTGAGGCGTGATAAATCCAACCTGACAACCTCTCTCGACAATCAGGCTGAAGCCGGTTTCACTCCAAGCCTTGCCCCTATGGACGCAGACAGGTTGAAAGCGGCGCTGGACGCCCTGCCCCTGCACCAGGCCCAGCTGGTTTATAAAGTGTATTACGAGGGCAAAACCCACAGGGAGATCGCACTGGATATGGATATTCCCCTGGGCAGTGTCAAATCAGGATTAAGGCTGGCCTTTACCAAGTTACGCAGTCACATGGGAGGTGAATCATGAGCCTACGGCATCACCCGGATTACAGTTCACTGGTCAGTTACGCGGCAGGCAGCCTGCCGGACGCCATGTCGCTGGTGATCTCCTGTCACCTTTCTGTCTGTGACCACTGCAAACAGATTGTTGCCGATGCAGAACTGCTGGGCAGCCAGCTGCTGGACGGCCTTACACCAACAAACGTCAAGCCTGATGCCAGAAATGCCATCCTCAGCATGCTGGACGAAACATCTATGCAGGAAGCCGCCGCTGAGAAACCGGAAGAATTAAGTGGCGACGTTCCCGCACCGTTACAATCCATTCTCGGCAATGAGTTAGACAGCCTGCACTGGCGAACCATGGCGCCGGGTATGAAACAGTTCATTATTCCGGCCGCTGATGGCAACCTGCGGCTGCTGAAAATAGCACCCGGCACCTGTATGCCAGCCCATGGCCACACCGGCTCAGAACTGACTATGGTTCTGAAGGGCTCCTACAGTGACGAAATCGGTCGTTTCTGCACGGGTGACATCGCTGACCTGGACCCTGACGTACAACACCAGCCAGTGGCAGACACCAGTGAAGGCTGTATCTGTTTGATCGCAACAGACGCGCCTCTCCGTTTTGTCAGCCTGGTGCCAAGGTTACTTCAGCCTTTCTTCCGGCTCTGACCGGACAGTTTATCGCAAACATTTTTTCATCACCGAAGGTGACGAAAAAATGTTTCTTCGCTCACGGCTGTTCATCCCGGCCCTGATACACTGATTCGGGCCGGTATGCTAATCAGATTTCTCTCTATGCTATTTCCCTGACTGTTTTATTCTTTCCTCCAGCTGCATCTGTTGCATGCGCAGCTCCTGAAGTTGTTGCTGGTACTGCTGCTGAAGTTGCATCTGCTGTTGCTGCTGAAGCTGCTGGAGTTGCTGCTGCTGTAACTGTTGCATCTGGATCTGGTGTTGTTGAAAAGCGCCCTGGTCACGGAAGTCAGGAATCCTGGCTCGTTCCTGGCCGCAATGCCTGTCGGAAGAAAGCCCGATCAGATAGTTATAGCGCCGCCTCAGGGCATCGATCTCCACCTGCTCGGCATCACTCAGGTCAAGAAAAAACCAGGAGACCGGCACGATCACACCCAGCAGACCAAACCCGAGGTTCTTGCCGGTCTTATCGGTTTTCGGCAACAGCTGGCTGATTTCGGTTTCAATGGCACGTTGCTCTCCTTCAAGCGCGCCACAGGAACGATTTTCATCGCCATACTGACGCACGGCAACCGGATGTGCAGATCGACCACCACAGCCTGATAACAGCAATAAAACGGCGCAGGCTACCAGAAAGGCGACCACAGACTTATTCATCGGGAGCATGGAATCGACTGTTTTTACGGCAGAAGAATACCCACCAATAGTAGTTGATAATAAGCCGTTACCACTCTTCACGACTCATTCTCAGCCCTCATTCATATGATGAATCTTTGTTGACTGCCACTAAGCCCGAAGGGTTTCTGCCGATAAAAAGCCAATCACCGTGTGTCTATCCCATTCCCGCCGGAGAAAACAATGAACAGAACTCTTTTGAACCGCAAGCTGTTTTCAGGCGCATGGCTGCCAGTCTGCATACTGACGCTGATAACTGCCTTGCCCGTATCCGCCAATGTTCAACCAGAAAGCAGCGAAGCTGAAAAAGCAGAGAGCACTGAAGTTAAGGAAGGAAGCCCCCAGGAAGAACTGGTTTCATCTGCCGTACGCTTTGGCATACTCTCTCAGGCCTATCACAGCAGCCCTTCCGGAATGATTACCGAAGGCTATCGTTACCAGCTTCGTCAATACTTCCTGTCTTACCTGAAAGAGACACTGCACAAACCCGGAAACACGACAGATGAAATCCGGGAATCTCTTCTGTCAGACTGGATGATGAGACTCGGCCGGGAAAAGATGCCGCCTACTCACCTGGTGAAAATCAAGCAGGAAATGGAGGCCATGCTGACAGAGTGGACCACCAAAAGAATGCGGGGGGTGCTGCAGGACAAGGCTGTCGAAGCTAACCTGATGCCAAAAATTGAAGAGACCATTGACGAATGCCTGAAGCTTGTCAGCCAGGCTGACAGCCATCCGGAAAAACGCCAGGCCTGCCACGGAGCCAAACTGCTGACTCAACACGAAACCAGCAAGGTTACCGATGTTGCAAAATTGAAAGAAGAGATGCAGAAGCTGATCTGGCCTTTCGCTGTCAGCCTCGCTGATGTTGAAGCCCGTCCATTTTATGATGCGTACAAGGAAGCCCGAAGCCACTTCCGGAACACCCTGATGGAGTTCATGGAACAGGGCTACTCCACCAGGCAGATGGCCGAGATACTGGAATATGCTGGTGTCGATTCACCGGTAGTGTTTGACCGACTCTACTACCATGCCATGTTAAAGATTCTGGATACAGCCACGACTACAGCCCTTCAATGAGTGACTGAGGCTCTTTCCTGTTCTAGGAGCCTATCGGACTTAAGACAATTTCGGCCTGAAATCCAGAAAGAGCGGCCGCAGCCTTGAGCGTTCTGGACAGTTCCGATGAATTTGCTTAAATAGGTCAACTATTCGCACAAATCCATCG
>JBPCXN010000170.1:0-38963 GCA_051008495.1 Endozoicomonas sp. | reverse complement strand
GTCCCTGTGCAGCACCTTGTAGGTGCGTTGTTGTTTGCACAGGTATTTTGCCTGAACAGCACAGGGGGCGCTCCTTTCAGTCCATTCTGCCTTTGCTTCTTCAGGCCGTTAAGCGGGAGTTAGGGATTGCATCAGGCACCTATCGTGTAGGTGAAAGACTACCACCTGAAAGAACCTTTGCCGAAAACCTTGGTGTGAGTCGTACCATTATCCGTGAAGCCCTGATCATGCTGGAGCTTGAAGGCCTGATAGAGGTTCGCAAGGGTTCTGGTATTCATGTCATTGCCACTCCAGCCCAGATAACGGCACAAAAGGAAGGTAGAGCGGAAACCGAGTTTACCGATGTCGGCCCTTTTGAACTGCTTCAGGCCCGCCAGCTACTGGAAAGCCATATCGCCGCCTTCGCCGCCACCCAGGTCAACAAGAGCAATATACGACAGATACAGGAAGCTCTGCAGCTGGAAAAGCAGGAGCTCCGGGAAGGCAAGGTGTCAGGCAAAGGCGATGAGATGTTCCATCTGGCCGTGGCCGAAGCCACTCAGAACTCGGTCCTGGCGGCCATGGTGAAACAGCTGTGGGACATTCGGGAAAAGAGCTCCATGTGGGCCAAGCTGCATAAGTGGATCGATGAAATAGACTATCTGCAAAAATGGGTAGACCAGCACGAAGCCATTCTCACAGCACTGATGAAAAAGCAGCCGGAAGCAGCCCGTCAAGCCATGTGGCAGCATCTGGAAGACGTAAAAAACACCCTGATGGATGCCAGCGATATTGCCAATGACAGTTTCGACCGCTTCCTGTTTGATGAAAACCCGGTACTGCTTTCTGCCTGAACAAAGTAGAACCGCACATTAAGCCCGCTTTTTGATAGAACACTGACCGGGATCATATCTCCTGGTTGCGGGCTTTGTTAAACCTTTAATGATCGGTGAAGCGAACGTCAGTACCATCCGCAGGCGATACCACCGACAATCAGCGCTAGTATGACGGAAATTGAAAACATAGCGACCGGAAAGCTGATAACAAAGTCCTCATCAGGAGCAGGTTCGTGTCTGCTATTCGGATCCAGAACATCGGCTGGCAAAGCATAAGTGGATTCAGAATTTGCCGACGACAGAGTGTACGCAGGATCAATCAGGCTTATTGTGGGAATTGGGATGATATCGGATGTTGATCGTTCTTTATTAAAAAGGCCTTCGGATATTTCTGATATGTCCGGAATGTTAAGGGACACCGTCACCGGCTGACATAAAGTCGGTTTGATATCCGCTATCGTTAACTCTACGCCGCTGCCGGAATCACTCATTGAAGTGGAGGCTTGCATCGTCTTAACGGTTTTCTTGCTATAAGTTTCACAAAGCGGCCCGTGAATGCTGGCTTGAATAAGGTAGTCGGCGTCACTGTCACCGATAGTCCTGGCGACAATGGTAGTAGAGTAGAGTGGTAATTCAAAAAACCTTGAACGGTTTCCGTCGGTATAAGTGACAAAAAGAAACTGTTGGGGGCAATAGATTTCTGGTGAAGACTGCCTGGTCACAATCACATTGAACCAGGCGTTTTTGTCAGGGGGTGCCCGCAGATAAATGGACTTTATCCTGAAAAACCACCATGGCGGAGGGAATGTGTGTAACTGGGTCGTTTCACCAAAAATCTGCCCTTCGATATAAGGAGTGACCCTGGCAAGAAACTTTCTGCAGAATTGATTAGAGTTTACATACAGATCAAGTGATGTTTCGGCCACCTGATCATTCGCATAGACCAGAGTGTTGGCGGAAGCATCATAAACACGAACGACATATAGAAGTGGCTGATTGTCGTAGCCCAGTGCCTGTGCCTGATCCCAATGGAGCCGAAACTCATAGTAGTTCAGTTTGAGTTTATCGACTCTGCTAATACCAGGCTCGAGAGTTAAGGTTACCACTTGTGAACTCAAATCAGCCGGGTACATGCTGCAACGCACAGACGTTCCATTAAATTGGTCATCACACGTTGGAATTTCGAGAGAGCTTTTGATGTGAGTGAGATTATTGGTTGACAGGTATTTTAATTTAAGATTTCTTGCCTCTGGCAAACCAAAGAGCCAGAAATCCGGGTCAATGGTTCTTTCTATAAACCAGACAATATAACCGGCACCCGGAGCCTCGTTTTGTTCTTTTGTGCTTACCTTTCCCACACACTCGAAAAGAGCAGTACTGCCGCAGGGTACCGTGATGTTTTCAGGTTGCGTGATAAATTTAGCCGTCTCTCCTCTGGCTGACTGAGTAAAAAGCAGTAAGGTGAAAACAACGATGGTGCCGGGAAAAATATACCTCATTCCATCACCTCATTTCAGTCAGTTTCCAGCGAAATAAGTGTAAGCATATTGTGATTTGTTCTCAATTTGAGCATTAGAGCTTTTTTTATCTGTGAGTGCTCAGCCAACAACACTTACCCCATAAGGCTTAAGCGGCGTATTTTAAAGAGTCCGGTTTGATGTTCATTGGCAACAAGTGCTCCACATCTACGTCTTTTCCAGGGCAGGCAGAGCTGTCAGCACAGCACATGCCGCAGCCAGGCAGATAACCTGCCAGGAACAGTGCGGCAATGGAAACACCACCACTGCTGAGGGAGTAAATTATCATGACATTGCTGGTTGAAATCAGCAGGCCTGTCGGGCAGGATGCGGCATTCACTGCAGCGGAGAAAGCCGGGTCATAACCCGCCTTGCACTGTTCCAGCGTCATTACGCCACCCACTACAGGTGCGGCTGCAACAAAACAGCATTAACGGGGCCAGCATATCCATCAGGAGGTCACCTCGTTGAACAGGTAGGACAGGTTGAAGACACTGTAAGCCTTTTCAAATTGGCTAAATAAGGTGTGAAAGGTCTGAAAAACTGCCCGGAGTCAAACAATTCCGTAAAAATGCCAAGCGACGTTGTTTGTCCCCATTATTTTTTGGTATAACCAATTTCCGTAATCGACAGACATCGCCTCCCGAGTCAAACACGGAGCCCGAAATGTCTATCAACCAGTTATCGTTCTCTCTCCACCCGGACCGCCTGTTTTCATCCAGCGAAAGCATCCGGGGAATTGCCCGTGAGCTGTACTCCGAGATCAGGGATCTGCCCATCGTTAGCCCCCACGGCCATACCGATCCGGCCTGGTTTGCAGACAACAAACCCTTTGGCAACCCGGCCTCTTTCCTGCTGCAGCCGGATCACTATGTATTCCGTATGCTCTATAGCCAGGGCATCTCTCTGGAATCTCTGGGCATTCCAGCCCGGGAAGCCGTGGAGGTTGAGCAGGATCCTCGAAAGGCCTGGAAGCTCTTTGCCAGTAATTACCACCTGTTCCGCGGCACCCCTTCCAGCATGTGGATGGGTCATGCACTGACAGAAGTGCTGGGTGTTGACCAGCCGCTGAATGCTGACAACGCTGACGCCATTTACGATCATATTGACGCCAGCCTTAAGACCGAAGCCTTCCTGCCACGTAATCTGTTCGATCGATTCAATATCGAGCTGCTGTCGACAACCGAAAGCGCAGTAGACACACTGGATGCACATCGTCGTATTAATGAAGACAACCGGAATGGCACCTGGAACGGACGGGTAATCACTACCTTCCGCCCTGATGGCCTGACCAACCCTGAGCACCCGAGCTTCCAGCACGATATGAAATTGCTGGCCGAACAGACTGGCAAAGACATCCACCAATGGTCTGAATTCATGTATGCCATTCGCATCCGTCGCCAGTTCTTCAAGGCTATTGGCGCCACCGCTACAGACCACAGTCATCCCACCGCCTTCACCACCAGACTGCCGGAAAACCGATGCCAGGAACTGCTGAGCAGGGCACTGGACGGCACCATCACCGCTGAAGAAGCTGAACTGTACCGTGGCCACATGCTGCTGGAGATGGGTCGCATGAGCCAGGAAGATGGCCTGGTGATGCAGATTCACTGCGGTGTTTACCGCAATCACAACCAGAGGGTGTTTGATCGCTTTGGTGCAGACAAGGGTGCAGACATCCCGCTTCAGGGCGAGTTTGTTCATAACCTGCGTGCCTTGCTGAATGAAGTCGGTAACGATCCTGCTGTCTCCATTATTCTGTTCACCCTGGACGAAACCACTTATACACGCGAGCTGGCTCCTCTGGCCGGACATTACCCGGCACTGAAGCTGGGGCCTTCCTGGTGGTTCCATGACAGCCCTGAGGGTATGGCGCGTTATCGCCGACAGGTGACAGAGTCCGCAGGTTTCTACAACACAGTCGGATTCAACGACGATACCCGTGCCTTCCTGAGCATCCCGGCCCGCCATGACATGTCACGAAGGATTGACTGTAACTTCCTGGCCACATTGGTGTGTGAACACCGGATTACCGAAAGCGAAGCCCTGGAGCTGGCTTACGAACTCACCAACGGCCTGGCCAAAAAAGCCTACCGCCTATGATGGAACAAAACTGGCGCTGGTACGGCCCCAACGATCCGGTCACCATTCAGGACATTATGCAGACCGGTGCCACCGGTATTGTTACAGCCCTTCACCATGTTCCCAATGGTGAAACCTGGGAAGTCGCCGAGATCGAAAAGCGCGTACGTGAAGTTGAGTGGGATGCCAGCAGAGATCGTTCCACAGGGCTGCGCTGGTCTGTCGTGGAAAGTGTTCCCGTTCACGAAGACATCAAGAAACGCACCGGCAACTTTGAGCAATACATCGACAACTACAAGCAGAGTATCCGCAACCTGGCCAAATGCGGCGTCGACACCATCTGTTACAACTTCATGCCGGTTCTGGACTGGACCCGCACCGACCTTGAATGGGAATTCTCTGATGGCTCCAGGGCGCTGCGCTACGACCACACTGAATTCGCAGCGTTTGAGCTGCATATCCTCAAACGCCTGGGTGCGGAAGCGGACTATGACGAGGAAACACGCAGCAAGGCCAAAACCTGTTTCGATGCCATGAGCGAAGAGCAGGTCACCAAACTGACCCGCAATATCATTGCCGGCCTGCCAGGCGCCGAAGAAGGTTACACCCTGGAACAGTTCCAGGCGGTGCTGGACGAATACGGACATATTGATGCCGAAGGCCTGCGGGGCAACCTGTTCAAATTCCTCGAAGAAATTGTACCAGTAGCCGAGGAAGAGGGTGTCCGTCTGTGCATCCATCCTGATGATCCGCCCCGTGCGATCCTCGGCCTGCCCCGTGTTGCCAGCACAGAAGACGATTATCGTCGTATTACTGATGCGGTAGAAAGCCCAAGCAACGGCATAACCTTCTGCACAGGCTCACTGGGCGCACAGAAAGACATTGATCTGCCGGGCATGGTTGAGCGACTGGGCGACAAAATTCACTTTGTACATCTGCGCAGTACCCAGTTCGAAGAAGACGGCATGAGCTTCCATGAAGCCGACCATCTGACTGGTGACGTGGATATGTTTAAAGTCACCCGGGCTCTACTGCAAGAGCAGAAGCGTCGTGTCGCCGAAGGCCGCAGGGACACTCTGATGCCCATGCGTCCGGATCACGGCCACCAGATGCTGGATGACCTGAACAAGAAAACCAACCCGGGCTATTCCTGCATTGGCCGTATGCGCGGGCTTGCCGAGCTGCGCGGACTGATGCTGGGCATCGAACAATCTCTGAAATCAGCAGAGGGGTGAACATGACAGCTCAGCACATTGCCGCTCATATAGCCTGCATAGGCGAGTGCATGATCGAGCTGTCTGCCGCTGGCGAAGGGCTGTTTCGACAGTTCTTTGCCGGTGATACGCTCAATACCGCTGTTTACCTGGCCCGTTCACTGCAGGACACCGGCCACAGGGTTCAATACATTACCGCGGTCGGCCAGGACGGCATGAGCGACGATATGATCGAATTCTGGCGATCCGAAAATATCGACTGCAGCCTGGTGGCGCGAATTGAGGACAAACATCCGGGTCTCTATGCCATTGAAGTGGACGAACAGGGCGAACGCAGTTTCTCTTACTGGCGCAGCGACTCTGCTGCAAAACAGATGTTCACCGGCAAAGGGTTGAATCAGGAGCAGCTGACAGCTATTGCCTCAGAAGCTGACTATCTTTACCTGTCTGGCATCACTCTGGCCATATTGGACGAACAAAGTCGTACCACTCTGCTCTCTCTTTTGCTGCAGGCACGGAGTAAGGGTGCGAAAGTCGTGTTTGACAGTAATTATCGTCCAAGGCTGTGGCCCTCACCAGAAGTCGCCAGAAACATTTACGGCAAAATCCTTGAGATCACGGACATTGCCCTGGTGACCTTTGACGACGAACAGATGCTGTTTGGTGACCAGTTCCCCGATGAAACCCTCAAGCGGCTGGGTGCTGTTGAAGAAATCGTAGTTAAGAACGGTTCCGGTGGCTGCCTGGTCAAATCGTCAGGAAAAGCACAACTGGTGCCTTCGACGCTGGTCGAGAAAGTGGTCGATACGACTTCCGCTGGCGACTCTTTTAACGGCGCTTACCTGGCTGCCAGGATGAAAGGGGTCGATCCCATGACAGCCGCTGAAGCGGGGCATCAGATGGCGGGTACCGTGATACAGTATGCTGGGGCCATCATTCCGAAAGAAGTCACGGCCAATCTGACAAGCCCTGCCCCTGGCTGAAGAATCGTCCTCATGATTAATCGCGCCTGCAATGATGATCAATCGTTACAGGCGCATCACCGCAAGTCCTGATCCCACTCGTTACTGATCAGAGAACCTCTACCCTTCTTCCTTACGGATTCGCTCCACCAGCGAATACAGCTTTGGATTGTCCTTCTGCAACTGCCTGTACATAGGTTGAACTGCTTTCACAAAACTATCCCGATCAGGCTCAACGAAAGTGATGCCTGATTTCTTAGCCAGCTCCAGATTTTTCCTTTGCGCCTCATCCCAGAGCTTAACCATTTCACCGGATGACTCCGTAGCAGCCTGCTGCAAGATTACCTGCTGTTCTGCACTCAGCGCTTTCCAGGATTCAGTGCTGACCATCAGCACATCGGGAATCATGGTATGTCCCGACCAGGAAAAGAAGCGGGCAGCTTCTCCGTGACGGCTGACGACAAATGAAGTCAGATTATTTTCCGCAGCGTCCACCACGCCCTGCTGCAACGCGGTATAAAGTTCTCCATAGTTTATCGGGCTTGGCAGACCACCCATCTGCTGCACCATCTGCAGCAGCGTTCGACTGGGCTGCACCCTGACTTTCAGGCCCTGCAGATCACTGGCGGAGTGAATGACTTTTTTTGCATAAAAATGACGCGCCCCGGATTCATAAAAAGTCAGCCCCCTGAACCCCCTGGAACTGGATCCTTCTAGAATGCTCCTGCCAAGCTTACCTCTTACGACGCCATGCAGGTGTCTCTGGTCACGAAACAGGTACGGGAAACTGAAAACCCGGTAGACCGGGTCAAAAGACTCCAGCTCACTGGCGCTGGTTTTAGCCATATCCAGCGCCCCCAGCTGCAATTGTTCAATGTTTTCTCTCTGGGGGCCCAGTACGCCACCGGAATAAATTCTAATACGCAGAGCCCCGCCTGAAAGCTCCCGTACACGCTCCCCCATATACTTCATTGCCGTATGCACCGGATGAGAGCGATTGTGATTATGAGCCAGCTTCAGTGTTTTCGACGCTGGTGCAGCCATCACTGGTAAAGCCTGAATCAGACAACAGATCAGGACGCTCATCAGTAATGTATACATACCGGAGCCTGCAAAAAACATAACTCTATTATACGAAGATATGTTCATACCGGTTTGCTTGCGTTGTGAAAGGAAGGACTTGTACAAATTTTTCTTGAGGGTAGGCCGTTGGCGATGCTTCATCGCCAACAGTCTCTGGGCTTTGTTTATAGCGGTGTATGCCTGCATTCGTCTTTCAAGCGAAAAGTGGCCAGATTATGGGTAGCTTCGTCTTCATTGGTCACGCTGGTTGTATAGTCTCTTTTTACTTTATGCAGAGTGAGTGTGTAACAGTATGGCGTATAGCGCTCTTCAAAGATTGTTTTTGACGTGACAATCACAACGGTTGACGGGCTGAGCCTGTTGAGACTTTTCCGGATGTCTGTCAGAACAGCGGGAAACGGGTTTTGAGCAAAAATAACCGAACGGCTGTCGGCGTATTTTTTGATAGCATCCCCTGCAGAAAGCGCTTCAATTGTTTTGAAAGTGAGCGGGGGCGGGGAGAGATCGGTTGAGATGATCTCGGCGCCCCTGGCTTCCAGAAGTGATGCCTGATACCCGGAGCCTGCCCCCAGTTCCAGTACGGGCTCATTGATAAGCTCGGGAGCATACCCGAGAATTTCGTCAGTCGTTTTGAGTGAAGGCCATTGATAATAAAATCCGAGAAGAAATTCCAGTGCGCTCGCGAGGCTAGCATATCTTGCGGCACGTACTGATGTGCATCTTACGTCCTGGTTATTCTGTGTATCGCTAAGTTGATTGTATGGAATACCTTCAAATTGTCCGGCAGTGAAGTAGTGGTTTTTTGTTATGCTTTTCAGGCTTACCGGCTCTTTCAGGGGGATTTTCTTGGCGATAGAGTACAGCTGGTGGGCAATGTGAATGCGCTCTTCTGATTGAATACCCAGCGTCTCCAAGATGTCCTGCTCTTCAGCAAGGAGTTGGAGAAGTGCGTAGATGTAATTCTGGGCATCCTCCCACCGGCCATTTTTGCTATCTGTGTGATACTTGAAAAACTGGCGCCTTATAAAGTATTTAGCTTCTTCTACTCTTGTACGATTCTCCCAGAGATCTATGTGTGCTTGTATGATTTGAGAGACGTTTTCTACGCGTTCGAATGACAGGGTTGCCAGTATATCATTCCAGTAATCGGCAGCTGAGGCTGCTTTATAGGGAAGGGTATACTCTATACAGGCACCCTGATCGTTTGTATGGGCACAGGTTTTGTAGCTGAGAATGCCGGTTTCAGCCAGAAGAGTGGTACTGAAAAGAGTGGCCAAGGCTGCAAAGAGGCCTGACATGACCGGAAGGGAAAGATAACGCAGTGTATTGGTTATTGTGTTCATAATTGAATGTCCAGCTTTCCTTATCGACTTATCGACTTATCGAAAGTTATATGAATACAGCCCACCGTCTAAAATAGATCTGCTTTCCTGTACAGCAAGTTTCAGCTTGAATGACCAACAGAAGGTACCCGGTGAAAACACTGACCGCCCTGATCGAAAAGTTGCTTACTCTCTTTGTCACCCTGCTGTTTGCAGCCCTGCTGGGTTGTGTGATCTGGCAGGTTATCAGCCGTTATCTGCTGACGACTCCCAGCACTGTCACCGATGAGCTTGCCCGTTTGCTGTTCATCTGGGTCGGTTTGCTGGGGGCGGCCTACGCCGCCGGACAGAAAAAGCACCTTTCCATAGATCTTCTGGGAAATTCTCTGAACAGATCAAACCTGAGAAAAGTCAAACTGCTGCTGGAAATACTGACAGCGTTTTTTGCCATGACGGTAATGATTGCTGGCGGCGGCAGACTGGTCGTAACAGTACTGGCAACAGGTCAGCTGACCCCGGCCCTGGAGATACCCATGGGCTGGGTCTATCTGGTAATACCGGTAAGCGGTGTACTGATTTTTTATTACAGCCTCGTTGCCATCAAAAGCCACACTAGCTCCCGAACATAACAAGGAGTTCATTAATGGACTGGCTGCCTGTCGTCACCCTGTTTGGGCTTTTCTTTCTTCTGCTGGGAACAGGTCTTCCCGTTGCCTACAGTATCGGCCTATCAACGGCAGCCTGCCTGGTCACGTTAATGCCCGCCGGCCCTGCCGTTTCAGTAGTCTCACAACGCATGGCCTCCGGGCTGGATAATTTTGCACTGCTGGCCATCCCTTTCTTTATCCTGGCCGGAAACATTATGAATACCGGTGGCATTGCACGTCGACTGATTGATTTTGCGGAACTGCTGACCGGCCGGCTGCCGGGTTCCCTGACCCATTGCAACATCATGGCAAATATGCTGTTCGGCTCAATATCCGGTTCCGCCATTGCCTCTGCGGCGGCGGTGGGTGGGTTTATGTCGCCCATTCAAAAACAGCAGGGCTATGACCCGGCCTTCTGCGCTGCAGCCAACATCACCTCATGCCCCAGCGGCCTGCTCATTCCCCCGAGCAACTCTCTGATTGTTTTTTCCGTGGCCAGTGGTGGCACATCCATTGGCGCACTGTTCCTGGCGGGATATCTCCCCGGCCTGTTAATGGGGTTCAGCCTGATGCTGTTGGCCGGATGTATTTCTGTCAGGCGCGGCTACCCTTCAACACCCAGACCCTCTAGAAGACAGGTGTTTACAATCACATTGCGTGCGATTCCTTCTCTGCTGCTGGTATTTATCATAATGGGGGGCATCGTTGCTGGCATCTTCACCGCTACCGAAGCCTCAGCGATCGCGGTGGTCTATACACTGATTCTGGCGGTGGTGTTTTACCGGGAAGTAAAGCTCCAGGAGCTGCCGGGAATATTTCTTGAGTCTGCGGTAACCACTTCAATCATCATGTTTCTGGTCGGCGCCTCCATGGGCATGTCCTGGGCCATGACCCTGGCCGATATTCCCTTTCTTATTTCTGACTGCATCGAAGCCATGAGCAGCAATCCAATGATCATTCTGCTGCTGATCAACTTACTGCTGCTGATCGTCGGTTCATTTATGGACATAACACCGGCGCTGCTGATTTTTACCCCGATCTTCCTGCCCCTGGCAACAGACCTGGGCATAAGCCCCATTCATTTCGGTATTATGATGACGTTTAACCTCTGTATCGGTATCTGCACCCCACCGGTAGGCACCGCACTGTTTGTCGGGAGCAGTGTCGCCAATGTACCCGTGCAGGCGGTTATCATGCAGATCCTGCCTTTCTACCTGATGTTGTCCGTGGTGCTTTTGATGGTTACCTTCATACCATCCATCAGCCTGTTTCTGCCCGGGCTGTTTGGCTACTGAGGTGTAATGACATGCTAATCCCAGCAAGTCCGGCAATAGTTCATATTGGTCCTGGCGCTTTTTTCAGGGCTCACGTTGCGCTTTATACCGACGAAGCCATGAAAGCATCCGGCGATAACGGCTGGGGAATCATAGCCGCCAGCCTGTTCCATGGCACAGAGCTGGCTGAGCAATTCAATCAGCAGGGTTGCCAGTTTACGGTGATGGAAGTGTCGCCTGACGGTACACGGAGTCTCAAACAGGTTGATTCAGTGATAGATATGCTGGCCGTAAAAGACGACAGACGTCCTTTGCTGGAATGGATGGTTCAGCCGGCCATTAAGATTATCTCCCTGACCATCACCGAAAAAGGCTATGAGCCCAACCTTACCAGCAACGCACTGCTTCAGCATGACCTGCAGAATATTGATCATCCAAAAACGGCAATCGGGCTGATTGTGTCGGCGCTGTTGACCCGCTGGAAAAATGGCATTGAGCCTTTTACGGTCATGAGCTGCGATAACCTCTCGAACAATGGCCAAAGAGTCCGTGAGGCCGTGTTGCTGATGGCCCGGGAAATAAACTCAGAGCTATCTGAATGGATTGCCGGAAACGTTCATTTTCCATCGACAATGGTAGATCGCATTGTGCCCGCAATGACTGAACGATCACTGTCAGATGTTGCCACTGCCCTTGGCCAGCCAGATCCCTGTGCAATAGTTAATGAATCTTTCCGTCAGTGGGTTATAGAAGACAACTTCCCACATGGGCGGCCGGGCTGGGATCTTATTGATGGCGCCAGCATGGTGATGGATGTAAAGCCATTTGAAACCATGAAACTGCGAATGCTCAATGGCAGTCACTCGCTGCTCGCCTACCTGGGATGCCTTACAGGCTATACAACAGTGCACGAAGCCATAAGTGATCCGGTACTGCTGCAATTCATCAGGGACTACATGCTTGAAGAAGCGGCACCAACCCTTGTTGAAGCTGCAGGATGCGATTTCAAGGCATACGCAGACAAACTGATCACCCGCTTCTCAAACCCGGTTCTGCAACACAGAACCCTCCAGATAGCTATGGATGGCTCACAGAAAATCTCCCAACGCTGGCTGGAAGGACAGAAGGTTTTACAGGAGCTAAACAGAGGTTTTGACTGTACCGCCCTTGGCATGGCTGCGTGGATAAAATTTCTGGAAGGCTTTGATGAACAGGGAAACCCGCTTGAAATCCATGACCCGTTGAAAGTCAGACTTCAGGAGATTATTCAGCAACATAAACCAGACTGGGAAGCCGTGATCACGGCAATCCTGAACTTGATCACGGCTTCCAGGCCAGAGCTGAATAGTGATGAAAACCTGAAGACCAGGGTTCTTTTCTACCATGACAGACTGATCAGCCAGGGCGTGCTCGGAACCCTGGAGGCTATTTATTAAAGCTATGTATTAAAGCTATATCTTAACGGGGCATCATGCCGTGGCCTTTTTTGTACCGGTCATTCGAGATAATAACTGCCAGCGTCTATTTCAAGCTGCTGTAATAGGCGGCAATGTTAGCCATATCTGTATCAGACAGCATGGCTGCCTGTGGCTGCATCAGGCCAGCCATTCCACCACTTCTCTGCCCACTCTTATAAGCTTTCAGGGAACTGACTATGTACTGGGCATTCTGACCCGCCAGGTTCGGGTAGGAAGGAATTGAGGCTATGCCGTTGACGCCATGACAGGCGGCACAGATGGCTGCTTTGGCCTTGCCGGCTTCGGCATCGCCCGAAGCAGCGAAAGATGCGCTGCTCAGCAATGAGGCGCTGACAATCATCGTTGCAATTATTCTTTTCATGACTCTTCCCGGATTCTGCTTTATCTTGGAATCAGATCAGGCTTTCTGCCTTAGCTAGCTGCTAAGCCATTGCCAAGTCTAACTCCACACGGCCAACCAGTGCCGCGCTGTCATTCTAACGAAGACAACCTGAGAGATAAAATACACACTGTCGGCCAGAACGATATTCATTGGTGAGATTATCACCAGACGACAATGTGCATGATCATCAAGACCTAAGTAACGCGGTTATCCCCCCATCTGGGAAAGATTGACCGTACCACCAGTATTGCCCTGGTCCAGGAAGTGGCTATCCACTTTATACTGCAGCAGCTCCTGGATTCGATGCACCAGAACATCCTGCTGGTCATCCGACTGGAGCAGATCACGGAGATCACTGCCAGAATCCGCGAACAGGCACAACTGCAGTTGTCCAAGACTGGTGACCCGCAAGCGGTTACAGTCTCTGCAGAAATCTTTTGAATAAGGTGTGATCAGTCCCACACGGCCCTGGTAATCCGGGTGGAAGTACTCCTGGGCAGGACCAGCATCCTTTCGCCGGGTCATGGCTATCCATCCCTGGTCAAGCAACTGATCGCGTACGGTTTTGCCCGGCAGGTGGTGTTTGTGGAAAAACGCCTGATTTTCCCCGGTCTGCATCAATTCAATAAAGCGTATGGTGATCGGCTGATCCTTGATCCAGTCGAGGAATGCAGCGAGCTCATGGGCGTTTTCATCACGCATAAGCACCGCGTTGACCTTGACACCGGGCAGCCCCAGAGCAAAGGCACGCTGAATACCCGCCTGAATTTCCTGCAACCGGTCATGGCCGGTGATAGCGGCAAAAGCACGGGGATCAAGGCTGTCGACACTGACGTTGATGGCGTCGATACCGGCATCAAGCCAAGACTCTACCCGGGAGTCCATCTTGTAACCATTAGTGGTCATGGCCAGGGTCTTGATACCGGGCACAGCCTTGACGGCTCTTACGATGTCCAGAAAATCAGAGCGAAGGGTGGGCTCACCACCAGTCAGGCGGATTTTTTCTACGCCAAGGCAGGAAAAACCAGTCACCAGTCGTTTTATTTCAGGGACTGACAGTGACTGCTTGTGGTTATGATCCGTGCAGCCATCAGGCAGGCAGTAGGTACAACGGAAATTACACAGGTCTGTCACAGACAGCCTGAGATAGGGGAAACTACGCCCCTGGGGATCTATCAGCGATCTCATCAAACACCTTTCCAAATGCGGGAGGCCCGGACATTTCTGTCGGAACCCTGGTGACAGCGAATGCACCCCTGCTGTCACGGCTTTATTCCCATACCGCAATAGCGGCTTAGGCAATAAAGCTCGGCGCTCATTATTAAAAATTCGACGGCTATTTTAACCAGCCGGGTGGCCAAATGCCATGACCCTATCAACGATACCTCATGAGATATCGAATGTCCGCAGACAGGAGTATATTCTTTGTGTTTCCCCCGCTGCATTGGCAGAGGTCAAAGCACCGGCACTTCATCCACAGGCATTTCTGATAAAATCACCGACTGCTTTAAGGAATGAATACCCGATGTCGTCAACTCAGTCCTCACCTCCTGTTATTGGCTTTGCTGCCTACAGTGGCACTGGCAAGACCACGCTCCTGGAGCAGCTGATACCGATCCTTGTAGACCGAGGCCTGAACATTGGCCTGATCAAAGCTTCCCATCATGATGTTGATCCTGATACGCCCGGCAAGGACAGCTATCGTCTGCGCAAGGCTGGCTCTACCCAGCTGGTGCTGAGCACACCCCAGCGATCCATCTGTTACACCGAGCGGAAAAAAGACAGTGAGCCCAGGTTGGCCGAGCAACTGAGATTGCTGGATCTGAATCAGCTTGACCTGGTGGTCGTGGAAGGGTTCCGCGACGAGGCTTTCCCCAAAATAGAGCTGCACCGTCGCTCACTTGAAAGGCCTCTGCTGCACCCCAATGATAGCAATATCATCGCCATAGCCTGGGACCTGTCACCGGGGGAAAAGGCCACCAGCCTTCCTCTGCTTGATATCAACAACCCCGGGCAGATCGCCACCTTTATCCTGGAATACATCAATGACTGATTGCTGCACCGCCCCAGGGCTGATGCCACTGGAAACCGGCCTCGACACGCTCAGGCAGGAAATCAGCCCCGTCACAGAAACCGAGCCTGTCAAACTGAACGACTGCTGTGAACGTGTACTGGCAACTGATGTTGTTTCACCACTCAATGTTCCGTCCCATGACAACTCGGCTATGGACGGTTATGCATTACGCCTGGCTGACCTGGCTGCATCCAGCTGCCTGCCACTGGCAGGGCAATCCCTGGCTGGCCATCCATTCGAAGGAGAGCTGCCGGCTGGGCAGTGCACCCGGATCATGACTGGCGCCAGCATTCCTGCCGGAGCTGACACCGTTATCATGCAGGAGCAGACAGAAATGACCGATGCAGGCATTCTGTTCAGCAAGTCACCCGGCAAGCCAGGCGCCAACATCAGGCTTGCAGGCGAAGACATTAAGGAAGGCAGCCAGGTGTTCGTCAAAGGCCACAGGATTCGTCCCCAGGATGTTGGCCTGCTGGCTTCACTGGGTGTTCCAGAACTCACCGTTTTCAGAAAAGTGAAAGTCGCCGTCTTCTCCACCGGCGATGAACTCAGATTGCCGGGTGAAGCTCTGGGAACCGGCGACATCTACGACAGCAATCGTTTTTCTGTCAGAGCCATGCTGGAGCGTCTGGGTGCTGAAGTCATCGACCTTGGCAGGATTCCCGATGATATGGAGCTGCTGCGCGAGGCTTTCAACAAAGCCGATGTGAGTGCTGATGCCGTGATCACATCCGGTGGTGTATCTGTGGGAGACGCAGATTTCGTCAAGGATATTCTGAATGAACTGGGTAAAACGTCGTTCTGGAAACTGGCCATCAAGCCCGGCAAACCTTTTGCTTTTGGCACCCTGCCTGACAGCTATTTCTTTGGTCTGCCGGGTAACCCGGTCTCAGCAACAGTGACATTCCAGCAGTTAGCAGCTCCTGCATTGTTGCACATGATGGGCGCCTCCCCGCAAAAGCCCATGCAGATTAAGGCAGTGTGTAATACAAGACTGAAGAAATCTCCAGGGAGACGGGACTTTCAGCGAGGCATTCTGACTACCAACGACAGTGGTCAAGCAGAAGTGGTCTCCACCGGCAGCCAGGGATCCGGCATTCTTCGCTCCATGAGTATGGCCAACTGCTATATTGTTTTGCCTGAATCACAGGGAACCGTAGAAGCCGGTGAGCAGGTAACCGTTGAGTTGTTTGACCAGCTGTTTCTCTAGCCCCTCTAGTACATGGTTTCAATGAGTTTGACGTGTAGGTCGGATTAGAATTGAAAATTCGTAATCCGACATGGATCGCCGAAAATATTCAGCCCTGTGGCGTTTATAACGGCATGTCGGATTACGGGCAAGCCCTAATCCGACCTACGGGAACTATTCGCACAAATTCAACGAAAAATCTGACTCGCTCTACTGACTTTCCATGAAGAGCATGCTCGAAGGCATAAGTCCGACTAAGGCTCCTAGACAGGGGTATCGCTGATAATGCGGGGCTGGTACTACTGTCAGAGTGAATCCAGATCCCTGCCTTTCACTGCGTCGGCCATGCCACTGATGATACCTGACAGGCGTTGCCATTCCCTTTTTTTGAAAGACACCAGGGTAATGGCTGTACGATAGAGCACATATCCGAAGGTGGCATACCAGAAGAAAAACCAATCAACCGGACTTTTTTTCACCTGATCCCTGAAAAAGTAATATTTAGAGAGCACCGTGGCTCGGCCTCTGATATGGCGATTGTAATCCGTTTTGGGGGCACAGTAGTGATAGAGACGGGCTTTCGGGTTGACCAGGAGGCGGTATTTCCGGGAGACACGATAACTGAACTCCTTATCTTCCCCCTGACCATAGCCATTCTTGCTCTTGTAACGATTTGAAAACTGGAACTCATCAAAAACACTGCGTTTGAACGCTGACACACCGCCAAGCAGAAAGTCCACGTCCTGCTCTTCCCGAATTGGCCGCTCCGTGGAACCATAGTCGGTGGCAAAACCTGATCGGAGAATGCGCCCTTCGCGCAAACCCGACATGCCAAACAACAGGTTCGGAATGCGCTGAAGCATCACTTTCGCTGACTGGAAACGGTCGTTATCAATAATGCCTCCGACACCGGCCACGTCTGTTCCGGCATGACGTTCAAAGGTCGATAGCAGCTGTTCAATATAGTCATCAAACAGCACCACATCATCTTCAAGAAAAATGAGGATGTCACCGCTGGCTGATTTCGCCCCAAGGTTTCTTGATTCAGTGACGCCTGGAATCTCTTTTTCCAGAAACTTACACCGCACCCCCCTTTTTTCAAAATCACCCTGCATCGGGAAGCCGGGTAAATCACCGTCATCAACAATGATCAATTCCGTCGGCAAAGCCGTCTGCCTCAGGATAGATTCAAGGCAGTTATTGAGGTCGTCAGGACGATGGTAGGTAGGAATAATAGCACTGCTGGTTGTCATGACTTTTTAGGTGTCCATGTGGCATAACTTTCGCCCTTCAGGAAATCAAAAGATCCCAACAGGGTGCCATAAAGGCCGGCCGCTATATACCCAAGAGCGAAGAGCAGGCGGTAGATGGATTCAGGTATCCGGTCGTGTCTGATACCCCGGAAAATACAGACCAGCACGGCAAAGCATATCAACTCAGCGGCCAGAATAACTGCATAACTCAGAGAGGCAGAGAACAGCATAGAGTTAAATGCCAGCAGTGCTACCAGCAGGGCGTGGGGAATCAAACGACGGAGCACTTTGTTAATAAACAGGCGAACAGACAGCAAGCCATACTCAAAAACATTAAAGATGGCTTTTCGCACCCAGAGAGCCTCAAGGCTTCGGCACACAATGCGGCGACGTCGCTCCACCTCATGCGCCAGATCCCGGGATGGCAGCCTTATTCGTGCAGTCAACGTGTCATCATAAACCTGCCTCTGCTTCTGCAACAGCACATCAAGGCCATGAATTAAATCGTCTGACACTTCGTCCGGCATTGGCCTGAGCAACGGCTTTCGAACAGCGTAGAGTTTGCCATCATTGGTGGTCAGCTGTCCCAACGCCGACTCCAGCTTTTTGATCTGTGAATCCAGGTCTATATAGAAATTCTGACCAGAATCATTCCCAGTCTTTTCATCAATGACTCTCTGACCACACACCCCCCCTACCGCGAGATCACTGAAATGCTTTCTGAGCTGTGTGATACATCCGGGTTGCTGCAGGCTATCGAGATCGCTGAAAACAATAATGTCACCAGAACACTGCCTGATTGCATCATTCAGCACCCAGTTTTTGCCACTGCGTACGCCGCTTTCAAGCAGCTGAACATCGCTGTGATTGTCTCTGATGTATTTCTTAACACCCTCATCAGCCGGCCCATCGTGATATAGAATCCATTGATTCAAGTCCTCGATTTGCCTGACATTGTTAATTTTCTCATTCAGGAGCGCGAGATCTGGCGTTCTGATCACAGTCACCATGGAAAAGCTGAGCGTCCCTGACTTCCTTTCAGGCGCAATTGTTTTAGAAACTGACAACTGTGCCTGCAGCCAGAGAAAAAAGGGGTTCGCCACAACCACCAGGAAAGGCACTGCTAAAGCACAGATTAACAGCCACATGAGTCAGGCCCGGCAGATTGTCCATATGCAGAAATTAAAGATTGCACGACTGATTATTGCTTTATCCGTATCTGTTTTTAGTCTTATACTACGCGACAAAAGTATACTAACACCAAGAACATATTTACCCTACAGCATGATCTTTTTTTTGTGTAACAACCCGTTTGTTGCTGCCCCATCGGCATTACTGAAGCCACAAATAGGGTTTCCAGCGTGACAAATATAGAAACCAGAAAGCTTTTCTATAAAAAACAGCAATACTGGTTCAGCCCGGAGCCATTTGACGTCCAGAACTGTTCCGCCGTTTACTTCTACGCGGTGCCAAACAGGGTAGAGCTGACCGGATTCTCCCGCCAGCCATCCCCGACCCTGTTGATTGACTTGCGTCAGAGTACAGACGACATTCTGAAAAACATGAAAAAGTCGTGCCGTTATGAGGTAAACAAGGCATCACGCAGTAATCTGGTCATAGCGAGAAACCAGAATCACCAGCGTTTTTTTGAAGTCTACAGGCAGTTTGTCAGCGACAAAGGTTATTCAACGGATATGTCAACTTACTGGCCGGTTGCTGAACGGGGCACCCTGTATACCTGCTCCCAGGATGGCGCTCTCATTGCTGGCTTGATGACTTTGGAAGACAGCTCCACCAGCCGCTGGCTTATCAGCGGTTCCACCCGCCTGTCTGGCAGCAGCAGGGAAAGCCGGGCCCTATCGGCCATAGCAAACCGGGCACTGGTATGGGAAGCGATACTTGATGCCAGAACCCGGGGTAAGTTGTGGTTCGATTTTGGCGGTTATTACGATGGGGAAGACAGAGCCCACCCGGAGTACGGTATCGCCAGCTTCAAGCGGAGTTTTGGCGGTGAGGAGGTCATGCAGTACAAGTACTCCAGAGTATACTCCAACTGGCTGCTCCCCCTTAAAAAGTTGAAGGCCAGACTGAAGGACAAAGCACAGGTTTCCTGAGTCAATACCAATCAAGAACAATAAACCCACCAGGCCGCAACGCTATGGACAGAATCAAGAAAGCACTGGACGCCTCTGTGGCAAGCCTGGCTCCGGGCATCATCCCGTTAAGAAAACGCAAGCTTGTTCTTTGCTACCACCGACTGGGTTCAGACAGCAACCCTGGAGAGAGCCGGTTCCATAACCCTGTTCTGACCACCCCTGCAAAGTCATTCGAACGGCAAATGCAATGGCTGAGTGCTTTCTGTGAGTTCAAGCCCCTTAATGAGCTGTATTCTCATCAAGAAACCAACGACAGCTGGCAGGTAACGATAACGTTCGATGACGGCTACCAGGATAACCTGGAACTGGGTCTGCCAATCCTGTCTCAGTACCAGATTCCAGTGACTTTCTTCCCTGCTACAGCCTATATCGAAAACCCGGCGCTTATACCCTGGTGGGATCTGTGCAGTTTCCTGAACACAACCCCCGACCTGAAAGGCCTGGAAGAAGCACTGAATGATACCGTCCGCAATTACAGCACAGGCTATAACAAAACTGGCAGTTTCAATCACAGGCTTTGTGCAGAGTTGACACACCTGAACACCTCCGGCCCCCATGAGAAAGCCTGCGAACTCAACCGGATCGTCACCACCGCTCTGCAACAGATAGACCCGACTCTTCAGAATGAGATGCTCAGGCCTGATGAGCTTGTTCGTTTATCTCAGTCACCGCTGGTCTCAATAGGCTCTCACACAGACACACACCCGAACCTGTCTCTTCTCTCGGAACCCCAGCAAAGAGCCGAGCTTGTGCGCTCTGCTCAGCGCCTTTCTCAATGGCAGATAAGAACCGGGGACTGTTTCGCCTATCCATTCGGAAAATCCAGACATTACACATTACGCACCAGCAGCCTTCTGGAAGAGCAAGGGGTTGTTGCTGCCGTCACCACTGATGCAGGGTACGTAACTTCCAGCTCCAGCCGTTATCATCTGCCCAGGTTTTCCGTCGATGGTCGCTGGTCACTGGACACCTTCAAGGCAAGGGTTCTTGCCGGGCCTGTCATTGATGGTTTCAGGCAGAGATTATGGCTCCGCCCTGCAGTGAGCGCGCATAGACAGGACTTGCAGCCTGATGACCGGTAAATTGTTAAGCGGGGGTATCAAAACCCTGATTCTGAAGGTGATCAATATCGGCGTCCTGTTTCTCGTCAGTGTCTCCCTGGCGCGGATTCTGGGAGCTACTGATTACGGCAGCTATGTGTTTATCTTTTCGCTGTTATCGCTGTTTGCGGAGCCTGTCTTTGTCGGCTTGAGGACCATGGCCCTGAGACATACCGCCATTTTCATTCAAGAGGACAGCCCTGGTCTGCTTAAAGGTCTCTATGTACGCCTGCAGCATTTTATGCTGGCAGCTGCCCTGGTTTTACTGCTATTGCTTGCCGGTGTTGTCTGGTTCATGTCTTTAAAGGGGGTCTATTACAATGTCTGGCTTCTTGCGGCGGCCGCGGCGCTCCCTTTTGTTTTAGGGTTAAACCGGATACATGACGGCATGCTCAGAGGGGCTGGCTTTCTCACCGCCAGCCAGCTTCCCAAACTGCTTGTTCGCCCACTCCTGCTCTTGTGCTTCGTTCTTCTCGGGTGGTTTATTCTTCAGCGGGATTTTGATGCAGGCTGGGCCATGAGCAGCCAATTATTTGCCGCACTGTGTGCAGGGCTGTTGTATCTCATCCTGGTACAACGCCGCCTGGGTGAAAAGCTGAAAACCCAACCGGCAGAATACCGAACCGGAGAATGGTTTCGGGGCTCAGCCCCGGTAGCCATCTCTACGGTCTTCTTTAGCCTCAACACACGAATGGGAATACTGCTTGTGGGAGTTCTGCTGACCAGTGCTGATACTGGCACCTATCATGCGGCGCTCAGACTGGCTGAGTTAACAACTCTGGCACATGCCACTGCAGTGGTTGTAATTGAACCTTATGTGGCTCGCCTCTACCATCAGAATGCCATTCAGGAGCTGCAGCACAAAATCTCCAGCACTTCCCGCCTGGTATTTATCGTCTCAGTACCTGTAGCGGCCATTATGTTCTTTTACGGGGATTTTTTTCTCTCCCTGTTTGGGCCTGAATTCAAATCGGCGGCCCCGGCACTGGCCATTCTGGCCGCAAGTCAGCTGACTACCACGGCTCTGGGGTTTCCAGCCATGCTGCTGAATATGACCAATCATGCCAGCGAGTCACTCAGAGGCCATATATTCGGTGCAGTTATGCATCTCGGACTCAGCCTGTTGCTGGTTCCTGAACTCGGAATAACCGGAGCTGCATGGGCTGCCTTTGTCAGCGTGACGGCTACCCGGCTGTTCCTTATGTTACGTGTTCGCCAGTTATTAAAGCTCAACTCATCCATCTTCTGACCGGCATGAGTTAACCAGAGTCTTGAGTATCAACGTTTCCAGTCACAGATGAACACTGGTGACAGATTCTAATAAAAACGGGGCAGGGCAAGCATGAAAAAGCCAAATTTCTTTATTGTCGGCGCACCAAAGTGTGGCACCACCGCCCTCTATACCTATCTGGCGTCGCATCGGAATATTTTTCTGCCAGAGCTGAAAGAACCACACTTTTTTTCAGATGATCTGCCAAACATGCGGGCCATCGATAGTGAAGAAGCCTACCTGTCTCTGTTCAACGGTACGACTGATGAACACATCGCGGTAGGCGAAGGTTCAGTCATGTATCTTTATTCTCAGGTAGCTATCAAAAGAATCCATGAATTCAATCCAGATGCCCGCCTGATCGTCATGCTGCGAAACCCTTTCGAAATGATTCACTCCTTTCACTCTCAGCTATGTTACGGCTTTCAGGAAACAGAAAAGAATCTTGCCCGTGCCTGGTCACTGCAGGAGTCCCGGAGGAATGGCATGAACCTGCCGGCACGCCCGACGGATCTATCACTGCTTCAGTATAAAGCCGTAGGAGAGCTCGGCAGGCAGGTGGAAGCCTTACTGAATTATTTTCCCGCTGAACAGGTCAAACTGATTTTATTTGATGACCTCAAGGCGTCTCCTGCCAGCGTTTATGAAGAAGCTCTTGCATTTTTGGGCGTACCTTCAGATGGACGTACGGACTTTCCGAGAGTAAACAGCAACAGAGTTAACCGCAGCCCCTTCCTGGCACAACTGTTAATTGCTCTTCTGAACCTGCAACGCAAAATCAAACGTCTGATCGGTCTGGGCCCAAACTCTAACAAGACAGTTCTACGCTACTTTAATATCCTGTCCTGCCTGAGAAAGCTCAACACGAACGTCAAGCCCAGGTCGTCACCTCCTGAAGCGCTGCGCCAACAGATACTGGGCGAATTCAGATCGGATATTGAACGGCTGTCTGTGATACTGGGCAAAGATCTGAGCCACTGGCTGAAGTAGCGGCCTGCTGTGTCAGGCAATCGCAAGCGGAACCAACGACAGAATAACACCATGAAAAAATCAATAAAAATCTACGGCGAAAGAAATACCAATACCAACTATTTGAGCAAACTCATCGATATTAATCTGGACGTCGTTGAAATCCCAGGTGTCGTCCCACCATTCGTCATGAAGATGCAGGACATCTTGCCCACAAAAGAGCTGCTTAGAGACATTTACTTTCGTTTGACCTTTAACAGAAACCTTGGCTGGAAGCACATGCGCGCCAGGCCGCCAGAAGAGCTCAACAGGTACAGCTCAACTCACACCGGCCTGAAATTCATTACTATCACAAAAAACCCTTATTCATGGCTGCTGTCTTTACACCGCCGACCCTATCATCAGTATTATCACAAACCCTTAAGCTTCGAAGAGTTTCTCCAGCACCCATGGAAACCGGTCAGCAGGGAGAATATCACCGGTCAGCTGCCAAACCCTGTGGAGCTATGGAACATAAAGAACCAGTCTTATTTGCAGTTCGATAGCAATAACGTCATCAATCTCACCACCGAAGAGATCATTGACAACCCTGAAGCCGTGATTCAAAAAATATCTGAGCACTTTGCCATCGAAAAGAAACAGAGCAGCTTTGTCAATTACGACCAGTCAACCAAGGATAAAAACAAGGACAGCGCCTATTACCGGGATTACTATTTATCGGAGAAGTGGCGGGAAAAACTCTCCGGCGAGGCAGTTGCAATCATTAACCAGTCAATTAACAAAGAACTGATGCATCATTTTGGTTACAGTGCGCTTACTTGATAAGCAAACAGTACAGACAGAAGCCCTGATCCAGCCTGGAACGGCTGGATCATCTCATTAAAAAGTGTGCCGGTCACTGCTGCCAGAGCCAGTCCCGATATCTCGCCTGTGGCAAATCGCCTGGCTGCCTTACTTCAAATACCACCCGGCGATTCATCGCCCGGCCCCTATCCGTGGAATTGCTGGCAACCGGCTGCTCTTCGCCTCTGCCAATGGCAGCCAGACGCTTCTCACTGACCCCGTGACCGATCAGGTAATCCATCACAGTCTGCGCCCTGTTCTCGGAAAGCTTCAGGTTATAGTCGTCGGTTCCAGAGCTGTCGGCATGTCCGACTACCTGGATAAATGACATTTTCTCCTCCTTCAGGATCCTGACTACCTCATTCAGCAGTGCGTATGCTTCCGGGCGAAGCGTTGCCTGATCCAGCTTGAAGTGAACATCACTCAGCACCGGCAGTCGCTGGCAAAGGTCGGAGCAGTATCCGCCCGAGGGCGTGGCTGGCTGATTTGAACAGCCCCAACGATCAACCGGGGCGCCAAGGGGCGTTCCTTTGCAGCGGTCTTTGTAGTCCTTGACACCATCAAGGTCAGCATCCAGGGTGCAACCATCGCCATCCACTGGAGTGTTTGGTGGTGTGCCCGGACACTTGTCCCGTGAATCCAGGACCCCATCGCCATCCGTGTCAACAGAACAGCCAAAGGCATCGACAGTGGTTCCCGGGGGTGTTCTGGGGCACTGGTCCCGGCCATTGGCTACCTTGTCATTGTCGTCATCATCGGAGCAGCCATGAATGTCAACCGGAGTACCCAGTGGCGTGCGGTTACAGCGGTCCTGGTCATCAGGGACCCGGTCCTGGTCGGCATCAGGCGCAGTCCCATCTTCAACAACATAGCTGCCAATATGAGGCAGAGAGCAGCCTGCAGATAAGGCCAGAAGCAGAACAATGAAGACAGTCTTCAGCGGGCTGACGACACTGTGTCTTGCTCTTTCCAGAGATTGGGATATCACGTCCATATGTATAGGCCTGAAGTTTATAGATTTTTACTATGAAAATGCAGCACATCCGGGCTCTGTGACCATTTTCATGGTTCGGGGTGAGCTGCACTCTTTCCATGAAGAGCCGCTCATGGCTGTTTGTTGGTATATCAGCAAAGAAACAGCGAAATTATGTACGCCTCCAGGGATTGGGGTCAACAACCTTGCGTCTATGCCAGACAAAGGTCTCTACCCACTCTTTTTTTGCAATGTGACACTTATGTAATATTAATGAAATATTTTTCCACTAATCTCGCAGTCACTCAATAGATGTGCTGGTGATCAAAGCCCAACAGCATTTCAGCAAGGCACCTGATCACCATCGTGAGTTTCCAAACCGGAGAGTAACTGTGAAGATTCTGAAGTCAGTTCTGATGTCCTCGGTATTGGCTGTTGCGTCCCTGAATGCTGCAGCAAACACAATAAATGGCGCCGGCGCCAGCTTCCCTCACCCCATCTACGCCAAGTGGGCTGAAGAATATCGCAATGAGACAGGTCGTCAGATCAACTACCAGGCTATCGGTTCCGGTGGTGGTATCCGCCAGATCACGGCCAAGACTGTAGATTTTGGCGCAACCGACGCGCCCATGGATGCTGAAAGACTGGATAAAGAAGGCCTGATCCAGTTCCCCATGGTGATGGGCTCCATCGTTCCCGTCATCAACGTTCCTGGCATCAAGCCCGGTGAGCTGAAGCTGACCGGACCGGTTCTGGCCGATATCTTCTTGGGCAAGATCAAGAACTGGAACGACCAGCGTATTGCTGAACTGAATGATGGTGTAAAGCTTCCTAACCAGCCTATCTATGTCGTACATCGCTCTGACGGCTCTGGCACAACCTTCAACTTCACCGACTACCTGTCCCAGGTCAGCGAAGAGTGGAATGAAAATATCGGTGTAAACACCGACATCACCTGGCCTCAGGAAGCGACCACCATCGGTGGTAATGGTAACGCCGGTGTCGCCAACTTTGTTGGCCGTACCCGTGGAGCCATCGGCTACGTAGAGTATGCCTTCGCCAAGCAGAACGATCTGGTTTATACCCAGCTTCAGAGCCGGGACGGGAAGTTCCTGCAACCCACCATGGATACTTTCCAGGCGGCTGCCGCCAATGCTGACTGGGACAACGCTCCTGGCTTCAAGCTGCTGCTGAACAACCAGCCCGGCGCTGAATCCTGGCCGATGACTGCCGCCACATTCATCCTGATGCATAAGGATCAGGCGGATGCTGAAAAGGCACAGAAAATTGTCGAGTTCTTCCAGTGGAGCTATGACAATGGCAACGACATGGCTGAAGAGCTGGACTACATCCCCATGCCACAAAGCGTTGTCGATATGGTTGTCGATGTCTGGAAGCAGGACCTGTCTTCCAACGGCAAAACCATTATTAACTGACGCAGCCATGAGCGAAGAACTTCAGTTTTCATCACACATGATGACAACTGAAGTTCCATAGAAAGACATAATGAAATGACTGACCGTCAACCAGACTCTGGTTGGCGGCCTCCTGGTGCTTATGTTTACTTCAACGATGCCCCGCAGTTTTAATGGTGACTCAGTCTTCTATCGACTGAGCTTCTCCAGCGCCATCCTGATTTTTCTGGTTCTGATCGGGATTATTCTGTCGCTTATCGACGGTGGCTGGATGGCCCTGGCCGAGTTCGGCCCCGGCTTTGTCTTCCGCAACATCTGGGACCCCGTCAACAGTGAGTTTGGTGCGGCATCTGCCGTTTATGGAACCCTGGTTTCATCCCTGATCGCTATTTTGATCGCCATACCTATCGGACTGGGCACAGCGATATTTCTGGCCGAACTGGCTCCCGAATGGGTCAGCGTTCCTGTTGGTAAAGCCATTGAATTGCTGGCGGCTGTGCCCAGCATCATTTACGGCATGTGGGGCCTGTTTGTCTTTGCCCCATGGTTTTCTGAAGGCTTTCAGTTCTGGGCTCTGCAGAACCTTACCGGCCTGCCCCTGATCGGCCCCTGGTTTGATGGCCCGCCCATCGGGATCGGCCTGCTCACTGCCGGCATCATTCTGTCATTCATGATTCTGCCGATTATCACCGCCCTGACCCGTGACGCTTTAAAGACCATTCCCAACGTTGTCCGTGAAGCGGCGTACGGCATTGGTGCGACACCTTTTGAAGTGATTACCCGGGTTCTGATGCCCAGCATCAAGAATGCAGCGGTGGGTGCCAGCATTCTTGGACTTGGCAGGGCTCTGGGAGAGACCATGGCGGTCGCTTTTGTTATTGGCGGCGCCAACCGGATTGAAACCTCGCTGTTTATGCCAGCCAGTTCCATTTCTTCGACCATCGCCCAACAGTTCAACGAAGCGACCAACGAGATGCACATTGCTTCATTGATCAGCCTGGGACTGGTTCTGTTTGTTCTGACCTTCATTGTGATGGGTACAGCCCGTCTGCTGTTGAGGAAGAAATAATGTCCGCCAGGAAAATCAAGAATCACCTGTTTACGGGTTTCTGTATCCTCTCGGCCCTGTTTGGTCTCGGCGTGCTGTTCAGCATTCTCTACACCCTGGTGGGCAGAGGGCTGGCAGGCATGGGTACTCATATATTTACAGAATTGACACCAGGACCGGGCAGTTTCGGTGGTTTAAAGAACGCCATCTTTGGCAGCCTGGTGCTGACATTTCTGGGCATTCTCATCGCCGCGCCTCTTGGCGTACTGGCTGGCACCTGGTTATCTGAAGCAGAAAAAGGCAACAAGATTGCTGAGACCCTGCGCTTTCTCAATGGCATGCTGATGAGTGCCCCCTCCATCCTGGTTGGCCTCTTCGTATACACAGTGGTTGTCGTCCCGACCGGCTCCTATTCCGGCTGGGCAGGGGCTATCGCGCTGGCGATTCTGGCGCTTCCTATTATTGTCACCACGACAGAAGAAATGTTACGACTAGTGCCTTCTACTTTAAAAGAAGCCGGCAGTGGTCTCGGAGCCCCGCGCTGGAGAGTTATAACTAAGCTCTGTTATAAGGCTGCCGGTCCCGGCATTGTTACCGGCATTCTGCTGTCAGTAGCCCGGATTACGGGTGAAACCGCACCTCTTCTGTTTACTGCCCTGAACAGCAATTTCATGACAACGAATATGAGCCAGCCAATGGCCAATCTTCCTGTAACCATCTACCAGTACGCCATGAGCCCCTACGAATCCTGGAATGAACTGGCCTGGACCGGAGCCTTGCTGATCACGGCATTTATCCTGGTTGTTAACACTCTGGCCACAGCGCTGCCCCGTTGGATAAAAGCAAGAAAGGTATGAATATGAGCATTAATGTTGCAACTGCAGAAGCGATCGCTGTTGACAGCCGTTCGATCATTACCGAAATCTCCGATGCGATGCTGGACGCTCGCATGGACATTCGTGACCTCAGCTTTTATTACAACAGTCACGATGAGGCAGCGCTGAAGAATGTCAGCATGCCCGTCTACAACAACAGGGTGACGGCACTGATTGGCCCTTCCGGCTGTGGTAAATCAACCCTGCTGCGCACCATGAACCGGATCTACGATCTTTACGGTGCCCAGCGGGCCCAAGGTGAAATACTGCTGGACGGTGAGGATGTCCTGCAGCGTGGCATCGACCTGAATGAACTGCGCTCAAAAGTAGGCATGGTGTTTCAAAAGCCCACGCCCTTCCCCATGTCGATCTACGAAAACATGGCCTTCGGCCTGAAGATGCATGGCAATCTCAGCAAGGCGGAAATAGCCGAGCGCATTGAGAAAGCATTGCGTCGCGCTCACCTGTGGAAAGAAGTCAAAGACAAACTGCACGCCGATGCCAGCAGCCTGTCCGGTGGACAGCAACAACGTCTGTGCATTGCCAGGACGATCGCCCTGGAGCCCGAGGTGATTCTGATGGATGAGCCTACCTCGGCACTTGATCCCATCGCCACAGTGGCCATTGAAGAATTAATCACCGAGCTGCGGGAGAAATACACCATTGTGATCGTGACTCATAATATGCAACAGGCCATGCGTATTTCGGACTTCACCGGCTTTATGTACCTGGGCGAACTGATCGAGTTCGACCGGACCCAGAAAATTTTCAGCCATGCCGATCACGAGAAGACCCGGCAATACATATCCGGTGATTTTGGGTAACTTGATCGAGTAGCGGAGGTACGCTAGTATGCACCTCCGCAGAGCACCCGTGGCGCAGTTGGATAGCGCGTCTGCCTCCGGAGCAGAAGGTCACAGGTTCGAATCCTGTCGGGTGCGCCATATTTTCTATTGTCCTCCCCCTGCCTATCTTCTTTCTTACTTTATTACCATTACTGATCATCGCCAGCCTGCTACCTGCTGAGTGGACGAATATATCCCGCTCTTTTATTGCCGTATTGAATCAAATCAGCAAAACACTCTCCGTAACATTTCTGTAAGATCAGGGCGACATAGCTCCCATATGAGCTCCCATATGATGCACCTGCTTTGCAGTTTATGTAGGTCGGATTAGGGCTTGCCCGTAATCCGACAGTATGTTGGAAGCAACAAAGGTCGGCTCTTTCGTGGCGTTTCATGTCGGATTACCAATTTTCAATTCTAATCCGACCTACAAGTCGACCCCATAGAAATCATCGATATAAAGGCCAAGTGTGAAAAAAGCCATTCTGTCTATTCTGGGCACAATCACCTTTTCTGCAGTTCTGGTGGGGTGCGGTGGTGCTGAAACCCAGAATTCCGGCTCCATCAGTCTGTCCGGCTCTACCTCTGTGTCTGAAGTAATGGCAGTCCTCGGGGAAACCTGGGAGAAAAATTCCGATATCGCGATAGAAGTCCAGGGCACAGGGTCCTCTGCCGGCATCAAGGCCGTAAATAACGGTACCAGCCAGATCGGTCTGTCTTCACGTCTGGTAAAAGACAGTGAAGTCAGGGAAGGCATGGAGCAGGTTATCCTGGCGCGTGACGGAATCGCTGTGGTCGTCAACAATGACAACCGGGTTTCCGACCTGAAGCCTGAGCAAATCTCGGCTATTTACAACGGAGAGGTCACCAACTGGCAGGAAGTGGGTGGCCAGAACAGGCCCATTGTTGTCGTCACCCGTGAACCGGCATCCGGCACCCGCGGCGCCTTTGAAGAGATCATGAAACTGCGTATAACCGATGCCAACGGCAACCGGGTTTCCAGTGTCACCAACATCGCACAGGTGGCACCAAGTAACGGTGCAGTTAAAACCACTGTGGCCCAGAATATCTACGCTGTTGGTTACATTTCCCTGGGTTCCGTAGACGATAGCCTTAAGTCGCTGAAAGTGGGCGGCATCGCAGCGACCAGGGAAAACATCAAGGCAGGTAAATATAAAGTTGCCCGTCCGTTCGTACTCCTGTACAACACCCGCAAACTGACAGAAGCCAGCCAGTCTTACCTGGAGTGGGT
Source organism: Endozoicomonas sp. (assembly GCA_051008495.1). Taxonomy (GTDB): domain Bacteria; phylum Pseudomonadota; class Gammaproteobacteria; order Pseudomonadales; family Endozoicomonadaceae; genus Endozoicomonas_A. The sequence continues at coordinate 8,925 of JBPCXN010000170.1, read as the reverse complement.
ACTGTCAGAAGAAGGTCAGGCCGTTGTGGCCGAAAAGGGATACATTCCGGTGATCTGACCTCTTCCCTGCTCCCTCGCCGGTGGATGTACCCCGTCCGCCTGCATAGGATAGATTCAGCTCAAGGCTGCGCGCCCCGGGCAGAGCGCCTAGGTCAAGGCGCAGCTGTGCAGGAATACTTTACGTATTTCAATCAGCTGGAACGCAGAGATGCCTGGGCGGCCCCGAGCGCTCAGCCTTGAGTCCAAAGGATGGTTCGTAAAGTGGCCATCTGACAGCGTTAGACTTGATTGACGTAGAGTGACTACGCCTGCACAAATCTGCCTTGCATATGACCACTTTACGAACCACTGAACCTATCCTATGCAGCGGGACGGGGTACTACCTTCCCATTGAGTCAATGAAGTTTTATGACCCAAAGCAGCTACGCCAGTCATTCTGCATCGTCCCCGGAAGGGCGGGATCGTTTCACATTAAACAAGACTCAGGTGCGTATCGACAGGGCTTTCCATGCTCTGTTCCTGCTCTGCGCACTGGTCAGTATTTTTTCCGTTGGCACCATTGCCGCCTTCATCTTCATCGAAGGCATACCGGCATTGCAAGCCACAGGCATAATCGAGTTTGTCACCGGCAGAAACTGGAACCCTCCCGTCTACTTCGGCATTCTGCCGATGATCAGCGGCACCCTGGTAACCACCATCGGGGCAATCACTCTTGGTGCGCCCACGGGGTTGTTCACTGCAGTGTTCCTGGCAGAAATAGCACCGCCAAAGATAGCCGGCATCCTTCGCACAGCCATAGAACTCCTGGCAGGCATTCCATCGGTGATATACGGCTTCTTTGGCCTGGTCGTTATCGTGCCATTGATAGAGCAGGTCTTCAGCATACCTGCCGGTAACACCTTGCTCGCCGGTATTATTGTCCTGTCCATCATGATTCTGCCGACGGTCATCACCCTGTCTGAAACCTCCCTGAGAGCTGTTCCGCAGAGTTTCCGGGAAGGCTCCCTGGCTCTGGGGGCATCAAAGATCTACACCATCTTTCGAGTGGTTGTTCCTACCGCCCGCTCCGGCATTCTCACGGCAATGATTCTCGGTGTGGCCAGGGCGATCGGCGAAACCATGGCGATCATCATGGTCATGGGTAATGCCCCGGCCATCCCCACCAGCCTGCTGGATCCTGCCCGGACGCTGACCGCCAACATAGCCCTGGAGATGTCCTACGCCAGTGGCCTGCACAGCAGCGCCCTGTACGCGACAGGTATCATATTGTTTGTCTTTATCGTTCTGCTGAATGCCTGCCTGTTGTATCTCAATCGCCAGAGGACAGGAGCCTGATGTCTACGTTTGTATCAAAAAGCCCTGACTCCCCGGGGAACAAAAGTAACGATATATTGTTGAACAGCAACCCATTTAAACGTCAATTACAGGATAAAATCCTGTCAGTGCTGATCGTACTGTCAACAGCCACCACCACTGGCATACTGGCCTGGATTCTGTGGTACATCATCAGCAATGGCTTCAGCCATGTTGACTGGACTTTCCTGACCTCCAATTACTCCGTGACCGGCTCCGAGTCCGGTATCTTGCCGATGATTGTTAGCACGGTTTACATGGTTCTGCTTTCCCTGGCGATAGCCGCTCCCATCGGGATCATGGCGGCCATTTACCTGACGGAATACGCCGTTCCGGGCAGCCGGGCTGTCAGGGGTATCCGCTTTGCCACCGAGTGCCTCGCAGGTGTTCCCTCAATCATCTACGGGCTGTTTGGCCTGACACTGTTTGTTTCCACGTTCAAGCTGGGCTTTTCCATCCTGGCCGGTGCCCTCACACTGAGCATCCTGATTCTTCCAGTAATTATCCGCACCACAGAAGTGGCACTGATGAGCGTGCCGCAATCTTACCGGGATGGTTCCTATGCGTTGGGCGCCTCCAGGGTTTACACCATCTGGCGATTGATTCTGCCTAACGCCCTGCCGGGTATCATTACCTCCATCATTCTGTGTACGGGCAGGATTATTGGCGAATCCGCGCCGGTGTTCCTGACCGCGGGCATGGTTGCGCGCATTCCTGACTCTGTATTTGACTCTGGTCGTACACTTACCGTGCACCTGTACATGCTGACTCAGGAACTGTTCACCATTAATGAATGGAACCAGGCCTATGCCACTGCCACCGTACTGGTTCTGGTGGTGCTCGGACTGAACATTCTCACCCGCCTGATTTCCAGATGTTTCAAGGCCCACCGACCATGACTGCCGCATTACACCAGACCACGCTGCACCGAAAAGACATGCCCCGGGCGGCCATGCAAAAGCCCAAATTCAGCATTGAGAACCTGAACTTTCATTACGGTGAGAAGCAGGCGCTGCAAAACGTCACCCTGGACATCCCGGAAAAAGAGATCACTGCGCTGATAGGTCCATCCGGCTGCGGAAAATCGACCCTGCTGCGGGTATTGAACCGCATGAACGACCTGATTCCTGATACCCATATAGATGGATCTGTCACCATGGATGGCATGGATATTTACGGCAGGATCAATGTCCAGCAACTCCGCATGAAAGTAGGAATGGTGTTCCAGAAAGCCAACCCCTTCCCCATGAGCATCTATGACAACATCACCTACGGGCTTCGCGCCCAGGGCATCAACCGACGCCGGTACCTTGAAGATGTTGTTGAAGAGTCGCTGCAGAGTGCAGCACTCTGGGATGAAGTGAAGGATCGCCTGGGCGATTCCGCCATGGAACTCTCCGGTGGGCAGCAACAACGCCTGTGTATAGCCCGCACCATTGCCATGCAGCCGGAGGTCATCCTTATGGATGAGCCCACCAGCGCCCTGGACCCAATTGCCACAGCCCGTATTGAAGACCTGATGGACAGGCTCAGCCGTGACTTCACCATAGTGATTGTCACCCATTCCATGAACCAGGCCCGTCGGATATCCAACCGGACTGCCTTTTTCCTGATGGGTGAACTGATCGAGTTTGACGACACTGACAAACTGTTCATGACGCCATCCGACCGCAGGACCCACGCTTACATCACCGGAAAGTTCGGCTGATTCCACACTTCAGAGGCTGCGCTCCTGGAGGCAGCCTTTCCTCCTGAGCCCAGCTCCCGACAAGCGCTGTTTTAGACATGGCATTTGTTCTATAATCCGCGATGTCTAAGAACAATACGGCTACACAGTGCCTCAGCTGGCCGCTCCGGACCCGCGTACAGGATGTAAGCCACCAACAGCCATGAGCGGGAAATATCACCCTATACCAAGTAAAAAGTCAGTGGTATTTTCACATCAAGAGGGTATAAGCAAGTGTCTCGGGTTACACATATAAGAGCTTTCATGTTTTTGATGGGGGGACTCTTCTCGGTGATGGCTTTCGCCAAACCAGTGGAGCTGGACGAAGTATCCCGAAAGGAGATTGCCGAGCGCATTGCCCCCGTGGGCAAAGTCTGTCAGCAGGGTGAAGAGTGCGCGGCCAATGCCGGTGCTGTCGCCAGCACATCCAGCGGCCCCCGTTCCGGTGAGCAGATTTATAGCCAGTTCTGTACTGCCTGTCACACCAGCGGCCTGCTCGGTGCTCCCAAGAAAGACGATAACGCCACCTGGTCCGCACGCCAGAAAGATGTGGGTGGTTTTGGAAAACTGCTGAGCAACGCCATCAATGGCATCAAGAGCATGCCCCCAAAGGGAACCTGTATGGATTGTACCGATGAGGAAATCAGCAACTCCATCCAGTATATGAGTGGCCTCAAGCCCTGAGCACTCGATAGGTAGAGGCAGAGCACTCGATAGGTAGCGGCAAAAAATACCTGCCGCTACTCGATCTGGCTAAGCCGAGGGGTCAACAAGAACGTAATTGGCGGGAGTTCGGTGCTTTCGGCCAAAATAACAACCAAGCACCACAACAACGACTTGAATCAAAACACTCACCACTATTGAAGTCATAAGACCATACCCCCCCCAGTCAATCAGTTCCGAGCACCCTCCCGGGCAGTTGAAACCATTTACTGAAGAAAAGTTCCTAACCTGAAAACCGGACGCACCGAATAATACTGGCTTTTGATAGTCTTCTGAATTTATCACAGCCTTAGTGTCGTTGCCCTCGCAGGCTGCTTCAGGAACACCTGAAGGCAGTCGTGTCACACCCAGCTTGCCGGTGTATTGCTGAAAGGTCTGCCACTGGTTAAATGGCGCAGGGCTTCCTTTGACCAGCTGATAGTTATCAACATCAATAAGGTCAGTAGACTCTTCTGCACCAATAACTGTCAGCTTACTGCTGAAGACGTTACCCACCAGCCAGCCGGAAGTAGTGTTCCAGCTCTCTCCGGAGGGAGGGTACGTGCTGATGGCATAGCCTTGATCTTCAGACCAGAAAATTGAATCCAATGACTGAATCCGGCTCCCATTGGACGTTATGGACTGACAGTTACCCGTGCATCCACCTGCCAGATAGAGTTCACTGTTGGTCAGATCAACTAAAGCCCCCTGCGTATTGATGGTTTCCTCTGCAGCTTCAATCAGACTGTTGACCAGTTTGATCGTGTGGGCAGGCTGCCCCTGTATCCTCACACTGGCGCTGGCCTGACCTGCGACAACCAGCACTCTGTTCAGCCGAACAGCCCCAGGGGTTGATTCATAAGCACTGCTTCCACCCGCCCCAATATTGATCAGCTCTTTCATAGCGGGCTGGTTGGCTCCGGAAAAATAGCTTAATGCCAGCTCCACAGAACCCACAGATGGAATGGCAACAAAGCTGAACCCGGCCCCCGTCAATACATCAGGCAGAGGGCTGTCCTCCTCGACAACTATCCCTCCAGCCAGACTGCCCGGTTTAAGAACCAGCAGGCTCTTGCTGGTTTGAAGCGGATCAAAGCCTGAAGCTGGCGACAGCTGAATAGCACTTAGTTTGCCACCGGTGGCAGTGGATGGCACAGGTAACAGCGCCTGACGGAAATCAAGCAGTAATGTTTTCTGAAGGGTATAGCGATTGCCCGGAATAATATGAAGACCCTGAGTATCACCCCAGCTGTCCCTGATCTGATTAAGGCCATCCAGAGCAACACTTTCATGATAAGTGATCTCATCCTGATCGAACTGCTTACAGATGGAGCGGAACTCTACTTTTTTATAACTGTTGCAGTTAACCCCCCCAAAGCCCAGGGTGGCAAGTCCTGAGAAAAGAAGAAAGGTGGCGAGCCTCCACACAGCAGGCATGTAACTATTTAGAGGCTTCCCTCGATAATCATGAAGGCTTCTTTCAGAGAGGCTGTTCGCATGATGATGGTTTTGCATAATACAACCCCTGTTAGTTGGGACAGGAACATCTTGCCAGGCCTTCCATAAACCATTCAGCGCCAGGGCAACGCAGACGTACCACGCAACAAGCTGTAATACCCCCAGCCATGGAAAGGAGCAACAGCCACAGAAACGACGAATATCACAGCTGCGATAGGAATTTGAAACTGCAGTTCAGTGCCCTGAGCATAAATAGTGGGGCATTGGTGGCAGTTCACCTCGTAACGCTGAAAGAGCGGCATCAGGGATTTTGCATACTGTCTCAGTGATCCGTCGCTGGTTGAGACGGGTTGATATTCGGCAGAACAGACGGTGCTGTTGGTTGACTCCAGCCAAGGGGCGGAAGCGGCCACAAAGCCAAGATCGCCTGTTTCAGCAAAAAACGCTTCTGGAGTCATTCTGGGATAAGTGCTTGTAGAAGGATTAATAACAGAGCCGGATTCAAGAAGGTTTATGCTGTCTCCTGACTCCGATTCTGACGTTGCGCCAGCAACAATATCAGGGCTGAAGCCGCTTCCGGTCGAGATCAGCCAGCGGTTACTACGACCTGGTTGCCTGTGGGCGAAGATGCCAATGTCGCTCGCTCTTCTGTCCGGTGATGTCGAATAGAAGGCATTGCCTTGCAACAAACTCCCCGAAGCATCAAAAATCTCCACCCCATAGCGATAGCCCCGACCTTTGCCAGGGAGAAAAACCAGGTCATTGTTTCTCAGTTCAATGCCTCCCGGTTCACCCTGGGAGTTACTGACATGCTTGACCGCGGCCGTGGTATTTTGGCCGGAGTCCATTAAAAATACATTGTTGAACAGGTGAGGAGTTGAAGCACTTTTTATGCCTGTACCCACCTGCGCTCCAGCAGAAGAACCATTCAAGCGAAAGTAATTCCTGTGAATGTTCACCGTATCACCGTCTTCGCCGTAGTCAGGGTTGGAGTCGTCAAAGCGGAGCAACATATCCACCCGGCTATGGCCGGTCAGAATACTGCCCGTAAAGCGGTTATTCAGGCCATCAGGCAGGTACACCAGAGAACTGCCTGGCGGCAGGACAGACAGGCCGCCAGGCAGCTGTTCACCGTGTATTTCAACACCGGCGGCACCGCCATTTTCCATAAGGCTCAGCAGATAAAAGACATCTGATGAATACTTAAATCCTGAAGAAGCCTGCAGCACAATGGTTGTTGAAGCCGAACCGGGTCTGTCTGAAGAGGGACGAGGCATCAAAATAATGCCCTTCAGTTCTACAGGCTTATCAAGGGTATAAACCGCCGGTGGAATAATATGAAACTCCCCTGCATTCCAGCCATCCACCAGGCTGTTGAGCCCATCTACAGGAACATGGTCGTGAATATAGGTGGCATTTTGTGAGGCGTACTGACATAAGGCCCTGAATTCACTAAGCTGATAGTCCTTGCAGTTAATACTGTCAGCCATGGCCAGACTATGGGTGCCAGTGAGAATGCCAAGTGCCGTTAACGCGGACCGAATCCAATGCTTTGAATGCCCCACCACTCCTTCTTCATGCTCATGCAGAGTGCCCAAAACACTATCCCCGATCAGCCGTTTAGTGTACTGGCTGGCAGTTTAGGCAGGGAGATAATCCTGTGTAATACCCTTTTCTTGTAACAACCCGACAACCTGAATCAATTTAATCCTATACATATGCCTGGCCTAACCCAGCGGACTGACGAACCCTTCCGGCTTAACCGCCAGTATCGAACAGTAAACACCATTGAGAATATTTTCCGCGGTATTCCCCATTAGCACCCCATGCGCCTGCCTGCCCAGTGTTCCCATTACAATCAGGTCGACATTCACTTCATTCGCCAGTCTCTGGATCTCATGGGCCGGCTTTCCTTTCAGCAGATGCACCCGGACAGAATCAGATTTGGCGTTCACACCCGCATCTGCCATGGCTTCCCCCAGTTTGTGCTGGTAACGCCGGTGGGTGGTTTCCTGCAGCTCGTACAGTTCCTGTTCATCGAGCATTCTGAGAGCATGATGTTCAACCGGCAGGTTCCAGACACTGACAACATGCAGTTCAGCTGCTTCCTGGCTGCTCAGGTACAGCCCGTGCAGCAACAGACGTCGATTCAGGGCCACCACACTTTGATCCGGGTCACCGGCATCAATGGCCACCATGATCCGGCCGGTAAAATCCGGCAACTGCTCCCGGCAGGCCATCATCAGAACCGGTACCGGGCACTTTCGCAGCAGCGCCAGGTCATTACCGGCCAGCTGATTTCGCGCCAGGGCGCCACTGGGGTCGGCCAGCTTTATGACCAGATCTGCACTGCACTCTTCAACCAGGCTCATGATCATCTGCCGTGGCCGGCCCGGAACAATCCGGGTTTCCAGCTGGATTCCTTCATCCCAGGCAGACTGTTTCAGCCTCGTCGCCTCTTCTTCCAGCTGACGCCTGAACAGTGACTCCAGCTTGTCCTCCAGGGGCAGAAACTGAAGTCGCCTGATGATCTCCAAGCTCTGGTCAAAGAAGGCCAGAATCAACCGGGCGCGGTTATCCTTTGCCAGCTGCAAAGCCTGGCGCAGCTCCAGATCACTGGTATGGGACCGGGTAATGGCTACAAGAATGGTGCGGAAAGCGTGCATTTTGCCAATTCATTCCATACAGGCAGTATCTAACGGACAAAGCTGTTCGCCCTGCTGATGACTGCATTTCAACCAAAAGAACGATAGAAGTATTACAGCACCTGAGAAATCTGCCTGATGCCGTTCGATTTTCTGACCCGCTTTATTTGCGACAGGTCATCTCTTCTATATAATCGCGCGGTTTTCCTATCCGGAGCGAAGGTTTCCTCCTTCTCTCATGGCTGTTTCATTGCTGTTCTGGAGAGCCCTTAATGAAAATTGCCCAGTTTCTGACCACCGGCCTGCTGGCACTGACCACACTGGTCCAGGCGCAGCCGGCTAAAACGCTCTATTTCTACAACTGGACTGAATACATCGGTGAAGACACCATCAAAAACTTCCGGGAAAAAACCAACACCCGGGTGGTTTATGACGTTTATGACAGCAATGAAGTACTCGAAGCCAAGCTGCTGTCCGGCCGCAGTGGCTTCGACCTGGTGTCACCTTCCCATGATTTTTACAAGACTCAGGTGACCGCCGGTGTTTATGCTCCACTGGATAAGTCCAAGCTGCCCAACCTGAAGAACCTTGATCCACAGATCATGAGTGTCATTTCAGAGTCGTTCGACAAGGACAACAAGTTTGGCATTCCTTACCTGTGGGGTACTACCGGCATCGGCTATAACAAAGCGGCTGTGGAAAAAGCCCTTGGCAAGGACGCGCCTGTGGACAGCTGGTCCCTGGTGTTTGAGCCTGAAAACATGAAAAAACTGCAGTCCTGTGGTGTTGCCTTCCTGGATGCGCCTTCAGAGGTTCTGCCATCAGTCATGGCCTACATTGGTCGTCCTGGCGACAGCGTGGCCCTTCGGGACTACCAGGCAGCTGTGGAAAAAATCAGGGAAGTGACCCCTTATGTCACCTATTTCCACTCATCCCGCTCTATTTCTGATCTGGCCAATGGTGACATCTGCGTGGCAATTGGCTGGTCTGGTGACATGCTGATGGCCAGAGACCGTGCCATTGATGCTAAAAATGGCCATG